>JAGVIE010000056.1 GCA_020056225.1 Bacteroidota bacterium
CGGAGACATTCTGCTATCGGTTATCAATCACCGGTGCAATTTGAATTAAATAATTTTTTGTCTTAACTTGTTGTCCAGAAAATCGGGACAAGATCAATTGTTTATTCTTCTTCAAACGTTATTTCCGCTGTAATGATTGTCTTATAAAGTACAATATTTATTCTTCTTTCATGATGCGCGTCAGCAACTCTCTTGCCGATAATTTAGAACCGTCTTTGAAATCCTTTGTAACAAGGTTGCTTATTTCAACAGCCCCACCACGACCACCAAGACCCTTGAAGGGACCACCGTTTGCCCAATCCCAAGATTTCCCAGAACGTAAAATTTGCAACATATAATTTGAGCTGTATTCACTTTGAAGAAGAGTTTTGTCAATTACGACTGATCCTATAAAACACAATGCCCAAAGACCTGCACCTCTAAGCATTAAATAGTTTTTAGAATCATGCCACGCTTTTGGTTGCCACTTCTTTACAGAATGGAAAAAATTACGAATGACTTTGTACTGTGCATCAACATCTCCAAGTGGTCCAAGCTGATTCGATCTTGAAAGTAAATATTTTATTCCTGAGCGTAATGAGCGAAGGGGGATATCATGACCCTGAAGTTTTCTACCCCCTTCAAATATTCTATCAAATAATGGACTGGTTTTATCTCGCCCCATTTTTTGGGCAATATACAAATCTGGGTTCTTTCGCTTTAGAGTAGTTTTACTTGTAAGTCTAACCTCAATATTGTCGAGGTGACTAGTATTCATAGGCTTTTGGTTATCATTGATATCTTTAAAAAGGATAGTTTCTTCTTCATTCGTTATATCATATGCAAGGCAAAAAGATACAAGCTTTTCAATTGCAGGAAACTTTTTGTCTTTGCCATCTGCATAATGTAAACGGTGGTTTCCATCGACTCTGGCAATTGCAATGTTTTCTTTAGTATCAACATCAGACAGGTCTATTGTAAGTGTTCCATATTCAGCGTTGGCATTCAAAGGTTTATACTTTATTACATTCTTTGATCTGACACTGAGAAATACTTCCGGCCAAAATGCGAGTTCACGTTGTTTTACATATTCATATGCCTCTTTCGCATGTTTAGGACTTAGATCTCTTTGCGTCCCTTGTGGGTTGTTTCTCTGATCATAAATATCTGGTTTTGAGATGCGGGCTAAATCTGAGAGTTTTGCATATCCCCGATAGACTGAGACGCCCAATACGCTTCCTCGAATTACTGCAACATTCATTATATTTTTTTTATGAGAGTCACTCATTTCGTACCTCAATTTTTGGATGTCGGTTTTAATTTGCTATGGTAGTTTGGGATTATAAGTGGAAATGCATTTGAATCTTTCAGTGGTTTTATCTTAAATAACAAAGTATCAAGGCGAGCAATGATGATAGATATTATCGTTAAAAAATCAGCTGTTGCGCCTTTCTTATCTATAAAGAAGGATCTCTTGACATCATGAAATAATTCAGTTACTGCATAAGGATTTACAAGGGATCGAATTTGATCGCGATATGGTGGAGCATCAAGCTTTGTTCCAGATACTTCGTGTGCAAAATCATTTCGGATTTTTCTTACAGTGTGTAAAGATTTAGCAAACTGTGCATCTATAATACCCAGTCTGTGGCAAATGCTTATCCGGGCGCTAAGTGCTGATAGAGGACGTTCTCTCTTTTCGTCTAATAAATCGTCTTCCTTTCCTGGAAATGGCAATAAAACATTTGAAACCAGTTGGCTAAGAAGAGTGTCTATCTTGGATGCTCCTAAAATAACTGCAGCCCTATCGGACTCAGCTTTAAATTCGCTTATAAATTCTTCATAAGCAGTGACCACGGCGTCATCAAGTTTTGGTAAAATCTTTTTTGCTTTCTTCATGTTCTAACTAATAGTTTACAAACGTATCTCGTTTATCTCGCTCATAGCGGTCTAAAATGATTTTTTGTGATGAGTACTTTCCCACTAATTAAATCATCCTCCATGTTATTTAAATTTTCATTTCGCTTTGAATATACAACACTCATATTTAAATTGCAACCATTAAGGATTGTCATTCTGAACGGAGTGAAGAATCTGGAAACAATATTGAAATGAGAGATTCTTCAGTCTCCCGCTCTTTGAGCGGGATCCCTCAGAATGACACGGAATCAGGGAAGCTCCTTTTCGTAAATCCGGTATTTCTTGTACAGCTTCCCACCAACAGCTTCATCGAAGCGGTTGATCAGATCGTTATCTTCGAGGTTCCACGACATCTCGCACCATGTGTATCCTAATCGCGCGCCTCTCTTTACCGTCTCGTAATACAATACGCTGCTGATGCCCGTGAGGCGGAATTCTTTTTTAATGCCGAACACGATCGCCCGGGCTCCGGTTATCTTCTTTTTGTAATAGAGAAACTTTAAGATACCGATGGGACCAAGTTTTCCATTCAGCTTTTTCAACACCTGATTCATATCGGGGAGAGTGACGCTCACACCCACCGGCTGTCCATTGACTTCAGCAAACAAGACGAGCTCCGGCTCACAAATGGGTCTCAATTCTTTCGCCATGAGATCCATTTCCTTTTCAGTCATTGGTACAAAACCCCAGTTTAATTCCCACGCCGCATTGTAAATATCCTTGACGATCGCTACTTCCTGTTTAAAATTTTTCAAGTCAACCGGTCTAATGACAACATTTTCTTTACTCTTCACCCGCTCTACGAGTTTTGCAATCCGATCGACTACTCCTATGTCACTTTTCAAATAGGCGTATAAATCTTTTGCTTTAATAAAACCATATCGCTCGCAAAATTCAAGATAGTACTTTGGATTGTACGGCATCATGATAACGGGGTCGAGGTCGAAACCTTCCAGCAGGAATCCGCACTCGTCGTTCATGCTTAAGTTCATCGGTCCCCGCATTCGGTTCATGCCCTGATTCTTGCACCAAGTTTCTGCGGAAGAAAATAATGCCTTCGCTGCATCGTAGTCTTCAGCACATTCGAACATACCGAAAAATCCGGTGCGTTCTTTGTGGAATTCGTTATAACGGTCATCGACGATTGCGGCGATACGTCCGGCGATAGTTGTTCCGCGGCGAGCAAGGAATAATTCTATTTTTGCATGCTCGAAGAATGGATGCTTCGATTGATTTAATTTGAATTTCACGTCCCGTATTAGAGGAGGCACCCAATGAGGATAATCTTTGTAAATCTGCCAAGGGAGACGAATAAATTCGTTCAGATCGTTATCGTTTTGAACCCGACCAATGACGATTGCATCAGGGGAACTTGAGGATTCTTTGTATGTATTATTGTTCATGAAATTAGATGGGGGTAAACTTTTTTAATCCCGAGGCTGAGCGAATGCTGCGCATCATCTAAAAAAACACAATGACTTGTTCTGATATAAACCGGGATGGTATTTTTATTCATTTTGGATAAATATCTCTTGCAACATCACGAAGAATATACAATACTCACTCCTTAATTGCAACCACACGAATAAAAAGTTATATTATCAAAGAAGATACTCCGAAAGCTGTGGAAAATAATAAAATTACGCATATAATTGGAATCGTAAGATAGCCCGGATAGAAAGCTCTAAATTCTAAACAATATCAAAATTCCAAATCAAAATCTCTTTTTTGGATTTGATATATTCAATATTCGGATTTCAACCATAGAAATATTAAAGAAAGACTTCTGAATTATTCTTTTTTGTCATGTTGATCCCGCTTCAGCGGGAGAAACATCTCGATTCTAAAGAATTTGAGACCCTTCACTTCCTGCCCGCCGTCCGCTATGGCGGACTTTGGCAGGCGGGCGTTCAGGGTGACAATTGGAGGGATTTTTCAGAAGTCTCAAAGGATAATTATTTGACGGAAAATAAACAGGAAATAAAATACGACCCAAGTAAACCGCTTCAAGTTGGTGGGCAGGCAGTCATCGAAGGCGTGATGATGCGTGCGCCGGGTAGGATTGCCACTGCTGTTCGCCGGGCGAATGGCGATATCGTTGTCAGAAAAAGAGAATACAAATCGCTTGCTGAGAAATACAAAATCTTCAAGCTGCCAATACTCAGGGGCGCAGTCGGGTTGATTGAGATGATGTTTGTAGGCATCGAGACACTCAACTTTTCTGCTGAAGTCGCTATGCACGATATCGATTTGCAGGAACGGGCGAAAGGCAACGGTAAGGAGATCAAGAAAAAGAAATCGGCATCTAATTTGAGGTTGGCGCTTACTGTGCTTTTTGCGCTCGCGCTGGGGATTGCGATTTTCTTTGTTACACCGCTTATCATAACGACAAAACTCTTCAGCATCGAGCAGAATGCGTTTGGATTTAACATCATCGCAGGATTGATACGTTTGACCATTCTACTTATATATTTGCTTGCGATCTCTATGATGAAAGATGTAAAGCGGCTATTCCAATATCACGGCGGCGAGCACAAGGCAGTAATGACATTTGAATCTAACAAAGAGTTGAACATAGACTCAGCATTGCTGTCATCACGATTTCACCCGCGGTGTGGTACGAGCTTCATTCTTATCGTGGTTTTAGCATCGATGGTGCTGTTTTCTATATTCGATTCGCTGTTGATAATGTGGCTCGGGAAAATTACTCTGTTCGTTCGTCTGTTGACGCACCTGCCGTTGATTCCGTTGGTCGGTGGGATTTCATATGAATTCATCCGATGGTCGGGACGTAAAAGCAATACTACGCTTGGTAAAATTCTTATCGCGCCCGGTTTATGGATGCAAAAGATTACAACCAAAGAACCGGACGCTTCACAGGTTGATGTTGCGCTTATTGCGATGAAATGCGCGCTTGGGATTGATGTGCCTCAGCAAGTTTCATACGTTCAACTTGTGTCTGAGCTGGCGGAGAAGTAAGAATGTTCGATAAACTTGAAAAATTAATAGCACGCTACGAAGAAATTACTCAGCTTCTTTCTGATCCGGCGGTTATTTCCAATCAGGAAAGATACCGCGAGCTTAGCAAAGAGCGCGCGGAAAAAACGGAGATTGTCCGCAAGTATCAGGAGTATAAAAAATCGAGGACAGACGTTGAGAACCTAAAACATCTAGCTGAGAATGAAGCCGATTTAGAAATGCGTGAGCTTGCTGTTGCTGAACTTGCCGATACTCAGGCGAAATTTTTAAAATTGGAAGAGGAGCTTAAAATTCTTCTAATACCTAAAGACCCGAATAACGATAAAGATTGCATAGTTGAGATTCGCGGCGGAACAGGCGGAGAAGAGGCGGCGCTGTTTGCGGCGGATCTATACCGGATGTACACACGGTACGCCGAGCGCGCCGGCTGGAAGACTGAATTAATGGATTGGAACGATACGGGTCTCGGTGGATTCAAGGAAGTAATTTTCTCGCTCAAAGGTAACGGCGCTTATGGTGCATTAAAATTTGAAAGCGGAGTACATCGCGTTCAGCGTGTGCCTGAGACAGAAGCGCAGGGACGTGTTCATACATCAGCGGCAACTGTTGCGGTATTGCCTGAAGTTGAAGATGTTGAGATTGAAATAAATCCTGCCGACTTGCAATTCGATACTTATCGTGCGGGCGGCAAGGGCGGGCAGAATGTGAATAAAGTTGAAACCGCCGTGCGTATAACGCATAGACCAAGCGGTGTCATAGTCGCATGTCAGCAGGAACGGTCTCAATTTCAGAACCGCGAACGTGCGATGAAGATGCTTCGGGCAAAATTATATGAAGCAAAAATCAGGGAACAAAATGCTGATATCTCCGCACAGCGACGATTGATGGTAAAGAGCGGCGACCGGAGCGATAAAATCCGGACATACAACTTTCCCCAGAACCGTATTACCGATCATCGTATCGGGTTGACGCTTTACAATCTTTCCGAAATTATCGATGGAAAGTTGGATGAAATTATCGAACAATTGAAGATCGCAGATAAAGCGGAGAAACTGCAAGAGAGCAGGGAATAAAGTTGTAACGGTGAAGGGTGGTGCAGATAATTTAAGTATTAGTGGAATGTTGGAATAATGGAATTATCCTCCGTTTCTTCGTTTAAGTTTAAAAAATTCTTTTAGAATATCGGCACATTGACCTTCGAGTATGCCTCCGATGGTGTGCACGCGATGATTGAGTCGTGAATCGTTAGTGATGGTATAAAGTGATGAGCAGGCGCCGGCTTTTGGATCGTAAGCTCCAAAAATGAGAAGTGGTATTCTTGAAAGAACAATTGCACCGGCACACATCGGGCATGGCTCAAGCGTTACGTACATTGTGCATTTTTCTAATCTTCGGTTGCCAAGGTGTGAAGCGGCGGCGGTCAGAGCAATCATCTCTGCGTGTGCCGTTGGATCCTGCAGCATCTCGATTTGGTTCGAACCTTTTCCGATAATAGCACCGTCATGTACGATTACCGCGCCAACAGGTACTTCCTTCCGACCCAAGGCGAGACCGGCTTCCTTAAGTGCCTTTTCCATCCAATATTCGTGTTGTTTGTCACCCTTCATCTGATATAATTCAATTTAATTGTAAAGATTTCACAATAGTATACGAAAAAAAAGCCAATTTCCTCAGACAATAATAATAATACTAAATGGAACGTAATTTACATTGATTATTGTTATTATTTTCGATAGTTTATAATAGAAACGTTGTTATTTAATTGAGAATTTAATGAAAAACCGCCCCCCAGCGATCATAGCACTCGTGTGTGCATTCGGAATTATTACATCCGCCTATGCGCAAACTTACAATACTTACTATGGTGACAACCATACGCATACATGGTATTCTGACGGTAGTTTGGACCAGAATCAATCTACCTATACACTCCCCGTTGCTCGTTCTATAACCTGGGCAAGAACAAACCGTTCGAGCTTTGATTTCCTTGGCATTAGCGACCATAATCATAATGAAGGTCCAAATATGACGCTCGCATATTGGCGGTCTGGATTTCGTGAAGCAGATTCAGTGAACCAGGATGGAAATTTTGTTGGACTGTTTGGACAGGAGTGGGGAACAATCAGTACGGGTGGACATGTGTTGGTGTATGGTACCGATAAATTGTTTGGCTGGAATCCCGGAGTTTATGATGTTTATATTGCTAAGGGAGATTATGGCGGTTTATTTACTGCTGTAAAAGCGAATAACGGATACTGTTATCTTGCCCATCCCAATTCGAGTGACTATGACGGGATTTTTACAGGAGCATATAATGCGAACTGGGATAGTGTCGTTGAAGGAGTTTCGATCAAAAGCGGCAATGCTATGTCGACAAACATTACTGAAACCGATCCTGACGCTGGAGATTACCAAACTCAATATCATCAGCTTTTATATAAAGGCTATCATGTTGCACCAATAGCGAATCAAGATAATCATTACACTACTTTTGGTAAATCAAATCAGCAGCGAACAGCTCTGCTGGCAACGTCATTAACGAAAGCGAATGTAGACGATGCATTTCGGAAGCGGCGAGTGTATGCTGTGGAAGATCATAACCTCCAGGTGCAGTTTGAAGTCGGGACACACCGTATGGGTGAAATATTTTCGATGTACGGCTCCATCCCAATTAGAGTTAAGGCGATTGATCCGGATGGAGGCGAATCGATTTCCAGAATAGAAATTCGTTATGGCGTCCCCGGGTCGGGTTCGGCTCCTACCACTCTTCAGTATGTGACCGGTCGAGATTCGTTAGTATTTACACAAGCACAAACAATCGGTACAACATATTATTATTACGCCTACGTTGTTGAAGCCGACGGACATCGAGCATGGACAGCGCCGATGTGGATTACGATTAGTTCAAGCCCGCCGCCCGGATTGTTTGCTCTTCTCACACCCGCGAATGCTTCTACGGGTCAACCTGTAGCCGGGACACTTCGGTGGCAGACATCCTCAGGTGCGACAAGTTACGATGTATATTTAGGGGCAACAAATCCACCCACCACTAAAGTTAGTTCGGCTCAAGCAGATACATTTTACAATTACGGCGGATTGAATAATAATACAATTTATTATTGGAAGGTTACAGCAAAAAATGCTGGGGGATCCGCGGATGCAACTGCCTCACCATGGAATTTTACAACTATTCAAGCGCCGCCGGTAGCATTCAATTTACTTTCACCTGCCAATAGCGCAATAAATCAAAACGTCTCCGGAACATTATCGTGGCAAACGTCGATGAACGCTACAGGTTATGATGTTTATTTGGGCACAGCCAATCCACCTGTGACAAAAGTTAGTTCAAATCAATCCGCTGCATCCTACAATTATAGCGGTTTAACAAACAGCAATACATACTACTGGAAAGTAGTTGCGAAGAATGCAATTGATAGCATGACAGCCGCCGGTTCTCCCTGGAGTTTTACAACAATTATTGCACCACCCGGTTCATTCTCTTTACTTTCACCGGCGAACAGTGCTGCGAACCAACTTGTTGACGGAACGCTCTCATGGCAAACTTCGGCAAATGCCTCGGGGTATGATGTCTATCTAAGTACAATAAATCCCCCAACAATTAAAGTTAGTTCGAATCAAGCGGGAATAACCTACAACTATGCCGGATTAACGAATAGCGCTACTTACTACTGGAAGATTGTTGCTAAAAATATTGCCGATAGTACGGTTGGGATCGATTCACCCAGAAGCTTCACGACTATTCAAGCGCCGCCGGGTTCGTTTAACCTGCTATCGCCTGCAAATGGTGCAATCAATCGATCAATCTCAGGTACATTAACATGGCAGGCTTCACCGAGTGCAACGCAGTATGATGTCTATCTTGATTTAAATAATCCTCCTCTTACAAGAATAAGCTCAAATCAATCCGGAACGACATTAGATTTTAGTAATTTATCTTATGCGGCAACCTATTATTGGAAAGTTATAGCAAAGAATAATGTAGATTCGATTACAGCAAATGGTTCGCCTTGGAATTTTGTTACGATCGGACCTCCCCCCGATGTTTTTCAATTATCATCGCCTGCGGATAATGCGACCGGTCAATTGCTGGCAGGATCACTAGTCTGGAATGTATCTGCAAATGCGTTGGACTACGATATTTACCTTGATACACAGAATCCACCGATTACGAAAGTAGATTCTAATAAAACTGATACTTCATATTATTATTCCGGCGTAAGCGCCAATACTATATACTATTGGAAGATTACGGCAAAAAATTCCAACGGAACTACCACTGCCTCGAATGCACCGAGAAAATTCACGACGCTTCCTCTGCCGGCGCCGCCATCGGGTGTTTCTCCATCGCAGATAACAGAAGGAAGTTTACAAATCAATTGGGTGGATAACGCTACGGATGAAACCGGTTATAGAATATACCGTTCCTTGAGTTCAGACGGACCTTTTGTACAAGTGGATGGAGATCTGCTTCCTAATACGATTACATTCACAGACAATGGATTGCAAATCAACCAGCGTTATTATTATCGCATTGTGCCGTTTAATAATATCGGAGAAGGTGAGTTTGCCTCTATCAATCTTACTACTTTGGCAACTCTTGCCGGAACTCCGACTATCACGAATATATTTTCACAATCACTCACTGTTATCATTGTCCCGAATTTAAATCCACCGGCTACTCAATTTGCCATCCGCGCCGTGACGGAAAGTGCAAGCGCTTTTGTTCAACAAGACGGAACGCTTGGTTCGATTCCCATATGGCGGACTTACTCAGAGTGGGGCGGAATAAACGGGATGGATGTTCGTGGATTGACAAGTTGCATGTATTATACTTTCAGCATAAAAGCTCGCAATCTGGATGGGGTGGAAACAATATATGGATCAGGCACAGGTTTACAGTTATCATGTAACAGAATAACAATGAGTTTCGTCGGTGGTTGGAATTTAATATCACTTCCTTTTCAATCGATAAAAATTCCTAAGTCTGTCGTTTTTCCAACAAGTATTTCCGAAGTGTTCGCGTACGAGGAAAGTTATATTTCACATGACTCTCTTTCGCACGGATACGGTTACTGGATTAAATTCGGAACGGATGATAGTGTTGACATTTCAGGTGATTCATCCTACGTTGACACAATTTCACTAAGAATCGGATGGAACCTGATCGGGTCGTTGACGATGCCAATTAGCGTAAACTCTATTGTTACCGATCCCCCGGGTATTCTAACGTCGGATTATTTTGGATTTAACGGAACATATGTAAGAAGCGATACTCTTTTCCCGTCGAAAGGTTATTGGATAAAATCGAATGCTGATGGTAAGCTGATACTTTCATCTTCTGCAAATCTTTTTAAGAACGCCACCGGGAAATTACTGAATACTATCAGGGGATCAATCGATTCATTCATGTTTGATGATCAAACCGGTCATAAGCAAACGCTATACCTTGGAACTGATTCGATTTACAACATTAAAAGTGAATTGCCGCCGGTTCCGCCGCCCGGCGCTTTCGATGTCCGTTTTAAATCTAATCAATCTGTAGAGCACTTGGCGACTAATGGTAATAAGCAAGAATTTCAAATATTACTGCAATCATTATATTATCCAGTTAAAGTATCTTGGAAATTATCGTCGACGGAAAATTATTTACTTAAATTATCCGATGGTGAAAAATTACTCGGAGCCAGCGGGGATTTGATGATCGAGAAAGAGATAACGAACCTAAGTTTGGTCGCAGAGAACAATAATGAAACCTCAATACCTCAAGAATTCCTTTTGTTCCAGAATTACCCTAATCCATTTAACCCTTCTACAGTCATCAACTATGAACTTCCATATACAAGTTACACACGCTTAACCGTTTACGATCTCTTGGGTAGAATTGTCGCAACTGTCGTTGATGCTGTAATGGAAAAAGGTGATCATGCTGTTACTTGGAATCCAAAGATGGCAGGAGGCATATTGATCTTCCCCCTAATTTTCGGACAGAGAGAAAAGCCAGTATATTAGAGAAAAGGAGAAGTCCGAAATGGAAGCAGAACAAGTCAGAAGAAGAAG
>JAGVIE010000025.1 GCA_020056225.1 Bacteroidota bacterium
GAGACATTCTGCTATCGGTTATCAATCACCGGTGCAATTTGAATTAAATAATTTTTTGTCTTAACTTGTTGTCCAGAAAATCGGGACAAGATCAGTTCTCACATTTGATTTCAGCACACCAACACTCGATAATCTATCAGCACCCAATCCACCTACAGTACATACGACAATTTCCTGAGTATCCGAAGGTGCTAAGGTGAACGGACCTGTATTTAATACAATCCTGCGGTCACCCGGCGCAAATGAATAATTCTGTCCTTGCCCATCGAGAAACCCAGTAACTGCTACGGGGTCACCTGATAATGGAAATTTGCTTATCGGATATCCTGGCGGATGTGGATATAATCTGTCAGGAATAGTCGAAGTATCTGGAACGAATCCTTGCAGCATCTTCCACCATCGCTTCCCACCCTCATAATCAAAATGAGGATCGCTTATAGCACTGCCCGCGGCAAAATATGCGAATGACGACATGCCAAGATTTTTCTTCCCTCCAACCTTTTTCAAATCAAAAATTGCCGTGTCAGAAGGGAATCCGGGAACAATTGGTCCCTGCAGAAGATCATACCCCACAGCAGGAGGTGGTAAACCATATTTTATAAATTGAGCATCGACTGCGTTTCCATTATAAACAAATCCTAAACTCAACACTGAGTCAGAGCCAGCAAGATCATCACCAAATGCGCCAAGATCGGGATCTGCCCATTGAGCTATGTACATGCTATCAATGTAGAATGAACCTTTCTTTCCGTTTCCAACATCTACACCACCTTTGTTAATAATTTTTATTTTTTTGAAATACAGATTACCCTCAGCATCGGTCCGTTTATATCCCCAAATTGTCGCTTGGACTTCTATACCGATCGGTTCGCTGCCATATAAACCAAGCGTTGTGGTTTCATTTAGATCGTTATATACCGTCCATATTACCTGATCGGCAGGTGAATTCGGATCTGCACCAGCTATTCCGGGTTCATCGTAATTACCGGCAATGAGAGAATCAACTGTGAAAAGCGGACCGAACGCAGGTGGCTTTTGGTAACCCGGAATCCCGTTTCGCTCAATGTATGGTGCACCATATTGAACAGGCCATTCATCCCAGTCTTTTGCATATTGAGTAGCAACGGCTATCATCTGTGCACCGGTAACATCTGTTACTAATATCTCATTCACACCTGCTGCGTCCTGTTTCAATTCATCAGCAGACATTACTGTATAATCTCTACGAATTCTAAATATGCGAACGTCTGCATCCCATCGGATCGCTGCTACAGCCAACGAATCCATTCCTATAATACGACCTTCAACAGTACCGGCATTATAAGTTTGACCACCAATTCTGATTAGCTGCACGGGGGCTTGTTGTGTATGAGCAGCGTCGAGATAAGTTTTACCACCCCACATAATACCATCCATGAAAATCACATTGGTAGTACCACGTGGAAAAATACCTCCATTATAAGATTCCGATGTTGGAACGTTCGATTCACCATCTGCTCGATACCATGTTGTGAAGTTGTTGATATTCAGCATTGCATGAAGCGGTGAGCCTGTGGGTTTTAGAAGTGATTGTACTCGATGGGGAGTAATGTTCTGGGGCCTCCCGGCATTCACAACCGAAAAACCCAAGAAACTCAAAATAATAATCAAGCCAAGAAAGGGTTTTTTTGTTATTGTTCTCATGGTTTGCAACTCCTTTACCCGCCAATAAATTAGTATTTTTAGTGTGGAACCAACTGAGTCAATAAAGAATGGATCCTCACCAATCGTTCATTCTATTTGGAATAATATCGAATGTTTTGCTCATAAAGTCAAGATAATTATTTTTTAATACCCGACTGCCACACCACCCTCACGGAAATCGGGGACACCATATATCCAACCAGAATCAGAATCGAAATATATAATTTCCAGTGCACCAATTTTTGATATAACTTCTTTCGTATGATAACCTCTTTCCTGAAGATTTAACACAACATCGCTATTGAAGCAATCTTTTTCATAGATCAATTCATCCGGGATCCATTGATGATGGAAGCGCGGTGCATTGACGGCATTTTCAATATCCATTCGATAATCCAGAACGTTTAGAATGACCTGCAAAACACCGGTTATAATTCTCGAACCACCCCGTGCACCAAGAATCAGTATCGGTTTACCATCCTTGAGTATGATTGTCGGCGCCATTGAACTCAGCGGTCGTTTTCCCGGCTCGATTGAATTGGCGTATCCGCCTGTCAATCCATAACTGTTTGCAACGCCGGGTTTAGAACTAAAATCATCCATCTCATTATTCAAAAAAAATCCTGCACCATCAACAACCACTTGACTGCCAAAAAGGTCGTTTAGAGTATAGGTCACTGCTACGCAGTTCCCCGATGAATCTACAACAGAGTAGTGTGTCGTATTTGGGTGTTCACGAACTACTCTTGCCTTGATTGACTCGGAAGGTGTTGAATAGTATGGATCTATCTTTGCTGAATACAATGATGCGTATTCTTTAGAAATCAACCTATCAACCGGGATAGCAACATAATCCGGGTCTCCCATGTATTCCGCACGATCTGCATAAGCGCACTTCATTGCTTCCGAGATTATATGAACGGACTGGGATGTATGATAACCCAACGAGTCAAGATTAAATTTTTCGATGATATTCATAATTTCGATCAGACATAATCCACCGGAGCTTGACGGCGGCATAGTGATAATATCATAGCCGCGATATGTACCGATCAGAGGTTTCCTGATAATTGGTTTATATTCTGCCAGATCATCTTCAGTAATCAACCCGCCGCCACGCCGCATCTCATCGGTGATGAGACGTGCCGTCTCTCCCTTATAAAAACCATCGATACCAGTTGATTGAATACGGATCAGAGTAGCGGCTAAATCAGACTGCTTCAGTGTGTCCCCTTCTTGATATAAGCTGTCGTTCTTAAAAAATAATTTAACAGTGGATGGAAACGGCCTCAAATCATTTTCATATTCAATAAGTTTACTCCGCAGGCGCTCATCTATTTCGAAACCATTCTTAGCGAGAATAATCGCCGGTTCGATAACATCCTTCAATTTCATTGTACCGTAATCATCGAGAGCTTGTATCAAGCCGGCAACTGTTCCCGGGACACCTGCCGACATGCAACCCCGTGTTATCCTATCCGTTACATTTCCGGCACTATCGAGGAAAATATCACTCAGTGCGGACCTGGGAGCTTTTTCGCGAAAATCGAGTGCAGCACATGTTCCGTCTGCTTTTCTAACGATCATATACCCTCCACCGCCTATATTCCCCGCTTCCGGGAAAACCACCGCAAGCGCGAAACCAACGGCAACAGCCGCATCAATTGCATTGCCGCCCTTTTTCATAATCTCGATCCCGACGTCTGAGGCAAGCCGGTTAGCAGAGACAACCATACCATGTTTCGAACGAACCTGGGAATGTAATTCAAGCGTATGAATCAGAAGGAAAAAGAAGAACAAGAATAAAAGAAAGCGGTATTTCGGTTTTCGTTTCATATTATGTCGATTTATAAAATAAAACCGCCCACACGAATCGTATCGATGTGGGCGGAAAATATCTGATATGGCTTAAACTTAGAACTTCATTACAAATGAAAATCTGAGACTCTTGAAAAATTCCATATCAAAGAATTGGACACTGTCACTCAAATCAAAGAATCCCATGAGATCGATCTGAAGATTCTCGGTAGGCTCGTAACCAAGCCCGTATGTGAATTCCTTCCATGTATTAGCATATTTATAATTGCTCTTCGTGTTATAATAATAATCTGGATCGATCGATGTTGACGAAGTGCCATCACCATATTCCCATTTATCTGTATATGCTTTCGATTCGGTTACAGTTTTTTTCGAATTACTTTCATAACCCTCATAAGCGAAAATAGTACCTACACGAGCAGACCAGCGCTTATTTTCTGTAAACTTATATTCAATACCAACAGGAACCATGAAAATATTCTGTGTAACATCTTCTGTTCGGTTCGCGTTTTCACTGTAAGTGATGGTATGGATATAATCAGACGCATTGTTGACATTATCTGTGACAGAATAATTTGTCACTTGTTTGAAGCTCATCGCGTATTTTGTATTCAATTCTTCTGTGTAATACATATATGATCCGCCAATTCCGAAATAAACTCCGTCAACAAGCGGGATATTAAGTTTCGCATTAATGATCAAGTTAGTGGCAGTTCCATCACCGTTATTACTTCCGTTGTAATCTTCAGTAAAACTGTTAACATAGTCCGAACCGCCGGTTCCTATTACGTCGAAATATCTAAAGTAAGTAGTCCTTGGGTTTGAAGCTTGATTAGTATAATCATATGAAGAGAAATCCAACCCAACACCAAGCGAATAGTATCCATCGTTTCTACGCTGTGACTGTTTATCGAATGTACGACGAATTGCGGCGCCAAATCCAATACCGCTTCCTTTGCGTTTCCAATCTGCTTGATAACCTTCTGACTCGGAGTATCTATACGCATAATTCGATACTGTTGGTCTGAAATATTCATACGATGCCGAGTATAAATCGTTTATTTTTTCCGACGCATCGATTGTATGGAATATTACATCACCACGAAGCTCATACCCCCACATCGGTTTCATTGCCGATGCAATAGCACGGAAGTACGGATTTTCATTTGTTGTAAGGAAATTACCGTGTTCCGAATATTTATATGGGGAATAATTTGAATCTAGATAGAATGCCTCGTATGAACGGTCAAACGAAGAATATCCTGAATAGACATATGAAAAAGGACCAGTCCCTGTTCCATAAGGTGTAGCGGGAGATGCCGCTTGGTAGTAATCGGTTATAGCTTTTGAATATTCCAGATTCAAACCGAATGTGATATCGTTGAAAAGGAAACTGTTATTCAAGAGAAATGAATAATAATCTTGCGGATTCCCAGATTTTGATTTATATGATGATGTTTGTCTGTAATCATAAACATCATTGTACGGAGATAGAGCATCCGATAATGTAATATAGTCTTGGGAATATTCAGAAATATATTTATATTTTTCAAATCGAACCAACGCAGACATCCAATGATTATCCATCCAGGGATTCTTGCGGGAAACACCCAGCAAGAACTCATGGTCGCCATTATTGCCAATAACTTCCTCATCATAACTCGTGAGGTTGCTAAGATTAGTGTATAATCTTAGACTATCTACAAATCTCAGTTCAATCGGATCATAGACCAGATCGAGATCATCATTAATAATCCCACCCAGTGATAGACTCCTGAATGAAAGTGGATAATTACTATAGTACGGCACCTGAGCATTAAGTGTTAAAGTCACCGTAATCAGTAACAGAACAACAAAACAAGTATACAGCTTCATAGTTATCTCCTAATGTTTAACATGAGTTATTTAACATATTAATTATTTTCTTGATCATCGGATATTATCCGATCGAGGGTCTTCTTAACTAAGACCTGGTGGTGCATTGGGAAAATGAACGTTATACTGGTTCGCTGCAACAGGTTTATCGTCGATAGATGTTACGATAAAAACATGCCGCGCTGAAAGCATAATGTTCTTCATATACCCGTTCTCCTTTCTGTAATTAGTTTTCATTATTATCATTTATATTTATTTAAAATGGTAAATCATCTTTCTCTGCAACCTGAGGTTCCTCACCGATTGTACGAACATCACCCGGTCCCGATTCAACTGAACCTTTTGAGTCGAGCATAATTAGATCATCAGCGATCACTTCAGTAGTATAGCGTTTAACACCGGTATTCTTATCATCCCATGATCGTGTCTGTAATTTACCCTCTAGGTAGACCTTACTTCCCTTTTTAAGATATTGACCGCATATTTCTGCCAGTTTCCGCCAAACGATAATATTGTGCCATTCGACCCGCTCTTGTACATTTCCTTCCTGATCTTTCCATCGTTCGTTTGTAGCGATTGAAAATTTCGCTACCGCTATTCCGGATGCCGTATAACTTAACTCTGGGTCTTTTCCCAAATTACCTATAAGCAATACTTTATTTAAACTTTTGCCCGCCATGATTAAACTCCTGTTTATTTATTTGAAATGAACATTTTAATAATCTTCTGACCAATAAAACACAGTTATAATACATCATCTTTTCTAACTATCAGTAAATCATGCTTAGTTAATAAATAAATATACTTTCCAGCTACTAAAATATCCTGGAGATTCTTATACTCACCAAGCAAACTACAAAGGGAGAACTCAATAACCTTTTTCCCTTTCGTATCTAATTCATACAACATACATGAATCAATTACTACAATACTGTCATTGTCTATTGTAAACGCCTTAAAAGCCTTAAATAAACCTTTACCGAACGACCTAAGATAATTACCAAAAACATCAAAAGCAATTATTTCGTTCTCATCCTGAATATAAATATAATCATGACTATCTATACGCATTTTTCGAGGGCTTCGCAATTTTCCTCTACCCGCTTCATTACCACCAATTATGCGTTCAATGGCATTTATTGAAGATATTTTAACCAACCGTTTATTTTCATCATCTAAAATAAATAGTTTCCCAAAACTAGATATGCCGATACTTATTGGGTATCCAAAGACATGCTCTATTCTTTCACTATTCCCTTCAGGTGGAATTAATGATATAAGATTGAGATTCTGATCAAAGCGTAGAATACGGCGGTTGCCATAATCAGCAACGTATATGTCTAAACCGTTCGGTGAGATTATATCACTGGGCCTATCGAGGGCGGTTGTAGTCCAGCCATAGCCTCCTATGCGTGTAAGAATATTCCCATCCGGCGCAAGCTTAACTATTTCATCTGCCCCGGCATCAGAAACATAAATATTACCCTTTGGATCAATCGCCAACGCTGAGGCTGATATAAATCCTTGGGCTATCGTATCTATTCGAACATTGTCAATCTGTGCATACATCAAACCCGATAAACAACAGATCAGACTAATAATATATAACTGCCTCATATAAGTAAATAATTGTAATATTATATTTATCAATGTGAAATAATGTTTGATAGTATTTTATGTGCCCCCGGATTGATATTCATTAACTGATAGTTCAAGGCTAACCCTACATAAGTAATTTTTCTTTGATATATTTTATTTGATATTAGCAAGGGGTCGCCAGTAGTTGCCACTCTGATTGGTAATTCATAATCGTAAGAATTATTAATAAGAATTCTATTCTTGCTTTTAGCAAATATCCAATCATCAAAATCCACAGAAGTGATGACGTTATACCGGTTAACCAGCGAACTATTTGAGTCTATTTCAACATCAAGTTGTGTATCGTATATAGATGTTTTATTCAAGTATATACCTTGTATCAATGGTGTTTTGTTCCAGTCGGCGGCAGATTGTTCAAGTATTATAACATGGCCGCCCTTCTCAAGAAATCGTTCAATATTAGAATTATAAAATAGCTGGAATTCAGTAGATTGCGGCATCGGTGAATCTACGATCAATACATCCAGAGAATCCATTAGCGATGGATCGGGAATATCATTCAACAAATCCACTTTATTGAATCCAATTCGTGTAAGCGCAAGAGATACCGGACTATCGGAGAATTTCGACAGCAATCCAATCCTTTTATTAATATCTGCCCTTACCTCAAATTTCCGAACAGCGAAATTCGCAACATGGATTCCACCAAGAGATAACGTAACAAGGTTTTCCTCAGCGGAAGGGTTTTTATTCCATACTAATGGGATGGAAAGAAGCGCTGTTGAATCTTTTTTATTTAAGAATATCCTTGTTCTTTCAATCGTTACAATCGTATCATCTATACTTAGATAATCCGACATACCATCTCTCGAATGGTTAGTCAGTTTTACGATAATATTCTCTCTGCTTCCATATCTGACTATTGGAGTCATCACTTCAGCAGTAAAACGCGGCGTTATGTGAAGCGGAAGATTAATTGTATAAATAAATCTTTTCGCCATCGATGAATCGGATGAAAGAATAAATATTTGCAGTGTCTTGCCGATTGCATTTTTATCCAACCCATATATTTCATCAGGGTAAGTATATTCGGAGTGTTGAGGCGAGATAAGGCGGAATGTTTCCCCAAGTGTAAGCGGAATCTGTTCCCGGTTGTCTTCGTTAATAATCCATCCCTTTTCTACATCTGGAATTATCATCAGCAATTTATCTCCGCGACGATAACCCGAGATGGAATCTACTCGGAAATAAGTTAATTGTCTATTGCACAATATTGAGTCGCTGAGTGTATAATATACCTTAATGTCAAGCAATGTATTCCTAAGCTTATCGATGTTATGTTGCCATCCTATAAGAGTTCTTAATTCATAATGCCTGAGTCGATCTTCAGCTCTTAATATTTCATCAATTTCCTTCATAATTTGGGTAGATTCGATAAGAAAGTCATTCTTATCAACTGTGCCTATTGTACTTTGTCGGATTTTTTTTAGTATATCTGAAGTAAGTTTTACTATTTTATTTTCAATTCTAATCAGGTGTTTTTCTGATAGGTGGTTTAACTTTGTTAACGATATTTTTCGTTCTTTCACACGTGAATAAATAAGTGAATATTTCGGTTTACTCTGAGAATTCCATTCTCCCCGCAGGGGCAAGTTAGATTCGTAATATTGCTCTGCTAAATGACCGATCTCTGCAGATGTTTTTTTATATATTGGAATAACCGCCTTAACAGGGAATTGATATCCCGTGAGCGATGAATCATCTACTAATACTCTCTCAACATTCCAAGATGGAAATTGCGTATTATCTGTTGCATTCAAATTTCTCACAGTTTCTAACAAATCAGATCTTACGATGTCAGTGAGTAAACTATGTTTCCCGATCTCCAAATCGCGTGCAACAATAATTATATCCGGTTTGTATTCAGAAATAACTTTCATAAGTTTGTATCTTATCGAATCCGATTGCCATTCTTGCCGAACACGAAACGAATCCAGCGCAGAAATGATATCGGGAAATGATAAGAAATATACCTTGCCGCCAATATAAGAGATAGCTCGAGATGCTTCCTTACGTTTTTTTGAAGCAAGTGTGTACGGATATTCAATTGCTGATTCAGCTTCACCGTTTGTGATGTAAACACTCAAGATATTTGCGCCTCGTTCATACCTTAAATATGCTAAGCTTGCTAAATCCTCATATCCCGGTTTGATTGAAATGCTTAATACATTTAAGTTCTTCTGTAATTCAAGCGCATTTTGATAAACAGCCCATTGCCCAGTTTCAGGTATATATGAATTCCCCTGCTGTGACGAACTATTGAGTAAGGTAAGATGAGTGAATAGTACGAAGATGGAGAAATACAGAATGGGCTGTCGAGTTACCGACAGCCCTTCCATATTAATGATGGTATAAATTAGAGAATGCTTAGAATCCAAGCTTTACTGAGAAGATATTATTCCCATCGAAGTAGTCAACTTGTCGATAAGCATAATCAAGTGTCATATCAACACCAGCGGCTTTATAAGAAACACCGAAACCGAATGCACCGCCAAATATCTTTTCATCTGCTGTGGCTTGCGGTACTAATCCTACTCCGGCTCTGGCAAACAGTTTTACGGCATCCAACAGATAGCCGTACTCGCCGCCAATTTTATATTCATCAAGGAACAGATTATTATTGGTGAACGCTCCGTTAAGTTTCCACGACATATTTTCACCAATCTTCTGGCCGTAGGCTACACCGATCTCGACAAGAGATGGAAGCTCAAAACTTGCGGCTTCGATCTTATATTTCTGCTCAGGTCTTCTGCCATCGCTTGAAGTTGCATTCCTGTATAAACCGGGACCGCCAAATTGCATCTGCGGACCAATATTCTTAATGACGACACCAAGCTCCAAGCCCGATAGCCCCACTAAGTTTGTATACTGGACACCAACATCAAATGCGAATCCTGTTGAAGAAACCTGATCGATCTGTTCTGAAATAAGTTTAGCAGTTAAACCGACCGATATAGCATCGGTTAATGCCCGTGCATATGTTAATCCAGTTGTAATATAAGTTGGTGAAAAATAACGACCGGCTTCACCTTCAGGATCAGCCTCAGTTGTTAATGGTATATCACCAAAATTAATAGATTTAACACTAAGACCAATGTTACCGAAACTACCGAATGAAGCCCCAATAGCACCATAGCTAACATTTATATCTGCTATATATGACATTGTTGAAAACATTCCTTCTGCTGAATACGAAAGATGACCTAATCCAGCAGGATTCCAGTAAATAGCTTCGGTACCATACGAGTTTGCAATTGTAGATCCACCCATTGCAAGATCACGTGCACCGACTGGGATTAATAGTTCTGGTGCAGCTGATGTTCCTATTCTCTTATTCTGCGCCTCTGCCGTGACGAAGAGTGATAATATCACCACGCAGAGTAATAAGATTTTTACGATTCCTATGTTTTTCATAGTTAAATCTCCTCTTATTAAGCAAGTTAGTTTCATTATTTGAGTCTTCAAAGAAGTCTGCATGGCTTAAAATACTCCTGGAACTTCTTGTTCTTGAATAATTGCAACTTTCAACGTTTTCGTCGTCCCAATATCGGGCATGTCGATATATACGATATACATACCGCTGGCTACCGGGAATCGATCGTTATTGACCAGATTCCAGCGGAAAAATTGCGACGGATCATTCTTTTCTTCTTTAAATACAAGTTGACCTGCGAGATTGAAAATCCGGAATATCGCTCTTGGTGGAAGATTGTTAAAAGTAACAAACTTCTGAGTTGTTTGGATCTCTGCAGAATTGAAGGCATAATAAGGATTCGGGAAGACTTTAATATTATTCTTCGCATCTGATTTTTGAAGATCCGCTGAAAATGTGCTCTTATAATTCTTTGTGTCAAATCTCCAGAGATCCTCAAGAGTTAGTACTTTTGTAGCAGTGATACGCCAAACATCTCCATCGTTGTATGCTGGTTTTCCTGCATCTGTCAATACATACCAACCAGAGTAAAGTACAGGTTTATTAGCGCCAGCCCAATTAGCATTCGTTCCAACATATTCAGATTTTTCAGTAGAAGTGTAAGTTTCATCAACGAAAAAGAAGTATTCTCGAGCGCCACTAGCCTCACCCGGAGCCCAAATACTGTCATAAGTCGTTCTACCAGATTGTTCCATAAAGAGAAAATCAATCTGCCGTTCATTAGTAGGATCAGTTACATCCCAGACAGTGAACGGTTGAGGGAAAAATCCAATATAAGCCGCGCCACCTGAGCTTGTGGTTCGTAAATAATCATATGCATTTTGCCCCTGAGCTGGGTTAAATCGAACTTCTACAGTTTTTTTAACCTCATATGGCAATAATGTGCTACCAAAGAAATTATAACCTACATCGAGGCCACCATCGAAAGTGCTTCCACCCCAGTCAACACCTTCCCAATTCAAATTAGTTGATGGCAAGTATTTTTGGCTTGAAATTTCCTCTCCCGGTATCCAGTATGGGCTTGCTGAAAATCCGAGCCTGAAACCATCTAATATTTTGTTCGCAGGATCGATAACATAATTATTACTTAGCGGTATCGACACAACATCTTTTGTAGCATTATAGAGAGACCATTGAATATTTGGAAATTTCAATGTATCACCTTCAAATACTACTTCTATAGAATCAGGCGCCGCCAATCTGATTTCGTATGTGTCGCCTGTAATTTTCGTCGGATCAATTATTCTGAAATCAATCTTAGCATCCGCAATGCCGGTCACGTGGGTTGGTTCGATCATCTCATCGTACGAAGAATGGTATCGAGTACCAACCTGTGGATATTTGGGTCTGACCGTCATGACATTTACCACAGACTCCAACGATTTTGGTAAATATCCCGGCTGTGTCGCAACACTATACGCGGTTACTGCGAAATAATATTCCTGACCATTGCTCAATTGATCAACATCGAGAACATAATCACGCTTAATTTGGATGTTTCGTGTGATCCCGCTGTTGCTTCCGAATTGAACAGGCAAATTTAATATCTGACCTGAGTTTGGCTCAAATTGTTCATCGAGTACAACCGTTGGATCAGTTGCTAAATCGTAGGTTGTTATCCGAACAGCTTGTGATAAGCCAGAACTCGAACTGGGCAATTGATAAACATTGTATCCTTCAAATTTATATGCACCGGGTTCTTTAACTTCTGTTTCAATTTTAGTTACGCTCGGAAGATTGCTTCCCCATTCGAGAATGATTTCACGATTCAATTCTGCATATGTAACGCTCGGTGCATCCGGCGCTTTCGGTACTTGGAAAAGAGCATCGTAAGTATTCTGAACAAATCTATCGTTAAATTTCATAACTGCAATACTCGATAGCCGATCTGCTCCCATTCCACCAACTGTACCAACTACAATTTCTTGTGTATCGGCTGGCGCTAATGTAAAAGGACCGGTATTAAGAACAATCCTGCGATCACCCGGCGCAAATGAATAATTTTCTCCGAGACCATCGAGAAATCCTTTCCGTGCTACAGGATCACCCGATAATGGGAATTTGCTGATCGGGTATCCTGGTGGATGATCGTATAATTTTTCCGGAGATATTGGATCATCTGGAACGAATCCACGAAGCATCTTCCACCAACGCAATCCGCCATCATAAGTAAAGAGAGGATCGCTGATAGCACTGCCCGCAGCAAAATAAGCAAAGGATGACATGCCAAGATTAATCTTTCCGCCAACTTTTTTCAAATCAAAAATTCCCGTATCCGATGGGGCACCTGCTACGAGAGGTCCTTGCAGGAAATCGTAACCTGCCGCCGGTGGTGGTAACTTAAACTTTGTGAACTCGGCATCAATTGCGTTCCCATTGTAAATAAATCCTAAACTGAGGACAGAGTCACAACCTGACAAATCATCACCAAAGGCGCCAAGGTCTGGGTCCGACCATTGTGCGATATACATGCTGTCGATGTAGAAAGAACCTTTCGTTCCGCCTCCAACATCAACACCACCTTTATTTATGATTTTTATTTTCTTGAAATATAAATTACCCATGGCATCGGTTCGCTTATAGCCCCATAGGGTAGCTTGAACTTCCAAACCGATAGGGTAACTGCCATAAAGACCAAGTGTCGCAGTTTCATTAAGGTCGTTATAAACAGTCCAGATTACCTGATCGGCAGGTGAATTCGGATCCGATCCAGCCAATCCCGGTTCATCATAACTACCAGCTATTAGAGAATCGACGGTGAATAAAGGTCCACTCGCTTTATCGTAATTAAATGCAGGTGGATTTTGGTATCCGGGTGTTCCGTTCCGTTCGATATACGGCGCTCCGTATTGCACGGGCCATGCGCTCCAATCAGTATGATATTGGCTTGTGACGGCTTCCATTTGTGCGGTCGTAACATCACCTACCAATATTTCATTTACTCCGGCGGCATCAAGTTTGAGTTCATCGGCAGACAGAGCTTTGTAGTCTCTGCGGATTCTGTAGATGCGGACATCGGCATCTGCAGGGCTTACAGCTACTGCCAATGAATCCATCCCGGCAATGCGGCCCCTAACGGTACCAACATTATACGTTTGACCACCAATCCTGATAAGTTGCAATGGCGCTTGCTGTGTATGAGCGGCATCAAGGTAAGCTTTACCACCCCACACGATACCGTCCTGATATATTACCCACTTAGTTCCTCGAGGAAAAACACCACCATCTAAAGCTCCGGAAGATGGATCACTCGATTCACCATCTGCGCGGTACCATGTTGTGAAGTTATTGATATTCAACATAGCATTTAACGGTGCACCTGTGGGTTTCAAAAGCGACTGCAATTTATTGTCAGAAGTATTCTTGGGCCTCTCGGCGTTTGCAGTCGAGAGAGCAAGAATACTAAATATGATAATCAAACCAAGAAAGGTTTTTATTGTTATTGTTCTCATGGTTTGCAACTCCTTATAATTTGTCGAATCAATTATTTTTTTTCCGATCGATACTTAAAGTTCTATTTTTACGCCAAAACGCACTTGCCTGGGAGTGCCGTATAACTCGTTGCCCGTTGCAGTTGTATAAGCCCACTGGTTATCAAGGTTAATTGCCTTGTAGAAGTCGGCATATACAGGATCTGCTACATAAGATGTAGCCAATGAACTCGTGAGCCATCCGTCATCCTGTGGCGTTCCTGTTGAGGGGTAAACGTTTATGACGTTTTTAGTGTTCAATAAATTTAAAACATCCACATAGAATTCAGCAGTAATATCTGTGATGGAAACCATTTTACTGAGTCTGAAATCAATATTAAATATCCACGGAGTACTCGATGAATTGAGCGGTTCAACCGGGAAGCTTGAGCGCGGATCAATCAATGGACGTACACCTACGTTCCATGCACTTGCTTGACCTAACTCTTTGGGTTCTTTGATTTTTGTATATGCGTGACCACTGTTAAAGCTCAACAGTAAATTCGCACCGAGACCCTCTAACACAGGACCGCCGTCACCTTTATCAAAGCGGTAATCCAGAAAAACAGAACCGCGGTGTCTCTGATCGAAATCAAGAGGATTGATATAATTCACCGGTTGCCCTATATTTTGTTCAATAGCTCCAAATGCCGACCGGGAGTTTGAACCGGTTCCTTTAGCATCAGAAAGTGTGTAATTCACACGAGCAGAGAAGCGATTGACCCGGCGAAGTTCAAGCGTTAATTCCAATCCTTTTACTGTACCAAAATCTTCATTCAGCAAAGCAGTATATAACTTCGATCCCGTTGCACTAAGATATGACCGCACCTGAAGCTGATCTTTGATATCCTTGTAAAAACCGCTGATCGTGAATGCAAAATTTTCACTCAACGTCTGTCTGAAACCCATCTCATATTGTGTGGTTCTTTCTGGTTTCATTAAGAATCCGACAGGCGTTAAGAATGCGTTTCCGCGTGTTGCCGGACTAACTGTTCGGCTCAGTATCGTGTTCCCCGTGTATAACTGGTTCAACGAAGGCATCTGTGCATATTTTCCGTACATCGTATAAAATACGGTGTTATCCGTCACCGGAAATGAAAAACTAACACGAGGCAGTACTAATTCGAACGGGGCAACATCTTTCAGTTTAGTCTCATCGATGATATCCAGATCAGCGTTAAAATCGGGATTGGATGGATCATTGAATGTTTTGTTCTTCGTGTTCATATATTCGTATCGTAAACCGAAGTTCAGTATAAGGTCGCTATATTCTAACTTATTCTGAAAATATGCCGATGCGAATAATGGATTCCGCGCTGCATCAACTCCATCATCAACTTTTTCACCGTCAACATCATATCCATAGTGATTGATGCTGCCGTTTTCATCCTTCGCAAGTCTGATGCGGCGATCCATCTCAAGTGAATCGTTCAACACAGCCGGATATCTTGGTGTCTGTCCATTTTTTCCATAAAGGAAAATCATAGCACTGGAAATATCAGCAACTGCAAAGTTTCGTGTTTTCCAGAAATCTAAACGCCCGCCTGCTTTCATTTCCCAATTCTTTAATACTTGAGAGGTAATATCGGCAGTGATACCAGTAGAGATTTGAGAATTTTTTGAATATGCATTGTTGGGCGTATTCTCATTATCAAATAGAAAACCTCTGATCGTACTGTAAGCAGAAGGTCCTTCATAATATCCTCGAAAACCTGAATATCCCTTTGCGGCATTGGCAGTGCTGTCGGCATATTTTGTCCAATCATCTTTAAAGTCGGGATCGTATCGATGGAAATAACGATTCTGATACGAGAGACCTATCTCGTAGAATGTTGTTGTACTTGCAATATGCGTGAATCTGAGATTTCCAAACCCGGTCATCGTCTCATCCAGTCTGTCTCTCTTCTGGTTGAAGTAACCTCGTAATGCATTGGGCCAACTGCCGTCAATTGGTAATTTACTCCACTCATAACTACCGGTAAATCTCAATTTGTATGGATGAAAATCGTACACTAATGTTCCTTGAACAGTGTATGCATCTCTCCAGTTATTCGGTATATAATTTTCTTTAAAGCGAACCGGACCCGGAAGTGGAACACCCGCGCCTCGGGAATCGTGAAGATCAGTTACCAGACTATCGAATTCAAATGGCGTAACATATCTGAAATCTCGATTCCTCACATAATTTTCCTGACCTGCGAGGAAAAATTTAAGATTAGGTATTATGGGTCCACTAACGGTTGCAACTATGTTTCTATAGCCGAAAGAAGAAGAACCAAAATAAGCGCTTCCCGGCTTTGCAAAATTATCCGTTTGCAAATCAAAGGTCGCTTTCATCTGACTTTGACCTGCTCTAAGAGTAGTCCTTGTAATAGCAGAGTTGGAACCGCCAAATTCAGCAGTATATCCGCCAGCCTGCAATTGAACTTCTTCAATGGCTTCCTGAATCACACCGACGGATTGAGTATTCGATATCGGATTTGTAGTCGATGCGCCATCAAGATAAAAAGCAACCTCTCCTGATCTGCCGCCTCGAACATATAAATCGCCATCTTGCAAAACAACACCTGCTTCCAACGCAAGTATGTTTTGCAGACCACGAATAGGTAAATTCTCAATCGACTCTTGTGTAGTCAACCGAATTGTGTTCGTTGTGTTCCGCTGTATCAGAGGTCGCTCGGCAAAAATTTCCACAGCCTTTACCTGAATAGCTTCACTCGTCAACAGGAAATCTTGAGTTGTTGTAATGTTAGAATTGATGCGAACATTTGATATCGTATATGAAGCATAACCTACATATGATGCCTTCATACTATAAGTGCCAGCCGGGACGCTCAATACGAAATATTCGCCGTTAATATCAGATGCGGCTCCTAAACTCGTCCCTTCCAGAACTATCGTAGCACCGATGAGAGGCTCACCTGTTTCTTTATCGGTTACTTTACCTCTCAGCTTTCCGGTCTGTGCTAACATCAAAGACGCAGACAAAACTACAATTGTACACAATACAATAATTTTTCGGATCATATTCTACCTCCTTTGCTGGTAGATTTTGATTGGTGATAGTTAATTGTTTGAAACGATGTTAATACTACTAAATAATATTTTAATTCATTATTCCATTGATAAAGGTATGCTAGGACTTGTATTGCCTGCAAGGTATGTTGATAATCATTATCAATTTGCATATTCAAACTCCCATCTTTTCATTTCAATGATCAAATTGTTGATTACTGATTTTGAGAAAATATAAGGAATGATTTACACGTTGTCAAGTTTTACAATAGATTTAACGAAGTTTTTTAATGATTTTTTAAACTATTCGCAAAAATGAACAAAATTAGCCTATTTCATTTATTCTGAATTTATTGAATTTCGCGCTTTGTGCGTTCATCGTGCATTCTTCCTAATATTATCTCTATAGCTGATAGTATAATTTTAATATTCGAATCGTCAATATTTCCGATGTGGGCTATTCGAAATATCTTACCAAAATACTCCGCTTGACCTGGTGCAATAATAATATTATGCTCGCTCAATAATTGCGAATTAAAATTACCCCATTCAATCCCGTCAGGCAGAAATACTGCTGTAACGCAGAATGAAGGATTTTTGGAAAATATTTTTAATCCAAGCCCGGTTAAGCCTTCGTGTAAAATTTTACTAATACGTTCATGCCGCATCCATACATTACCCATACCTTCGGCAGTGAGCATCTGAAGTGATTTTTCTAATCCTCTAACAAGTGTTATAGCGGGTGTCCATGGTGTATCGTTATTTTCGTACGCGATAAGAGATTTATTCAAATCAAAATAATACTTAGGCAGTGTAGAAACCAGAGCGGATTGTTCTGCGCGATTACTTAAAGCGATAAATGTAAGTCCGGGTGGGATCATCAATCCTTTTTGCGAAGCTGTAACACACGCGTCAATTCCCCATTCATCAAACCGAAACTCTAGCGCGCCAATTGCGCTGATACCGTCAACAATTACTAAAGCGTTAGAATATTTCTGAACAACCTCTGCGACTGATTTTACATCGGTTGTTGTACCGGTAGACGTTTCACAGTGTGTCAATAGTACGCCTTGAGTATCGGGATGTATGCTGAGCGCTTCTATTATTTGCGGAACGGCAACAGTTTCTCCCCATGGGATCTTAATTTCAACCACATTCAATCCGTATGATTTACCAATTGCGCTCCATCGTTCTCCGAACTTGCCTGCATTAACGCTGATTACTTTATCACCTGCAGAGAATAAATTCACTATGATAGCTTCCATCCCGCCCGTTCCGGAGGATGTTAATGTCATTACAGGTTGCTTTGTCTGAAAAAGCGTTTGCAGATACCCATTCACTCGTGCAAATATTTCGCGGAACTCTTTGCTTCGATGATATATGATCGGCTCAGACATCCTCTGCACAACCTGTTCCGGTACAGGTGTGGGTCCGGGGGTAAAAAGATATTTATTAGCCATGCTAGTTATTAGAATTAAATTAAATACATCTAATATAGAATCAGAGATGCGATTACATACTATTAATTGTGACTATCTTGAATCTGATTTTTTTGATAAACTATTTTGCCATTCACGATAGTCATTTCAATTTCAGTTTTTAAGATTTCAATCTCTTTAACTTCCATAATATCTTTCAAAAGGATGGTTATGTCTGCCAATTTTCCTGCCTCGATTGTTCCTTTTTCATTCTCCTGGAAAGCGCCATACGCCGCCCACTGTGTGAAGCATTTGACTGCTTCTTCGCGTGACATTCTTTGTTTCGGATACCACCCGGAGGAAGGATTGCCGGACTTATCTTGTCGCATGATTGCCGCATATATACCTAAGAGAGGATCCACAAACTCAACCGGAAAATCTGAGCCGCCAATTATATGAACGCCAGTATTCAAAATCGATTTCCAGGCATAAGCCCCTTTTATCCTCACCGGACCAAGCCGTGCTTCAGCCCAATCCATATCGGATGTTGCATGTGTAGGCTGCATGCTTGGTAATATTCCTGTTGCCTTAAATCGTGGAATATCGCCCGGCTGTAAAACCTGAACGTGTTCTATTCGCCAGCGCGATGAAGCTATTTCTTTCGAAGTAGATTGTAATATTTTTTCATATACATTCAATATGATATGGTTTCCGCGGTCACCGATAGCGTGTGTACAAACCTGAAATCCGTTCTCAAGCGCTTGTTGGCAGGTCTGTTTTAGACTATCTTCGCTTGTTACTGTCAATCCGCGATTACCCGGATCATCACTGTAGGAATCTATCAGTGCAGCGCCGCGTGAGCCTAATGCACCATCAACGTAAAGTTTGATCGCACGAACGGTCAGGAATCCATTCCCATACCCAATTTCTTTCCCATTCTTTAGATAATATTTCCACGTTTCACCCGGTCCATCGATTACTGCATATATTCGAATTGGACACTCACCTTTATCAATCAATTTTTTATAGATGGATATTGTTTCGAGATCGACACCCATATCGTGAACTTCGGTGAGACCTAAGCGGGCACATTCTTCCATTGCGAGCTTTAAACGTTGCTCTATTTCATCCTTAGTGAGCGGGGGTAGAACATTATCGATGAGGTTTATTCCATTATCCACAAGAATTCCCGATGGGTCACCTTTATTATCTCTGATAATTTTCCCGCCTTCAGGGTCTTTCGTCTCGCGTGTGATATTCGCGAGCTGTATTGCCTTTGAATTCAGCCAAACAGCGTGTCCATCAACTCTCCTAAGTAGAACAGGATTATCTGGACCAATCTTATCCAATACGTCGCGCGTAGGGAATTCTTTAACTTCCCAATTATTTTGGTCCCAACCTCTTCCTATTATCCATTGACCTGGTTTGAATTTCATGATTCTGTCCCTAACCATGCCAGCAATTTGATCTGAAGAAGTTGTTCCAACCAAATCGAGTGTCTGCAATCTTCCACCTTCACCAAGAATGTGTGCATGTCCATCAATGAACCCGGGAAGAACAGTTTTACCGTTAAGGTCTATTACATTATCCGATTTATACGCGCGTATCAAATCTTCCGAAGTTCCAACAGCAACAATTTTATTATCACTGATTGCTATCGCCTGAGCGACGGTATTATTAGAGTCGAAGGTGTATATCGTTCCATTGATTAACAACATACCGGCTTCACGCGGTGCTGAGCGAATAAAATAATATACAAGCGCAACGATGACAATTGGTATGAATATCCACCATCTTGTTTGCGACATGGATTTCTCCTATTATTATTTTGGAATAACTGTTCATTTTGTGCAGGGGAAATATAAATATTCTCGATGACACTTCCAATGATAATTCTTCATACAAATTGCTTTTCAACTCATTTTTCGGTAAGTTTTTTCACACGTCAGAAAGGAATAACAATTGTCGAATAGTGAATTTACAAAATTTGTCGAGATAACGAAACGCTTGCGGAAGGAATGTCCGTGGGACAAAGAACAAACGCACGCATCTATCCGCCATAGCTTGATTGAAGAAACCTACGAAGTGGTTGAAGCAATTGACAACAATAACATGGACGAGTTGAGAAAAGAGTTAGGAGATATCTTGCTGCACGTAGTCTTCCATGCAAATATAGCCGAAGAACAAAAGGAGTTTACCTTAGCACAAGTCATCGATGGTATAACCAATAAACTGATTTACCGCCATCCTCATGTTTTTAGCGATACAAAAGTTGAAAGCACACACCATATCATTCAAAACTGGGAAAAACTTAAGAAAGGTGAAGGCAGGGAATCGTTGATGGACGGGGTCCCGAAAGATATGCCCGCTCTTTTGCGCGCTCATCGCCTAACCGATAAAGCATCACGTGTAGGTTTCGATTGGGAGAAAAAAGAAGATGCATGGAAAAAAGTAGATGAGGAGATGCACGAGCTTCACCACGCGATTGAATCGGGTAAACAGGAAGATGTTGAAGCAGAGTTCGGCGACCTCCTTTTTGCGATGGTTAATTACTCCCGATTCATAAATGTTAATCCTGAAAACGCTTTAAGACAGACAGTCACAAAATTTATTACGCGTTTTCAATACATTGAAAAACGGCTTAAGGAAATGGGAAAAGATATTCACTCCTCCTCATTGGAAGAGATGGATAAGTTGTGGAATGAAGCAAAACGACAATAATTGATCATTAGCCATCCCACTTTACGAAATACCCTAAATTATGACTTGCTTCCACCCACCAGCTCGGTATCGAATCTCTGACGTTCCAATCACCGATGAAATGAGGTACTCCATTTGTGTATCTAAAATAGCAACTATGATATATCTGTCCATCGAAACCATCTGTAAACAAATAAGTCATGTCGCTACCAATTTTCCTTGGATATATTGGATAAACATGACCATCGGTGTACATCATATATGTTGGCGATGCACCAATTACACCCGGTAATGTTTTGTATAATTCTGCAAGTCGTTTTGGATGGAAATAACCTGAAAATCCAAGGTCAACTCCTCCGTAAAATAAATTAATATTACCTTTCGGACGAATATATTCAGGTAATCGATCCCACTCATGATATTCACCATTACTAACTTTCAGAGCAGTTGAATCATCGAATTGAACATAAATAATTGACGGTATCCATGGAGCCATAAATCGGCGTGAACGTAATATTAGTATACTATCGCCAAAGCGATGCCGTATATAGTTCAAATTATATAATAACTCTGAGACAAGACTATCTGTCGGTTGCAATTTTCCAGATAACCATAATGCAAATTCTTTTGCCTCAGATGAGTCTGCCTTCGAATAATTCAATTGCATTCTTTTAGTCTGCCCGCTAGGTACGATCTCAACACCCTTATCATTACAAGATTGAAATACGAGAATCAATCCGATAACCATAGGAATTATAAAATAATATTTATGCCGCATCATAACATATCCTCTCAGATTTTATCGTTTAGATGATAGAATTTAGGTGAATAATAAATAAATGTCAACTAAATTCTCATTTAGGAATTCCCAGTTGTTTCATTTTTTCCATTCGTATGGTACTTATCATACGCATCAATAATATCTTTCACGAGTTTGTGGCGGACAACGTCGTTCCTATCGAAGTAGCAGAACTGCACACCATCGATGTTCTGAAGAATCTCTCGGATTTGTACCAAGCCGGAGATAGTCTTTACTGGTAAATCTATTTGGGTAATGTCACCGGTTATGATTGCTTTAGAATTAGCGCCAAGCCGTGTAAGAAACATTTTCATCTGCATGCTCGAAGCGTTCTGTGCCTCATCGAGAATCACGTAGGCGTTATTCAGTGTACGTCCGCGCATGTAGGCAAGCGGAACAACTTCTATAACCCGCCGTTCAACGTAGGTTTTAAGTTTATCAGGCGGAATCATATCATCAAGCGCATCATACAATGGTCTGAGATACGGATCGACTTTTTCTTTCAGATCGCCGGGCAAAAAACCTAAACTTTCTCCCGCTTCAACCGCGGGTCTGGCGAGAATGATCTTCACAACCTCACGGTTTTTCAATGCCGCTACCGCCATGGCAACTGCAAGATATGTTTTGCCTGTCCCAGCCGGACCAATTGAGAATACGATATCGTTCTTCTTGATCTGCCTAACATACTCACGCTGTCCCGGTGTTTTCGCACGAATGATTCCGTTACGTGTGAATAGAACTACCGATTCTAATTCACCGTCATCCATCTGAGAAGCGACACTCTTTGGAATGGCAGAATCACCATTAACTTTCACAAGATCAATCACTGTCTCGACATCGTTGATCGAGAGACTGCCGTTTTTGTTGATGATGTAAATTAATTCTTTGAAAATCTTCTCAAGTTCTTCAACCTGATGCTGGTCGCCGCGGAAGGAAATATTATCACCACGAACAGTGATGTTAGCATCGAAGCGATCTTCAATCACATGAAGGTTGGCATCGTTCAGACCGAGCAGTCTGAGCATGTCCACGCCTTCAACTTTCATTTTTCTCTCAGCCAATGAAGTTGTTTACTCCTTTTGAATACTAATTGGTAAATAAAAAACAAGAAGCCCTCCTATCACTCGTGTGATGAAGGGCTTCCTGAAATATAAGAAGGTATTTAACAACAGTTTAAGCTTTTAGCTAAATCTCACAAAATTACTGTTTGGGAGCTTCAGCAGGTGCCGCCGCTTTATTACGGTAGTACCTGTTCGCGGCAGATTTTTCTTCCTTGGATAATTCGTTTCCTTCAGGAATTTTCAAGACCCATTTCGGTTTGATGACATCAGGATCTTTGATTATGTCGCGGTTACCCTGCCAGATTTTGGGCCACATCCAAGCGTTTGCATAGATATCCTTTTTCTTGGCAATGTTCCATAAGCAATCGCGATCTTGTCCCCATGTACCGACAGTGTAAGTTTTCTCTTTTTGGATACTGTTCATTAAGGCAGTTATCTTATCCTGAAGAGCTTTTACCCTATCGCCATAGCGAGGGATCAAGCAAATTTTACTCTGAGCCATTTCCTTAATACGGCTGTCTAACTGCGCAAGCTCGTCTTTATAATTTACAAGTTCTGCATCCGACATTCGCTGGAGTTCGGCAACCCGATTTTCCATCTGAGCCAACTCTTTATCGAATGCTTCAACATCTGCGCGCGTTACGCCGAGCATTGCATATAGCGCATCTTCACAAGTAAGAAGATCGGTATCCAATTTTGAAGACTGAACTTTCAATCCTTCAATATCGGCGTTCAATTTTGTAACTTGCGCTTGTAAATCTGCTTGCTTTGCTTTATAGCTGGTCATCTGTTCCTGCCACTGATCTTTTGTCATTTCCTCCTGAGCAAATAACGGAGTAATGTTAAAGAGCATAACAACAACGATGAACAGTATTAACGAGAAAATATGGTTGGTTTTCATATTACTTACCCAGTCCTTTCTTTACAGCTTCCTGATCGGATTGGCATTGTTGAAGTTTACCATTTTTCTCAGCCACCTGTTTTTCAAGCGCCGCTTTCTCGCGTTGTTTTTCGGCGACTTGTTTTTCCAGTGAACTTACTTCTGCTTTTAAATCGTTTAATTGCTTCATCTCTTCATCGGATGGCGTGTTCGAGCAACTCGATAACACAAGTCCGCCTGCTAAAAATAAAGCAAGAACTACATTTTTTGAGATTTTACCCATTGCTACTCTCCTATTATGTTCCTGATGTATTCAATTACAACGCTTAAAAAATAAGAAATAAATGGTATAATGTCAAGACAAATGATAATTAAATTGTTTTATATCAAAGACTAAATAAGCCCTTTTTCAGCAAAACTCGTGAATTTATCTATAGCGACTATAATGTGGTCATGCACCGGAATACCGAGAATCTTACCTGCTTCAACGATTTGCCTAGTAATCTGTATATCATCAGAACTTGGTTCCGGGTTACCGCTCGGATGATTGTGCATGAGAATGACGCTCGCCGCCGGCTCGTTGATTGCAGGATAGAATACCTCTCGAGGATGAACAAGTGCAGAATTCAAAATGCCGTCGGAGATTTTCACTATGCGAAGAAGATGATTCGCACTATCAAGAAGAATCACTTTGAAGACTTCTTGCTTTAGATCCTGATACTCAGATCGAAAATGTTTGTAGCAATCCTCTGGTGAATTAATTTGTTCTTTTTCGGATACCTGTTCGGATGCCCTTTTTCCTAATTCAAAAGCGGCTACGAGTGTGATGGCTTTCGTGTTACCCAGCCCTTTGTATTGTCGTAATTCTTCAACCGAACGTGTGGATATTCTGTGAAGTGTTTCATAATCTTTTAGAAGAGTTTTCCCCAGATCTACCGCAGTTATCTTTCCGGATCCGCTTCTAATTATGATTGCTAAAAGTTCAACAGCGGTAAGAGATTTAGCTCCGTGTGACAATAATTTTTCCCTGGGACGCTCTTGCTGGGGCCACTCTTTAATTTTTAAATGATAAGCTGACGGCTCACTAACTTTTTTTATTGACTTGGACATATTTCCTCCCTTCTTAATTAGTTCACTGATATTTCCGTAACTTTTCTAACTTCATTATTGATGAATTGCAAAATCTGCAACTCTTGATTCACCCTGTTCCTTGAAAAAGATATTCGCGAACCGATGCCGGGATAATTTTTTGTGCTTCCCAATGCGCCGGCCAATTTTTCACGCGTAACAGCACCCCTATCGATCTTGTCAAGAAGTAATTTCATTAAATTGTATCCGCGTAATGTATATTTAGTCGGGGCTTTATTCATCTGCGCCGAGAATGATTTCACAAAATCCAAATATCGGGAATCATTCTTATCAAGATATGTGTCCGAGATAAACGACATTCCCTTTAAATACTGCTTATTCGACTCAAGCTGCTGCATATCATACCATTCGTTACTTCCTAATATCTGTGTCTCGATATTAAAATATTTTATCTGTGAAGCCAGGATACCTATATCATCGGCATCCGAGATCGGTATGAACAATCCTTGTATAGCATCTACCGGTATTTCAAGATTACGAACGCTTGCATGTTTGCCGTTCATAGCCAAGCCGGCATTTCTGATGTTATAAAATTGATCACTCAGATCGCTCGCGCCTTTAGAATAAAAATCTGTTACAACGATCCTGGCGCCAAGTCGTTCTGCCTCTCTGGAAAAACTTTCTGCAAGCGCCTTCCCGATTGGTTCGGTCGTTGAGAGAATAGCGAGCTTTTTAAATCCTAATTCTCTAACGGCATACCTTGCCATCGCTTTTCCACGCGTTTGATAATCGGGAGATGCCTGGAATAGGTGCGAACTCAGAGCCGCAATTCCGTCTGCCGCGGCAGTTGGGGTTATCAGTGGAAGCCCGGCTCGCTCAGCAACAGGTGCGCAAGCTTTGGCAATGTTACTAAAAAGCGGACCAATTACCGCCACAATTTCTTCCTTCCTTGCTAGATCTTTTAGTGCATCGACGGCTACATCCGACTCACGTTCTGTATCCCTAATTTCTAATGTTACCGCCCCTATAATCGCATGTGTGATTCTATATTGATCCGTGGCAATTGTGATGCCATCTAAAATTTCTTCCGATATCGTTTTAATGGAATTAGGCGCGCTTGTCTTCATAAAAGGAAGAAGAACTCCCACCTTCAAGTTTACGTTAGCTGTGATTTTTTCTTTAAGGATTCTTGCCTTCGTTTCATACTTACTTTTCGGAACTCGATTTAACATCTCATCCAACAATGCACCGGCACGGTTGGGAACACCGGACGCAATATAACGTTCTGCAATTTTCAAACTCAACAAATCTTTTACCGGTTCAGTTTTAGATCTTCGCTGAAGTTCCTGCAGTATGTAATCTTCAAGTCTTTCATCGGCAATCGTCTCGAACAAAACAACAGCATTAGTTGAGAGGTTTCTTTTGGATGTTGATTCAATGACATCGATCAGATGCCGGACTGCTTCCTCATCCTGCTGAAGCATCATATAATCGATTGCAAGTGTATAGTGTGCTTCATCCCGATAATTTGAATCGGGAAATCTCTTTAGGAAATCGGTAAGAAGCATTGACGATTCCCGGTATTTCTTAAGATTCTGTAAACTCTTTCCTGCCATGATATAAGCGGCGGTCGTACGCTGATGTGCCGGCTCTCGATTGAGTAGAATTTCAAATGAGCCGAGCGCCGATATGAAATCTCCCTCTCTGAATTGTTGGATAGCACCGGCAAATATTTTTTCTGCCGATGCGCTGTACCCAAATGATTCTTGCGATAAACCCGACGTAACAAGGCAAAACAATACTGCAATACTTGCTAATAAATTTTTCAGATGCTTCATTTTAGATAATGGATAACTTAGGTTTTTACTTGATTACTTTTATTTTCGATCTTTGCAGTTTCCACTGCATTGATCGTGCCTGTTGATTCTTTGGATCTACATCGAGAGCTTTTTTGATATACTCGATTGCGCGCTCCATCTCACCCTTCGCACATAAAACCTGACTGAGATTGACCAATGTTTCCACTGAGTGCGGAGCTAACTCAAGCGCTTTGTGTAAATACGGCTCGGCTTCCTGATAACGTTTCAGGTGCATTAAACTTTCACCGCACATCTGCCAGTTAGTTGCTTGTTCCGGGTCCATGTCTACTGCAAGCAAAAATTCTTTCTGTGCTTTTTTCCAATCGTCGATCTTTCCGTATGCAGTGCCGAGCAGGTGATGATTAACAGCGCTGTATGGATTTATCTCAATTCCGCGCTTCAAATAATCTATTGCCTCTGTGTAAGCTTGCCGCTTGAGGAGCAATTCACCTAACGATTCATTTATCTTCGGATATTTAGGATCATACTTCAGCGTTAAGCGAAATTGTTCCTCTGCAAGCTTGAAATTATTTTTAAAGTAATATGCCACGCCCATATTGAAATGAACCTGCGGCAATTTCTTCCCGACCAGTTTCTTATAAAGTGTAAGCGCTTTCTCGTATTCTTCTATCCGCAGATAATACCCACCTAAATGGTAGGTAACTTCGACGTTCTCCGGAAACAGCTCCTGCGCCTGACGAAGTATTGAAATGGAAGCATGCTCTTTACCCAATTCGGCATAAAGTGAAGCTAATTCGAAATATGGAAGAAGAAACGATGGTTCCGTAGCTACCAGCCGATTATATACCTGCATTGCATGGAGACGCTTTCCCTCTTCCACAAGCGCTCGCGCATTATCTAATAACCGGGCAAGCTGGGTTTCATTCAATTTCATGACAGTGGAAACTTACTGAATTTAAGATTGAATTTCAACATCAGTCTAAAAATTAGAAAATAAAAAACCCCTTGATCCATTCAACCAAGAGGCTTTCCAAGTATTCTTTTTGTTCTAAATCCTACCGCATCACTAACAATTTCTGGATATCAGAATAAAGTTCTTTCCCAAAGCCATCAGAAACCGTGAACCGACAAAAATATAAGCCGCTCGAACAACTGCTCGCATCCCATTCGATGCTGTGGTAACCTTTCTCAATAAAACCATCGATCAATCTGGCTACTTCTCTACCAAGCAGATCGTAAATAATAAGACTTGTATGACCTTCAACAGGCAACTGGAAATTAATACGCGTAACGGGATTAAATGGATTTGGATAGTTGCGATCTAATTTGAAAGATGTAACATCCTGAAGTGAGCCATTCAAACGATTACTTTGGGATGAATCTTCAATGGTTTCATAACGACCTTCAGAAAGAAGTATAAATGTACGCTTCTTGTTCGATGAAGTACCGGGGATAGAATTGAAACGAAGCTCGATGGATTGACCCGGCATCAATGTAGAATATGAAAAATCCTTCTTCAATAGTACAGCAGTAACATCTCCATTGGATGAATGAACTGCCGAGGATAGTGACAACTCGCGTGACGTATAAGTTTGAGGCACAGACAGACCATAATTGAAATAATCCAGTTTCGCTTTTTGCGTCCAGATTATGTCCAACGAATTTGTGCTGTCCAAAGTCATCGGTGTATATACCAATGTCGGTCTTTGTCTAAATGTAAACCCGGCTGGATTTGATGGTGATGATCTTGTTTGTATTACACTTGCCATCTTGTCCACTTTGGGAAGTCCAGATCCGTCACCTTCTCCTCCGCCAACCGATGTTTGAAGTGAACGTGAGTTTTTTGCCAAAAGGTTCAACACAGAAATATGTAACGTATCTCCGGGATTCACGATGATTCTATTACTATCGGATGCAGATAAATTTTGTGTTACATCGAGTCCTCTCGTTCTTGCCCGATTTAGTGCGAATGGTGTAATATATTGGTATATTTCTCCGGTTGCAGAGACATCGATCTTGGTATTCGCAGGATGATCTACCGCAATAAGCCTGAAGTGATCGAGATAAGATTTCTCATTCTCAAACTCCCTTATCTGCAAAATATATTTCCCATTTTGAGCATTCAATATTTTACGAAGCCGGTAATAATCTGTAACATCTTTGCCGGTATTATTCGGATACGCGCTTTGCGGAAGAATATTATTATCTTCTTGAAACTTGAAGCCATCCCACGTATAAACGAATGGACAGCTTATTATAGTCGGCGGGTTATAAGGAGAGCAATTTGGGTAGTACGCTTCTTTTATGTCTCCATCACGATGCGTAACATCGCATCTAAGCTCGAAGCTTTCACTAGTCGTACGAAACGATACTTCAGGTGTGTTCTCACCAAAATAGCCCCAGTCATCATCGCCAATATATTGATTTCGATACCATTTATATGAGTAGAAACCTATCGGGCAGGTTGGCGTAACCTTCCATGTCCCGGTCCAACCCGATGAGAAGCATTTCATATCGGATGGTACCGGAGTTATGGAAGCCGCCCACACCGGCGCAGATGTTCTAAATTCAATCGAGTAGTACCACCAGCGTCCTTGTGGCGGTATTTGATAACTCAGCCAATACCTCGGTTGAATCTCAATCGTAAATTTATAATATGTCTCTGCTTTTTTTAATTTAAATTTATCGATCTTTAAAGTTTGGGTACCTGCCGGCAAAACTCCGTAATCATAATATGCAATTGTTGTTGTATCATTGTTGAGTGTTAACCGACCTCTTACATATGCCTGATTTGTTAGAATAAATTTGACACCCGCATAACACAATTCCACATATGGAATAAAAGAAATATTTAACGCATCAACACCGGGAAAGAATGCACGCATTCCTGTATTCGTGCCCCATAAGTCGGATGTATAAATATACTGGCATCGAGCAGATCCATCACCAGAATAATAAGGAGCCTTGGTGATAGAAACTGGTGATTGAAAATTTTGGGCAGGGTCGTCTGATTGTTTATATGATGCAAGATATTCTCCATTGGCAGTGAACTTATGATACATCTTTTGTTTAATGTCGCCAACCCACCATTCGTTATTTAGGTCTTGTCCTATACATGTTAAATCAGAGGTTGTTTTATCAAACTCTGTGGAATAATATGCAGTAGCTACAGTACCACCAGTCGGAGGTGGCGCCGCTGTAACGAACGCCATACGATCCCTATCTATGAATGCGATCATCGATGGGCTGTGTGCTAATACTTTTAGCGGATGTGCAAGGCGTAATGTTCCGATCCTTGGCATGGCATAATATTCTATCGTTTTTTTTATTTCACCTGCGCGATTTATAGCAACTATCTTGCCGGTATAATCATCTGCAATCCAGATTAGATCACCTTGTGGATTTGGATAACTCAATAAAGTGCCACTCTGATCGATATCTATGTCAACCGGATGAATTATACCATTGATTGAAAAGCTCGATACAAATGATATCTGAGCGGCGTTATAAAATAGCTTTACAATTTTACTATTATCACTATCTGCTACGTAAATTGTATCCCGTACATCAATTGCCATACCTTTTGGATTAATGAATTTATGATCACCGGCATGATCTCCATAAGATTTGATCCAGTTGCCACTCTTCTGTGCATATAGAATCCTATCCCAATTATGGTCTAAATGAAAACTTATCGCATCATCCGGGTTTAAATTAGGATAGACAGCGTCAATATCCATCTTGACATCATCAGAAAACAACCGACGCTGGATATTATTCCACGTGTATCCAGCATCTATTTGATATTGATAATTATTTGTCCACGGATGAGGAATCTTTATGAGTATATTGTTAGAGATGAGAATTGAAGGAGTAGTTAATAGTGTCTTCGAATCGCTTTCTTTTTGCATACTATTTTGTTGACTTGAATTGTTAGAAATAATAGCAGAAATAGTACTTATCAATTCTGGGGCTTCTTTTATTTGCCAATAAAATCCATGTTTTTCAAAAATTATTTGCTGCTCACGTAAAAGCTCTCCCTTACAATTTTGAATTTTGCACATCGTCGATGCAATGTTTTTATCAATTTTTAATTTATCAATATCTATTGCACTAATATCAAGACCCTCGTTCAGTGTATTCTTAGCAATATTTGTGTTATTAATTTCACGATAAATAGCTTTTAGCTGATTTGCATTTTTACCTATTAGAGCTTGCGTTAATGTTTTTATAATTACATCGATTTGTTCATTGTCGCTCATTATTGGAACAGGAGGCAAGGCGGGCTGGGGTTGAGATAAACCGATATTAAATGCGATGAATAATAAAAGAAAAAAATATATCATTGACTTTGTCATCTGCGTATCCTCCGTAGAACCTTGTTCAAGTATAATTTTAGTCTGCAATTTTTATCTTCTCAATTTTTGAGCTCGGTAACGCTTTAAATACTTTCTTATCTTTGTGAACATAGATTTCTGATGTTTTCGGATCGTAACCGATCATTTGACCAGTAAAAGTTTTCATTATCTTTCCTGTACTTACAACTATTATCTTTTTCTCTGAGATTACATCCCCAATTACTATTTCATCGTTACTAATCCACTGATAAAAGTTTACATGTTCTTTTTTTATAACAGGTGGTGTTATTTCAAGGTTTGATTTACTTTCGAACAATTTGAAACCCCCACCTTCATAATTAGGTTGATAATAATATTCTCCAATTGAAGAAAAGTAAATTCCCTTGAAATTGACTTTAACTATAGAACCGTTCTCAGGATTTATCTTATGGACATTAAAATAGTCAGTAGCGTATAGCATCGAATCAAACTCAGCCCAATAAATATCTTGATAGCCAACTTTAGGACTTATTATACGTTTCTCCCATTTATTAATACTTACTATAATAAGGCTATCAGCCGCAAAACCAAAACCTTCTATTTCCTTTCCAAGTATGCAAACAAGTTTTTTCCCATCAGGAGACCAAGCATAGCGTTGTACATTCGGAATAGTACGTACTAAAACACCCTTTAAAGAAATTAAAAGTAGCGTATGATCTATATAATCTCTACCATAAATTTCACCATGCACGTAATCAATAGAGCGTGCAATAGCTGCAACTAAATTATTTGACAGAGATAGTTTTACATTATGATCAGCAAATACATGATTCTGGTCCGTGGAATAAATTGCTTTTTTTATACCACTTTCCACATCGTATATATAAATTGTTCTCCCTCTAAAGTTATCACCAAAAGTTGATGTTATTATCTTTTGTGCAAACATTAGTTGGAGCTGAAAGGAAATTGTAATTAGCAAAAGTCCAAGTATCTTTTTTATCATAGTAAATCTCTCCTAAAAATATTAATTGTTTCCATCTGGATCAGCAATTCTGACATGAAAGTGATTATTGTGGTCGGCGTCATATGTTATGCCTTGAAGTTGTGTATCATCTGAGTATATTAATACGATATTTCCAAGTTGAAATAATAAATTAATAAGCTCTTGTGTCCTTGTTCTGCTGTATAAAGAGATATTATCTGTAGTAACACCCCCACTGCTGTTGTCGCTACGAATATATCTCATATCCATATCTAATCCTTTCTGGTGGGAATCATGCGGGTGAAAATATCCACCACCCTCTTTACTCATATCCATCGAAGTTATAACAGGATAACTGGGATAACTTGTATTCCATTTTCGTGCTACTTTCTCAATAAGATTAATTAATTCCAATGCTCCCCAGTTGTCCGTATCTGCAGCGTCGCCACCTCGCTCGTATTGATAACCTGTCCCGGAATTTGCGATACGAAGTCCGTTGATTAGTGTTCCTTTCTCATTCGCAGGGGGAGGATAAGGTAATTTAGGAATATCACTCGCCAGCGTATAATCATGCGTGCCCACATTCATTTCCCAATCGCTTAGCGGAAGTTTAGGAATAATTGGTGGATTATAAAAATTAATATCATTACCATAATAATATGTATCGCTTCCATAAGTAATCTGTGTCGTGGCTGGCGTATTCTCATTTTCCACAGCATCGCTAATGTTATCACCATCAGAGTCATAGTCATTGGGTATAACACGGATCGAGCTATATGAACTGTACGAAGAAATGTTGCACATCTCGATACTCATGTAATAAACTCCTGGTGGCACAGGGCTTTTACGGAAGTTGTAATAGCAACCGTTCCATTCAACACTGCCTTTACCCTCAATGTCCTTCTCTACTGAGGCATTTGGCGAGGTCACTAGATAATCTTTGTAAGTAATTGCACTTAGCGGTATGTTTGAATAGAGTGTGAATCGTGCATCACACGTCGCTATATAATCCAGCCTCCAGCGAAATTTTACTATGAAGGTTTCACCACTTTTTAAGGTGAGATCAGAATTATAGATTTTGACTCCGTGCCAATCTAGATCAGCTACTGGTTTATCCTTGTCACAACCTATTATAAATGATAAGATTGAAAATATTATTCCTCCAACAATGAGGCAATTAATCGCCCGCTTCATTTTATCTTCCCTATCCTATAAATGGATATGCTATTATTTTCTACAAATTAGGGAAATAAAAACGTTATGTCAAGTAAAATCTTAATTAAATTAAAAATAATATAAGACAAATCCCTCCTGATTAATTCTCTCAATAATCCCTCTTTAATGCTCTCTGTCCAACCACAAGTGATATCGCACCGATGATGATTGATATAATGAAGAAAGCTAACACAGCATAATTTAAATTTGCCACATCGAACGGAATCCCTTTAAGTATCAAACCAAAATATCCGTTGAGCGGGAGAAAAACAATCGCAACCATAATCGTGAGATAGACTATGCTTAACAAGAACGTTACCGTTGCGCTCTGCGACGAAGCGACTCGGATAGGGTTTTTCTCTTTGAAGTCGGAAAAATAACTGCCTGCTCCAAGATTCAATCCGACAAACGCAAACGCAACACTCACCATAATAACAGATGCAGATTGAACCAGAACAGGGTATGCCCACAACGACCTATGCGAGAATATTACAAGAATCTCGCTCATCAAAAGTATAGGAATAAAGGCGATCAGATATTTTAGCCAGAATATCTTGGTGCGCTTCACGGGTGCGCTCAGCACCGTCCAGAAGTTTGTGCCTTCTATGCTGATAGCCGGAAACACAAACCTCAGCGCAATCGAGGCAATTAAGAACGCATTGAACAAAAGCAGTGCCATATAAGATACAGTTTGCAGGAAAGGCAGGTTCTGCCTGAGGTTTATGTTGGCAACACTCACAACGAACGTTATCACTAAAATCGTGATAATACCGAGATGAATCCACTGGCTCGGCTCGCGTACGAACTGCCAGACTTCCTTTTTTATAAGCACACTCGTTTGCATCTCAAGTCTTGGTGGTCTCGTGAATGAAAACATCTTCATCATAGGAAAGCGCGACTCACCCCCGGCTCTGAAGTTCAACGATGCCAGCCAGCTTGTGTAAAATAATTTCTTCCCGATCCATACCATCATCCCGAATATAAATATTGTCGCGATAACCAGCAGGATCGTATATGAAAGAGCGAAGGAAGAATCTCCACGCATAGTCCAGTACAACGACTCGGCAATCCAGTAATTTGGGAAATACCTTGTAACAGGCGGGTCGAGATAACCGAAATACTGATCGAGATTTGGGAAATGCTGCCATACCTGATTTACGAGCCGAAGCGGGTTTGTCATCGAGAAGTACAAAAAGAGCGACTCCAGGTACAGAATCGAGAGGATAGCTATCATCTTACGGACACCTATCTTCTGAGCGAATCTCATCAATAATAAAAGAATCATAACAGCGATGCATCCGGCTATCAGCATGAACGGGATAAGCATGAAAACCATCGTATTAAAATAAAATGTCCACGGCATATGGAAATGGGAACCGTAACCCAACAGCACTGCGAGTGCTATCAGGAAGAAAGCGGCTGAACTATAGAAAAAATTATCGAAGAATTTTATGACAAAGAGATTTGTGTGCGATACGGGCTTGGTCAGATAATACGACATCTCCTGCGAGCGGTAAAATGTGGCATACGAAACGATGATGTTGCCTACATTGATCGAGAGAAAGTAAACGAATAACAGCATCGACAAAAGCCGATGAAATAAGAATAGACCGATATGAACAGATTCGAGCAGATAATCGGTGGCAACACGAGTTGAATAGTAAGCGCCTATAACGAATCCGCCGAATACAATAAGTGATGCAGTATGTTTAACATAATCCCGCATCCTCCACCCTGCGGAAAATTTCAGCGAGATCTTGAGCTTGAAAAGAGCAATATGAAAGATAGAACTCATTTAGTTAACTCTAAAAAGAGAGATTCAAATTTGCCGTCGTATTTATCTTTCATAATGTGTAAAGCATCGGGCGTATTTTCAAAGATGAGCCGTCCTTCTTTAATAATTCCGATTCGGTTACATAACTCTTCTGCAACAGGCAAGCTGTGAGTCGACATGAAAATCGCGATGCCATCTTTCGATTTCTTCCTTAATGTTTCTTTCACGATGTGAGCGCTTCGCGGATCGAGTCCAACCATCAGCTCATCGATGATGAGAACTTTCGGATTGTGCAATAGTGCAGATGCAATCACAATGCGTTGTCGCATTCCTTGCGAATAATTTTCAGTCCTTTGATCAATCCACGATCCGATCTCAAACAGATCGGCGATTTCTTTTATCCGTTCAGTTGTTTCAGCATGTCTCATTTTGTACAACCCTGCGCTGAAGTAGAGAAATTCCCTGCCGGTCAGTTTTTCATACAGAAACGGCTGGTCGGGGATGTAACCGGTTGCCATCTTTGCGTCGATCGGCTCTCTCTGTATATCGAATCCATTAATTGATATTGCTCCGGATGTAGGCGCGAACAATCCAACCATCATTTTAATAGTAGTAGTTTTGCCCGCACCATTAGGTCCGAGAAAGCCGTAGAATTCACCGGCTTTGATCTCGATCGTGAGATCATCGACGGCGGTGAAATCATTAAACTTTTTTGTGAGATGTTGTAGTCTGATCATCATTATATAATATTTATGCTTTATAAATGTTTAAAATATTTCTGAAAGAAGCAAGAGTCTGACTGGAACGCTTAAATGTAACCTTATCAATGCTTAGACGTAGTAGTAATCAGCGTTTGTGTCACTAAATCGTATCCTTTGCTAATAATATTTTTATCGGAGATGATAAATCATATTAGCGGTCAGTTTTTTATCTGGCATTTATATATGATATATATTGACAGCTTCTTGTATTTTAATTATCTTAATGATCATTAGACCCAAATAGACTAATCATAAAAAGAAATGGAAGGTTATATGCGTCAGTATTTTCCACGATGTTTTGCTTCAATCTCAATTGTAATTTTATTATTACCCTGTCTGAGCATTTCCCAGAATTCGTTTCAGGGGTTGTTGAACTCTTCATCGTTGCCAGATTACGGTAAACTGAAGACTTTGCCAGGCGTAATTGATAATAAACGGTTGGTCTCCCGAATTACATCTCCAAACGGATGGGTAATCACAGAATTTGTAAGCGATCTTTGGAGCGGTAGCGTATGGGAACACTTTAATCGTGAAGTCAATACGTACAACGCGAACGGTTACTGCACGGAACGGTTATCTCAGGACTGGACTGGCAGCGCATGGGCAGATGTATCGAGAGACAGCAACGTTCTCGATATCAATGGAAAGGTCTCGATAACGTATGCCCAGAAATGGAGCGGAGCTGCATGGATCGATTCTTCAAAACTTACATATACTTACGATATCAATGGCTACAATACGGAGATCTTAGATCAGCGATGGACGGGAAGCAGTTGGGAAGATTACTCGAAGCAGACAAATACGATAGATGCAGATGGTCAGGCAACTGAGAGGTTGTATCAGAATTGGACCGGAGTTACATGGCTGAATGATACCAGAGAACTCCTGACATATAATTTTTTCGGAAGTATGACGGAATTCATCTATCAAACGTGGGTAACATCCGACTGGAACAACGAATTCAAAACCACAAATGTCTATGATATTGTCAATTTCCTGATAGAGTCGTACTTTCAGTTATGGGATGGAAGTAATTGGGCAGATCAATCATCATCCTATTATTTATATAACGACAATGAACAAATTACGGAAATATTAAGTAAACGCTGGAATGGTTTCGCGTGGCTTACCTCCAACCGTTCTATTTATACGTATGATACTTACGGAAACACGATTGAAATTGTTTATCAGAACTTTTTCGGCGCTGCATGGGTGAACTCTTTCAGAATGGTAAATACATGGCAGGAATATTCAACCGGCGTTAATGAGAATGATTATTTTTCCGATTATCATCTATCCTATAATTATCCTAATCCTTTTAATCCCATGACAAAAATAAATTACACAATCAAGAAGCAGGGATTGGTCGTATTGAAGATATACGATCTTCTCGGACGCGATGTAGCAACATTGGTGAACGAGAATAAGCCGGCGGGGCATTTTACAACACAATGGAATGCAGAAGGTTTCGTAAGTGGAATTTATTTTTACAGGTTAATAGCAGGTGATTATTCAGCGACCGGAAGAATGTTATTAATGAAATAATAATCAGATTTCTTGAAGATCACTAAACATAAAAGCCCCCTGCCGGATTTGTAGGGGGCTTACTTTTATCTTATCCTGCCAGTTTTAATTTCATGCTGAATGATTTTTTGTAAGTGTAGTTGTAATAATTTTTACATTACGAGATCGCTAACATTTACAATTAAGATTTTATTTTTGCAAGATCGCTTTAAGTTTTGTATATTATTTGCCACGAGTTCTTATGATAGCTACAAAATGCTGAAGTGGCGGAACTGGCAGACGCGCTGGACTCAAAATCCAGTCCGGCTTACCCCGGGTGTGGGTTCAACTCCCACCTTCAGCACCAATGCAGAAGCAGCGAATGTGGGTTCTCAGCCGGAGGCTGATCCGCTTCTGCGGAAACTCCCACCTTCAGCACACTTTTTATGTGCAAATCAAATTGCCTACCGTTATATTTCCAGTAAATTGTTATTCACCAAATATTTTAAATAAAAAAAGTCGGAAGAATCATCTTCCGACTTTCATTAATAAAGTATTTTCAGATTTTATTTACGCCGTTGACTGTACCATCCGGGGATTGGATCTTTCGCAAAGTAGAATGATTCCAATGTATTAAGATTTGCCGGATCGGCTTGACCCATATCATTTGCATAACGAGCCATCGAATACCACTCGGGCATATAACCTACCGGTTTGTTATTTTCATACAACGGATCACCATTTGTATACCAGGACGTCGGCATAAAGTTACCCCATCGTACTACATCGATAGTTTTCTTCTCGTATCCTAAGATGACCTCTGTAACTCTATCTTCTTTAATAAGGTATTTTACGAGCCGAATTTCACCCTGCGGCAATAAATCCCATTTGTACCAACGAACACCGAATGCAGCAGTATCATCATAAACGTAACCGATACTAGCGTTCACAAGATTAGCAATGCCGGGACCAAGTTTTATATGATTGTCGAACCTGACACTGTCATTCCTGATGATCGTGAATCCGCCCGGCGATACATTCCTGACCTCTTTTGGACCAAAGATCGGTAATAAAGATGGAGGTATCGGCTGTCTAACATATTCATACCAGGCAGCGGGTAGGTCGACATATAACTGAGGGTCAAATAAAATTATTCCTACGTCACTGTCAAGCGTATCATCATAATTCACTACACTCGCGTCAGGATTAATGTAGTTTATTATATTAAAGAATGGTTTCCTCCTCGCGTGCATCTCGAGCACATATCTGTTTCTAACGCGTACATTTGCCGGGTTGAAATGCATGCCTGATAATCGTGATGTAGTGAAGTTTGTACTCTGCGTCCATGTTTCACCGCCGTCGGAAGTTGCCAATATAGTACCGCCATCGCCTATTGCTCTTCCGCGGTTGCTATCGACAAAAGTGACTTTATAAAGATTTGCTGAGACCGGAGTTTCTTTTTTAGCCCAGGTTTCACCTAAATCGGTTGTCTTGAGGATAGTTCCATTATCACCGACGACCCACCCAACTCTGTAGTCAAATGCATTAGCCCCTTTCGGTCCAAAGAAAATTCCTCGCAAAGTAGATGTTGTGGTACTTGTTCGGGAATTCCATATTGCACCCGCATTTTTCGAGATTGCAATAGCGCCATTAGCACCGACAATGATGCCTGTATCATTCGCGAAGAAAACCGAGTAAAAATTCGGTTTAGATGTTAGAAATTCGTCCGGTGGATTAATTTTATTCCAAGCTAATCCGGTAGTTCCTTTCTTAAGGATGGATGCAGAATCGCCCACAGCATAAAGTCTGTCTAAAGCGACGAATGCAAACGCATTGAGATTTGCCGGTATCCGTGCGTTATTATACATCAGCCAGGTTCCACCCCTGTTCGTTGTTCGCATTATTAGACCGCTGTCTCCGACAGCAAATCCTGCCTTCGCAGGGTGAGGTAATAAGTTAACGTCACGAATAGTTTTCATAGCTGGATCGGGATTTGCTACAACCTGTGGATCAATTATAAAGCTTGGGGGGCTTTTTTTGATCCTTAATATTAAGCCGTTATCGCCCACGATAATACCTGTGTCCGCGATAGAGAAACTCACATCATTGAAAGTTCTATTCTCAAAACCAGCCGGTGGAGGAATCTGGGACCAGGTTTCTCCATCATCATCCGTATACCAGCACGAGCCGTTATCGCCGGCAACCACGCCGATAATCGGATATTGCTGATAAAACCATTGGAAGTATCCTCTTGTAGGATTGTATACTTCAATCCATGAAAAGTCGTAATACTTGTCAGGCGAAAGCGCGAAAACTTCACTGATGATTAAATCCTTCCCGGGCGGCCGGACACTACCCTGATCCGGTTTTTTGGTAATAAGATCGCATCCGTTTAAAAATAAAGTTGAACCTATAACTATTATTAAAAAAATGTAGAACAACGATTTCATTCTTTTCTCCAATATAATATCTTTTTTGAGGGACATCTTAGAATTGTAATTCGAATGTCATGGAATAAGTCCCTGGCAAATATTTAAAATTATTGTAAGCAAGATCGAGCGTGCCATCGACGCCGAATCTTCCCATCGTCAAACCAAGCCCGCCGGTGAAATCTTCCTGGTCGTATGCAAATTTATACCCACCCCGAAGCGCGACCATATTATTGAAGACATACTCTGCGCCCAGGTTGTACTGTTCCTCGGCATCATTCAAGCGGGATATCTGCAAAGTCGTTATCACCTCATGGTTAGCTTCCTTCAAAACATCGACCAGTACACCAAACCGCAATGCTGTAGGAATAGATGATTGCTCTTCCAAATACTTGATATCTTTACCGATATTGTTCAATGAAACGCCGATATGACTGCGAAGAATTGCAATGTCATAAAGTGTTCCGATATCGAATGCGAATGTTGCCGCGCTGACCTCTGTATTGAACAAATAGGATTTAATATACTTCGCGTTTATACCGACTCTGAATTGATCCGTTACCTGACGAGCATAAGCTAAGCTGAATGCATAATCGCTTGCCCGGAAATTACGCCCGGTACCCTCAGGAAACAATGGCGTAGTCTCAACGATATCGCCTGTAGTCAGCATTGTTATGCTCATTCCTACAGCACCGATACCGGGGAAATTCCTTACTACGCCGACAAACGAGTGCTGTATATCCGCGAACCAAGATGTGTAAGAAAATCCAACACCATAGTTACTTACAGTCATCATGCCGGCTGGATTGAATGGAATTGACGAGACACCATTTGCAATAGCAACCTGTGCGCCGCCGATTCCAACCGCTCGGGCGCTTGTAGGTATTTTAAGGAATGTAGCCGATGTCGTGCCGGATCTATTCCCTGCTGTGCTTTGTCCACTCAGGAATATTAATAAGAGAGCGATAATCCCAAGATGTAATATTTGTTTATATAATCTCATAGCTTTTTCTCCTTGAAATCTTGTCAACGAATCAAAACAAATTTATCGATTTGAGTCCCGAACTTCGATTCAACGCTGTACACATATACTCCGCTGGCTAAAGCGCGCCGGTTTTCACTCATTAGGTTCCATTCTATCTCGCCTCGATCACTCTTATATTCATAGAAGTTGCTGGTCAAACTTGTATTAGGCGGTAATCCGGAATTTTGATAACCACCGGCGATTGTATTGGATATCGTCGAGATCAATTCACCGGCAATCGTAAAGATTCGCAGCGTCCATTCACCCTCAGGTAGATGAATAAATTTCACTCTTCTTTGTGATTCATCCCAGGCTGAAGTCTGGCCTTCCCATCCTCCATTCTCAAAAGTATAATTTTGATCGACCCGATAAGGATTAGGAACGACCAATACTTTATTAGACTCTCTGGAAATATCAAACGGTACATCAATTAACACGGCATTGTTCAAGAAATCGGACTCTGCATTTTGTGATCTCAAAGTGTCGTAACGAACTCCCCCTCCTGGAAGCGGAACAGGTAAGAGTACGATATCCGGGATACCGAAGGCTGTAACGACATAGTGATAACGTTTTCCACGAACGAGGAATGAATCGGTAAACGTAGAGTCTAAATGTTCAATTGACCACAGAGTTGCCGTATCGGGAATTGTATATTCACGGAGTAATGTATATTTATCATTCGCCGGTTGCTCGCCAGCATCTTCCGATCTGTAAAGTCTAAAACCGGTGAATGTTCTACCACCTGGTAATTTCCCGTTAGCATCGCATATATGCTTAATGACTGACGGATCACATGCATTACTGGTATTGCATGGTACAGGAAATCTGCGCCAGTGCAGGGAATCATAATGCTGTTCGACGTATTTATTAGAATCGTCCCAAACATCGTATGGTCCACCGGGGATGTTATTCCAACTTACATGAGGGAACCATGTAAGCTCAACAGAATTATCTACAATCTTGTAATCCAATTTGGGCGATATTAAGGCAGTCGGGGTTGTATAGCCGCGCCTGAATAATTTTATAGCTTTCTCTGCATTTTCTTTCAAACTGTTCACACCTCCGGCAACCGCATCGCCGGAAATAAGAGCAATTGAAATCTTTAATGTGTCACCGGGGCGAATCTCGTCAAATTTTCCGAATGAGAAAAGGAACCGCGTGTCTGAACAATTTGTTTCCGGCTGATTATCAGCGATCGGTTTACCAGGGAAAGCTCTCCCACTCATCCATTCGTAAATCGCAGAATCTATAACCCCTGGATCTGGTGTAGTTGTAAAATCGGACCACTGCCAAATGAACTCTAACGAATCGAGAGATTTAGGAGTGCCTAGAACGGTTATCCCTAAAGGTGTGGAACCACGATCGATCGGATTATGAATGTATGCTGTCCTTAGCGATTCTATATAAGCAGAGTAATTATTCTCGACATAACTAGCGTTACTGACAGGTCCGAGGTCAATATCAGCGAAGAAACCGACATATACATCCTTGATTACTTTATTCCCTGCATTTATAAACCAATAATCGAATGGAAGAATTGCCCCGGCGTATACACTACCCCAAGCGTATGATTTCTGTATAACCTTAATGCCCATCGGTACATGCTGAAAGACAGACGGACGGCTGAACGTATCTGTAGCGGCACAGTATAGATCGTTATCTGAAATTGCTCCATAGTCTTCATCAACATTAGGTTCGCCATGGTCGGGAATTCCATTCTTCTCGAACCAAATATCTTCATCATTCTTATACGGTAAAGTTCCATCCGGATTGGGATGGCATTTATCCCGCTTTGCCGGGTCATAATTATCACCGGCTGGATCGGGATTGGTCACTGGATCATAAAGCTTGCCATCGCACGAAGCTTCTTCTTGATCGGCACGTCCATCACTGCCGAGATCGTCTGTTACCGGGTTCCAGTCACCGTCGTTATCAGCACCGTCCAATTCATCTTCATCGACTTTTCCGTCGTTGTCATCATCACATCCTCTGACATTCGGCTCACCAAGTTTTGTAGTTGCCGTTTGCCAGAAATGTTCACGTCTCAGGTGTTGGTATTCCGGCAGAAATTCTTTTCTTGCATCCGATCCGTTATACCCTTCATCAACTCTGGGTACGCCATCAACGAGTCCGCCTATCCTTGGTCCTGCGCCATAGAGATGTTCCACACCCGAGTTAGTCGGATACTCAAGTCCAAAACCATCAGGTATATCATCCGCGGAGCCAGCATCCCATGCTTGCATCCCCATAGCCATCTGGTTACTCAACCAGACACGCATATTAAATCCCTGCTTTATCTTTTCAGCGAAAGCAACAGTAGTTTTAGAAAGTTTGTTAGAACGTTTTTTTGTTCCTGCCTGGGATATAGAAATTATCCCAATAATAAGTAGTAAGCAAATTATCCATTTTTTCATAGATATCAATCCTTATTTTGATTTCATATAAATAATCAATCCCAGTTTAATTTTACACCGAATAATACTTGACGCGGCGGCTGAAATAAAGTCCGATCAAGCGCCCAAAACTCTGTTTCGTTCCATGATCTGATAAGTTGTGCGTTATTATTCGAATAATCACCGTACTGAATTACACGTCCTGTGTAATTGTTGATTGAACCGGTTTCAGGGTTCTTACGGTTCAAAAGATTTATCACATCGAGCGTTAAGAGTATATTAATCGTCTCGAAAACACGTAATCCCTTATAAATAGAAAGATTAAGCGTAGAATTATATGGACCGGTTTCGCTGTTGACTTTGCTATTGTACTGAACTTGCGTATATCGCGTTGATAAATATCCGTCGTACGGCGAACCGCTGTTGAAACTCCAGGTAAGAGAGATACCGTAGTTATTAATAAACGGCATTCCGAAGAATTCACCTTCATCTCTTGGTCCAACGCGGTAACTTGCAAAAAGATTCGCAGTATGAGTTTGATCCCACGGCATCCGAACTTCGCGGGCTAATTGAGTCAACTGTGGATTTATTAAAACATTCAGGTCTGTAGCCGCACGACCTTTTGCAATCAGATATGAATAGCTTAGGGAAACTGAAAAATTTGTTCCCAACGCCTGATTGACTGAAAGGTCAAAACCACGAGAACTTGCGTAATCGAAGTTTTTATAAAAATTGAAATCACCTCTTTTGACCAGAGTCGGATAGTCGAATATATCTTTATAATAGGCATGTACTGTAAACGCCATATCATCGGTGAATTGATCTTCGAAACCGGCTTCATAAGCTACAGTGCGTTGCGGTTTCAGATCGGGATTCCCGATTGTGGCATCTGTATTCAGGGTATAGTTATCTCTAAAATAGCGGGCGCGTTCAGGGAATTGAATGAAGTGTCCGTAGTTAAAATAAAACACAATCCGATCTGTTACCGGATAACCTATCGAGAGACGTGGACTGTAATATCCGTGAGTGAAGTAATACCAAAATCTCTTTGAATCTATCCTGCCATTGGCTCTTTTTGCGCTGTCAGTCTTTCCAGACATATTCCATACCCAATCTGGAGAGGTTTGTCCGGGACTTTTGCCGTCAAGTGTATCAATCCACTGATATGCATATTTCCAAGAATCTATATAATCATCATTATAAACTTGAGCACCAAGATCAAGATAATCATAGCGAATACCGATGTGTAAATTCAATCCAGCCAGCTCAATATTATCCTGTAGATATAAACCTCCACGGTTAGGCATATTATTCAGGTGATACCTGGTTAATCCATAACCGGGATAATCACCATGTGACCACTCAGGTTTTGGATCAGGGGGAACAGTACCGTCGTTATGTGTGTAGGTCGGATATCGTATATCCGTGGAATTGATATTTTCAAAATAAACTTCCATTCCTGTTTTCAGTAAATGCAAATCATGCACTTGTGAATTATAATCGAACCGTGAAGACCAGACAGTTGTACGCGATGAATACCATCTCTGGCTCGTACCAAGTTCATTGAAGTAATCACCATTTACATCATATTTGTTTATGTCGGCGGTAGAATATTCGTTGGGTTTTATACCTGCGACATCATTACCGTTTTTGTTCTCTGATTTTGCAATATACAGCTTAAAGAGAGACTTAGGACTAAAGAAATGCTGCCATGAAAATGTATTTTGGATTGCAATATCAACACCAACAGCAGACGAATCAGCCCGGTATTTCCAGGTTCTCACAGTGCCATCGTACGAATGGGAGGAAGACAAACTGGCATAATAACCGTAACTAAATTGATCGTCTCCACTAAGATCGTATTTCAACTTAGTATTAAAAGTGAATGAATTATCTTGATTGTCACGATACCGGAATCCTGCCGCATTCAAAATGCCGCCTAAAAATCCATTCAACTGTATTGTTCTCTCAATAGGATTATAGAATTCATTATGGACATACTGATACCAGCCGTCGCTACGCGTCATATCGGCATTCATAAAGAATGTGAGGGTGCCCGGTATTTTCATTCCAAGTTCCGGCAACAAATATTTCGACATCGGTTCAGGTCCTCCGAAAGAGAACGAACTATAGGCTTCATTTTGATTACTCTTTCCAAAGCGATCTGTTCGAAATTGCATGGAGCCTGTATATCTATCTCCGCCCGATTTTGTTGTAATATTTATTATTCCTGATTGAGCATTACCATAGTCCGCATCAAAGCCGCTTGTCTGAACGCTGATCGATTGTATCGCGCTTGCAGACACGTTTAATCCGCTTGATCCGCCTACGCCTGTAGATGCACCGGAATAGAGTGCGTTAAGATCTTTATTGGCAGTCCCGGTTCCCTGGTCTCCGGAGTTTTCTACTACGTTATTCGTAGGAACACCATCGACTAAATATTGTACTTCATTAGCTCTTCCGCCCCGCAGGAATAAATTCTTACCCTTTTTAACAAATCCTGCCTGGAGCTTTAAAACGTCTTCAACACTCTTGACATTGGGAATGCTCTGGATAGATTTTTCTCCCACAGTTTTTGTGGAAGATGTTGTAAGTGAATTAACCAATTGCTGATCTGCAGTGATGGTAACCCCTGTCATTTGTACTTCACTTGAAGTCAATTTAAAATTCAAAGGCGTTGTTTCATCAGCGCCGATTTTTACTTCCTTCACTTCCATTGAAGCATAGCCGATCTGACTTGCCTTAACGGTATACCTGCCTATAGGTATTCCGATAATGGAATACTTTCCGTCGATATCGGTTACCCCGCCGCGCTGCGTCCCGACTACAATAACGTTCACGCCGAGCATCGCTTCTCCGGAGACCGCATCTGTAACTTTGCCTACAATTTTACCGGTGTTGCCCGCGAATAGAATTAAATTTACTGTCAGGATTAAAAAGCAAATATATAAACTTCTAACAAATGTTTTCATTAATCAACTCCAGTTTATTTTTCGATTTCTCTGAATGCGAGTGCGAGAGCTGAATCAACAGCAGGGCGCTCCATATAGTATAACGGAACTCCGAAGAGAACCATGTTAAATGTTATTCCGTTGTAACGGATCGATAATGGAACTTGTTCAAAATATTGATTCCCGGTTTTAGATGCATATTTTTGAATCGTTTCGCCGAAACCAACCGGGTAATTCTTCATCACAGCGGTCATACCTCCGTGCCATGCTGTATCCATCTTTGTCGTATCGATACGAAGGTTCGGATATCCGCGTAAACCGTTTGCACCTATGCCGTCTTCTTTGGGGAATCTGCCCAACTTGGATATAGAAACTTGAAAAATATGCCCATAAAATTCTTCATTCCGTGGAAAATTTGTATTGCTTGTGCTCGACCACCCGCTGAAAATAATATTGCCGCCGACATAACAATAATCTCTAAGAATTGCTTGCTTAGTTCCTCCGACTTCATTACTCTGCCCCCATGTATAATAACCGTATTCATCCACACAGTCTGAGTACATTAATACGGCTTTATATTTTGCTATCTCTGCCCTTCCGGGGAAGATGTATTGGGATGCTCTGAACATAACAAGATTCGAATCAGGAATTCCCAACCCGTGCATTATATCAAAATAGAAATTATCGACCGTTTGCCAATGCGGATGAGCCGGCGATTCAGGGACCCTCGTGGAATAATAAGCATTATTAATAACCAGAATTTTGTTGGTTTTGGGCAGATCTGGTCTGGCAAATGGCGGATAGATGGTATAGAATGTCTGCCATGCCGAATCTATTTGTACACTTATTATTGAATCATGAGCTTGATTCCAAGTTATTCGCTCAAATATGCCAACGGTATCGATCGAACCGAATTCATTCCTCGATTGAACATAAAACGTATGCTTGGTAGCATATGGATCCGGGAAATCGGCGGCTGTAACGAATGCCTCTTCACTTGGTGAAAATTCCGACCATGGTATTTTCCCGGTCTTCGCCAACCATTGATCTCGATCGACTACCCAGCGATAATCGATAGTTCTGCTGTTGGGATCGATCCCCTGGAATTCAAATCTTATTCCTGCATACGTCGGAGTGAATCCATTAATAGCGAATGCTGTATCTGCCGGACCAAAGGTAACTCTGGTATGCGGCGCGGTAACTTTAGGGGTTGTGAACATAACAGTAGCGGGAACAGCCGATGTATCTCCGATATTATCGATTGCCGATATGATAAATTTATGATTGTTCCATTCGTATTGTGAATCGAATATAAATGTTCCTGTGTTGGGATTCGTGTGCACAGGATAACTGTATTTCACCCGTTGGCCTGTCTGGATCCGTATAGAATCTGGATTGGACGCATAAATTTTTACGCCGCTAATCGTTATAGTATCTCCCTTCGCTAACGAATCGCTCACATCATTGGGCAGTCCTGTCTCTTTATCGAGCGTTGCGAAATATCTGTAGAGTGTTGGTATCTGTTTATCATCATTTGTAATAACCATCAAAGCGAATTCTTCAACGATTATATTCAAGATGTATTTGTACGAATGCATGGTATCAAAGCCACTTGCCTGATATGTCCATGTGTATTTAAATCCTGTTACAAATCCATCCGGATCATCACCCACCCAATATAAAGTTAGTCTCGGTGAGTTGCTTGTATCGTAAGGCACGGGAACGTTTGCTAAGCGGGTTTTGGGTTTAATGTTCTGATGATATTCTCCTGGTTTTTCAGGATTGCTGCAATCCCAAGAGAGAAGAACAATTACGCTAAATAGGATCAGTGCGAAACTCTGTTTCATATTAAACCGTATTAATTTTTTCATTCTAAATTTTCCTGATATGGGAATATTCATTGGATCATAATTTCATATTGTGGAGTAAAAATATAAGCATAGGCTCCCTTCACTAACGATTTATCAAGATCGAGCACAAGAATTATTTTTGTAGTCTGTGACTCACCGACATGGAATGAAATATCTTGATGGAACACCGCGGGATAATTCGCTGATTTCACCACCGGAACCGGTTGCTGTTCATCTGCGTTTGATCCTAATAAAAGAGTACCTCCGGGATCGATTTGAAAATCGCATCCGATGTAATCACCGGGAGGCGCATAAACCTGACCGATGATGACGTTTCCTTTGATCGCCAACGAATCAAGTGTGTTCACAACGATAGTAGTTATCTGATTTGAAGACTCTATGATTTTTGCGTCCTCAAAAACTTTCAGAATGCCTCCATCAGATCTTATCGCTTGGATTTTATCGACCTTGATGATAAAGTTTGTAAATTTAGTGATCTCGATATTCTGCGATATCGTACGAAGACGAACTTCTATCATACCGGGCAGAGGCGAACGATAATCGTATTGGCAACTAATGTTGATGAATGCTAATACTATTGTGAGGGAAAAAATCGCGCCAATTGGGTAAATTCTCTTGACAACCTTCATATGTTTTTTTTGATTTGACGGTTAGGGGGATTAGTTATCAATTTACTATAGTATTCTAAGTATAATGAAAAAAATAGATACAGTCAAGAAAAATAATGGCTAAATTGAACAAAATATAGACTATAAAAATTAGCCAATTTTGCATCTCCAGATATTTTATGTATCTTATTTCTATCCAAATATCCATCGGTATTCTTATTAAATATTAATGGTTCTCAATGAGATGTAAACTTATCTTCACCTTCGTGTTGTTGGCTCTTTTCTTTGGCTGTAAAAATAAAACAGTCGATTCGGGAGAAACTAAGCCAATTTGGAAGACTTTTGTAAAGGCGAATACTGCTGGAATGCTTAGCGATAATATCCTCACAATATATATTTCCGGTATCGGGTCAGTATGGTTCGGTTCCGATTCAGGAGCATTTTATTATCATTCTAATTCATGGAGTTATCCCCCCCCCGATTCATTCAACTACACAGTGGGTCCTAATAAAACAGTAAAGAGAGAAATCTCTGCTATCTCCGAAGGCAAGTCTGGAAGTATGTGGTTCGGTTTAAGATTTGCCGGATCTTACGGTATAAGGAGGATGAATACTATAGATGCTCGTGAAAGATGGCAAAAATATAATGTTGGAAGTAACTATATAAGGGGCATCGTATCTTACGATTTGAATTCTGAAAAAATCTGGATAGCAACTACCGATGGAGCCAGTATCTACACCTTCACAGATGATAATGATCAAACAAAAGGTACACTCGATGAAATACCTACATCGAATTTTATTGACCCAATGATTAATTGTGCGGCTATTAACCAAAAAAACGGATACGTATACTTCGGCATGAATACCGGAGTTTCATACTATAACACTAATTCACGAAGTTGGAGTAATTATTTCTTACCGGATGCTTATCAATCTGCCATTCGCTCCTTAGCTGTCCAATACACTTCAAATATAGTCTGGCTCGGGAAAGATATAGGTGTAACGAACTTTACGCCAAGCGACACCGCACAGCATTATACTAATATTAACACCGACGGTAAATTACCCTACGGCACTGTCAATACAGTAATGACGGATTTCTTTTCAACAACGAGATGGTTCGGAACTAATGCCGGATTGGTTCAATTGAAAAATAACGAATGGAAAACTTTTACAACGGATAATACGCCGGAATTACCCAGCAATATTATCAAAGCTTTATACTACGATTATGTAAAGAAAAATTTATGGATCGGAACCGATAATGGTATCGCTGTCTACAATGAAAGCGGTGTGCGATAATCGATAGGACATTTTTTTCTAAGCAGTATGTAGTCACTTAATAATAGGAAGCTCGATTACAAAAGTACTTCCTTTCCCAAACTCACTTTTTACCCAAACTTTACCTCCATGCATTTCAATCAATTGTTTTACGATTGAAAGGCCCAATCCTGCAGATGGTTCACCGGCAGTAGGCTGTGCGCTTAATTTCTGAAATTTCCCAAATACTTTTCTATTATCTTCTTCCGTCAAACCCGGTCCTTCATCGCGCACTTCAAAACGCGCTATGTCATCAAGTTTGCTTACTGTTACCCAAATACCCTTTCGTAGATCGGAATATTTAATCGCGTTATTGATGAGATTATCCATGACTTCGCGAAGCCGTTCATCATCTGCGCTAACGAGTATCGCTTCGGAAGGTGTGAAAATAATCTTTTGTTCCTTTTGTTGGGCACTTATCCTATTATCCATTACAACCAATTCGGCAAGCTGAGATATATCGACCGGCTTTTTGTTAAGCGATAATAACCCGTTTTCTATCGTTGCCGACTCGAGTATTTCATTCACTAAATTATGCATTCGCTGTGCAGTGCTGAAAATATCCGCAGCATAATTCGCTAATGCCGAATCTTTATCCACCTGGTCTAATATTATTTTGGACATCATTTTGACAGTGATTAACGGACTCTTTAAATCGTGGGCTACAATGTTAAGCAGTTCGGTCTTTAGAATATTCGCTCGTTCTGCTATCTCTCTTTGTTTCTCAGCTTCCAACATTGCTTTTTCGGCTGTCGCTTGTTCTTCTTGAATTTTTTTTGTTCTTTCTTCGATGAGAGCTTCCAACTTTTTCCTCAACCTCACCCTGTACCGGTGAAAAAAGAATAAAACAATTACTATAATAATCGCGATTATACTGAACAGTTGAACGGAAGGATTCATATTCATCCTGAATTATTTTTATAGTAATGTAATGAAGTTAATATATAGCCACTATCACGCTTCATTCCGGAATGTTTAGGAATATCATAATGATATGGATTGCTTGCTCGCAAATCATATAAGTTGAAATAGTTCAATGCGAGTGCATGAACTCATAGTCTAATACTTACCATCAAAGATTCAAAACAGTTATTGTTTCACTTTACAACGATTTCCATTCACACTCCCAAGTATGTTTATCTGTGCGAACAAGCGCCTGGTCACCATTCTTGTTGGCGTAGACTCCTTTAGTACCGTTGAAATAAAACACTCCGGCAAGTTTGCGCGGCATAATAATATAATCCAGCTGTGAATATTTTTTCTCATCGAAATCCTCGCGTTTGAATTTCGTCTTCCATGTTTTACTATCGATAGGTTCAAGCGATACCGATATCCTCCCCCAGCGCGTAGGTGAACTTATCAACTCCATGGTTTTGCCGGCATTCAACTCAGGCAATCCGATACCTTCGAAAAGACGAATATTTTTTTCGTCCTCGAGTATCATCATATGGCGAAGATACCTTATACACTCGGCGCTCGCCCAATTATGAGGCATATCTCCGATGAAATCGAATACAGGAGCATCCTGCAATGATTGTTCTTCACGCCACGCATATAGAGGTGATGCGTGATTTAAGAAACCGATGAATGTTTGGCGTGCAAGGTCTTTGTAACCTAAGTAGAGATATGTTTGTGCGAGGACCGCTGCGTTGTAGGGCCAGAGTCCGTTATTCGACATCCAGCCGGTTTCGATTGGAATATCTTCTTTAACGATCGATCTCATTAAATCAACATGACCGCCGACGATCTTAGATCCCTTTGTGAAAAGAAGTCCCGGATAAATTGCTTGTGATAAATAAATCTGTGCCGCCTGAGGCTTTGGTTGTTTAAGCAGATCGGTTTCGCTCCATTTCGGATCGCTCTTCATCAACATTGGTAGGTATGAAAATCCATTCTGGCTATCGCGATATTCTGTTGTTGTAGATTTAAAGAAATCCTGCCGCAGTTCTCCGTAAAAATCTCTGATATCAACTCTTCGTGATAACGACTTCCTTTTCGCAATATCATCCATCGCTCTCAGAGCAATAAGCGTCCATATCGTATTCGTGTATTCTTCACGTATCCCTCCGATACCGCTGTCGCCGAACCCACGCGGTAATAATTTGTATTTACTATTCGATGAACCGTCGTTCAAAGAATCATCGCGCAATTTTTTCAGTGCCATCATCGCCTTATGAGCATCTGGATACATTTCATTGAAGTAATCCCAATTCTGAGATAATTCCGCCTGACGGATTAATGCGCAAACTGCAACGGGAGTGTCTTTCCAATGTGCTTCGCCGGCACCGCCGGTTATCAATCCTTTTTCATTCTGACGCGCCCAGATCGATTCCAATCCCTCCTGCGCTTCTTTAGCATATCCTAAATATTGAGCGGCTTCTAGTAAGAAATAACCATCCACAACCCATAGACCACGATAGACGGTCGGACCGACCTGAAATATTTTTTTGCCGTCCTTTATTTCCCTGGCTTCCAAAATATTTCGTGCCGCCGCAACGATAAAATTTTGGTACTCGGGTTGCAATTTCCATTCAACCTTTCCCGATGTCGGCTCCCACGATTGCCAGAATTTACGGGCATCTTCCAAGAGATCCTCTTGTTCTTCGAGTCCATCTTCAATTTTATTATACGGCTGTCCTTCCTGAGGAAATCTAACAAAATATTTCAGCGGCTCATCGATTGAAACAGTTCCTGTCTTCAACCGGAAATGATGAACACCATCGATCAATTGATATTCAACCGTACTGTCCACTGCCATGAACAATTTTCCATCAGTTGTGTCGAGATTGACGCGCGTAAAATCACCCTCCACATTCAGTACGAACATTGCTGTGGACTTGATGATGATTTCCGGAGTACATTGCACACGCTGAGACTCCTTTGGCATAATCTCAACAATCAGATTATCTACTCGACCTTCACCGGAATCGTTTGATGCGAAAGAAGTCAATTGCATGACAACATCGCCGCCATCGAGTTTCGTCATGATGATAGGAATTGAAGGCGATTCAAGTTTTTGGTCGATATATTGAAGTGGATCTTTTCCTTGCAGCGTTACCGATACGATGTGCGGAAATACTTTCTCATCGGCTCCCGTACCGGGATGACCATATAAAAGTTCTCCGTACTTTCCAACTAAACTTTTAAACGGATCATCGGGGAAACAATAAGTTGACTGCCATGATGCCGGAGCGTATCGAAAATCGATTCCATCTAACGGAAGTTGTTTTACGGCAGCTGCCTGAGCTTCACTACCGAGATACCGATCAAGGGGTGATGATTCCATGAGATTCCTTCCGACCGTCAGTGCGCCAACGGTAACACCGAATTTTGCCAAAAACTCCCGACGAGTATTCTTGCTCATTTTAATCCTTTATTGTAAAGTTAATGTTCACTTAATAATAACAAATTTTCCGATTTGTTGTCCGAAATCCGAATCCACACTGAAAACAAATACGCCACTTGCAATTGGTCTTCTGCTCTCGCTGAATAAATCCCATTCTTCCTGTCCGGTTGCCAAACCGCGTAGCCTACGTTCAGCATCGTCATGGTGAATGGTTTGTATGATTTCGCCGGCTATAGTATAAATCCGGATAGTCGCTTTTTCAGGAAGGCGGATGAACCAGATAACTCTTTTGTCCGGTGTCCAATTATAGCTGGGACCCTCGAAACCGAATCCGTCGGTATAAGGAACATCGGCGCGATAAGGATTGGGGACAACTAAAACTTCACCAAGTTTTTTCGACGGCTCGAACAGCAAATGCGTTTGTGTAGCATTTTCAATTAACTCAGATTCGACTGGAGGTCCGATTAAGTTTGCCTGATGAATAACTCCACCTGCATCGGGAAAGGGGATTGTCATCCCTTCCGGTATCGAATACGAAGTTACCGCATACCAATATTTGTTGTATGCTTTCAACGTTGAATCGACGAATGTAAATCGCAAACCGGTCTGAGACCCGAATCCTAAATCATCATCGGCATCATACTGAGCAAGCATTGTGAATGATTCGACGTTGAATGTATCCGATTCGCTGCGCCACAGCTTGAAACCTTCAAGGTTTCTTCCGCCTTTTGTTTTCCCGTCAGGTGGATTTTTCTTCCGCCAATGTGTATCCGGTAACGAAGTTAAATATTCATTATGCTCATCCCAATTTTCAAGTGGATCATTTCCTATGTCGCCCGGTTTCCACTTCCAGTCTAATATAATATTAAATCCTTCTCTTTTAACGTGAAGAGGAGGCGATGGAATATTTATATTCTCATAACCATGTTTAGAAATACTTATAGCTTTAGCGGCATTATCTCGTAAACTGTTCGGGACTTCCGCGATTGCATCACCAGAAACAAAAGCGACTGCACATTTTACGGTATCACCCGGGTACATGGTTGGAAACGGACCAATGGAGATAAACATCCTAACGTCTGACATATATGATGGTGGTTCAGAAAAGGGCCCAGAAGAACATAGGAATGCTGAACAATTCATCTGCATATATAGAATGCTATCACCATATGAACCATCGCACTTCGTTGAATAATCAGCCCATTGGAAACAATAACTTAACGAGTCGAGAGGAGTTGATGCATCAAGCAATGTTAATCCTAATGGAGTTGAGCCGCGATCCACAGGATTATGACAGTAAAATGTTCTTAAACTATCAATATACCCAACGTAATTATTATTAGGATATTCATTGACATCAATCGGTCCAACATCGGGATCAAGGAAAAAAGCTAAATACACATCTTTGAAAATCTTTTTACCGATGTTTACAAATGTGTACTCGATTGGAAGAATAGGTTCTTTGACTCTATTTTTCCATGCTAAAGACTTCTGCCATACTTTTATACCCATACCAACATGACCTCCAATTTGAGGTCTGCTGAAAGTATCTGCATAAGCGCAAGATAAATCGTTCTCCGAGATTGCGCCGTAGTCCTCATCTACATTCGGCTCTCCATGATCGGGCTTGTTGTTGTTTTCTGTATAGACATTGATATCATTTTTGTAAGGAAGAGTCCCAGTATAATTGACCGGGCATTTACTTTTCTGCAGAGGGTCATAATTATCTTGAGCAGGATCAGGATTTGTGAGTGAATCATATGGAATCCCATCGCAACTCATTTCAAATCGATCCGCAAAACCATCCATGCCAACATCATCTCTGAGCGGATTCCAATCTCCATCATTATCCAGACCGTCAAGTTCATCCTCATCGATCTTACCATCACCGTCATCGTCATAATGACGACGGTTATGACCGTTGGGAGTATCAATACTCGTCTGCCAAAAATGATCATCAGTACCTCTTGCTTCGTTGCGAGCATCCCCCCCATTAAACATCTCTGTCACTCTAATGTTAGGATAGTACGATTGATTCAATGAATCGTAAACAAGCGCACCGATGCGAGGACCACCGGCAAAGAGATGCTCAATATTCGAGCCGGCAGGATATTCTAAATTAATCCCTCCTGTTTCATAACCGTAATAACCCAACACCCCGCTGTTGCTCATCCAGAGTTTCATGTTATACCCTTGCTGAGTATATACAACATTAGTGACGGGACCCGGTATTACATTAGGATGTCTCTGTTTAATTAAAGGTTGTGCATTTACAACTGAAATGCAGAACATCAACATTACAATAGTACCAATTATACAATCCAGTCTTTTCATTCTTCCTTCCCTTCAAAGATTAGAACAAAATATTTTTTTATTAACCGCCATCCGAGGTATCGTTATCTTTCTTCATCATTTCTTCCATCTGCTTCATCATCTTTTCGAAGTCGGGATTCTCGCCCGGATCGTTTTTGTCTTCTTCCTTTCCATCCTTCTTCATATTGTTCATTTCTTTCATCATCTTTTGAATGTCGAAATCCATAGATTGTTTTGAGTAATCCTTCGGCACAGTAAATACAGATGATGCCACAGATTTCTTGTCGATCTTTGTCACTTCCTGCGATTGAACGAGTTTATCATCCTTCTTCGATAATATCTTCAGGGGAAATAGTTTCATATTGACAAGCTCATCCTCCCAATTTTTTACATCTTTCTTCGATTCTTTTCCTCCCATCTCACCGAACGATTTGAATAAATCCTGATATAGATTTCCGAGCTTCAAGGTTCCCCAGATATGCGTTACTTCATCGTTCTCTTCAATAACAATTTCCTCGCACGAATATCCAAGAATGGTTTCCTTCTTTCCGGTCTTTGTAATTTTAGGTTTCATTTCTTTCTGTTCCGGTTTTTTCATCTCGTCAGGGTTCTGGAGTTCATTATCTTCCTTCATCGAGATCTCGAAGTAAGATTTTTCCTCATCGTTAACTATCCAGAGTAATTGCTTATCGCCCCGGAGAATAAATTTCCCGCGTCCGGCTTCACCGGTTCCGGCTTTGATAGAAGTTGCCATAAGATTGCCTTTGACAAACATCGTGTAGAAAACATCTTCCTGTTTGCCCTCATTAACCATTCTTACTTTCATGTCGATAGCTCCCTCGAATTGTGCAAGCGTAATTCCTGCAAAAACAATTGTGGAGCAAAATAGAATTTTGATCTTATTCATAATATCATCTCAGAAATTTTTGGAAGTGAGTATTTGTGTAAGCTATTTCGCGTTGATTTCAGACTTAAAGTCGGCTGCTTTATGTGCGCCATCACAGAACGGTTTATTCTTGCTGTGTCCGCAACGGCATAGCCAGATAGTCGGCTTTCCGGTGAGGTCGAACTTATTTCCTTTCTCATCATAAAGCTCAAAATCTCCATCAACTTGAATGCTCTTGTGATCTTTTACTGTTATTTTTGCTGCCATACATCCTCCAAATGATTTTATTGTTTGATTATGTTATTGATGATAATCGATAATACTAAACTCCGCATGGAAAATCAACTGAATTCTTTCTATCGACCGGAAATTATTTACTTTGCTCTTACACGCTCTTAGGTGGGAAGGAGAAATGCTCAATAGATATTTTGGAAATCGCCGCCTCGACTAATTGTTGGATATTTAATTTTGTTTCAGCTTGCTGGATTTCTTTGTAATTCGACCAAGTTTCGGGTTTCCGCGGTGCAAGGAAAGAACAGCAATCGTCGTATGGTTCTTTCGAGATATCGTGCGTTCCAATCCTTCGGGCAAGAGCCATAGTTTCTTCCTTATCGGTTCCGGATAACGGTCGGAGAATTGGCAGAGTAACCGCAACTTCAATGTTCCGTATGTTGCGGAGAGTTTGAGAGGCAACCTGTCCAACAGATTCACCCGTTACAAGCGCCTCCGCTTTTTCACGGTGAGCTATCTCTTCTGCGATGCGAACCATGAATCGCCGATACAAGATTACTCTTAACGACTGAGGTGTTTGTAAAACGATTTCATTCTGAAGATCGGCAAATGGTACGATGTACAGCTTAGAGGTAAATTGATACTTCGTCAGTACCTCCGTAATCTGCCTCACCTGATCGACAGAATGCTGGCTGGTGTACGGCATACTGTGGAAGTGCACGAAGATAACAGATGCTCCACGCTTCATTATCTTCCATGATGCTACGGGAGAATCAAAACCTGCGGAGAGCAGCGAGACAACTTTTCCGCTGACTCCGGACGGCAAACCACCTGCACCTTTCAGCTTAGCGCGATAAACGTATGCCGTATTATCGGCTATCTCAATGTTTATTGTTTCATCCGGTTCTTTGAGATTTGCGCGAACGTTAAAATGCTGGCAGAGAGCTTCACCCACTTTTGCATTCACTGCCATTGAGCCGTGAGGGAATTTTTTATCGGATCGTGTAGTGTGCACTCTGATTGTTTTGAAGCTCTGACTTTCCAGCAATTTTTTTGCTGTATCACAAAAGACATCGAGATTTTGTTCAACCTCTACACCGACACAGATATTTGCCAGACCGAAAACGAAGGTAAGTCTCTCGACAATTTTATCAACTTCACTTTGTTCTTCAAGATGAATAACGAACCGTCCATAGCCACCGCCGACTGAAGAGGATGGTAGTAAACCCGTGAGTGCAGTGCGGACATTTTTCATTAACTGACGCTCGAAGAAACGACGATTGTCTCCTTTGAGTGTTATTTCATGATGATGAACAATAATTACGGATTTCATGTTTAAAGATAGTTAATTTATCAGAAGGAAAAAAGAGATACACCGTAAAGTGCACAGAACAATTTAACTACCTGAAGCTGGGAGGGAATTACAAGACTGTGTTAAAAGTGTTTTTGTCATTTCGATCCCGACGACCTGTCCGCCCTTTTTCTGGCGGGAGTCGAGAGAGAAATCTTTTTCCTATGTCAGATTTCTCTGTCTCTCACTCTACGAGCGGGATCCTTCGAAATTACATTTAGAAGAACGCAAACCCCGACCTGAAGGTCCATCTCATGGTAAACCTTGCGAAGGTTCTGAACCTTCGCAAGGTTCATGGCTCTCACTACATTTATCTGACGAGCAACATCTTCTTCACCTGTGTGAACGACTTGCTTTGGTCAGCTACACCAACCGCATCTAATCTAAAGAAATACACTCCTGATGCGGCAGTACTTGAGTTCCATTCCGTTGTTCGAAAACCTGCAGTTTCTATTCCATCCACAAGCACCTCTACAACCTCCCCCAGTAGATTATAGATCGTAAGTTTTACTTTACTATCTACTGGCAAAGCGTACTTAAGTGTAGTTGTCGGATTAAACGGATTCGGGTAATTATGTTGTAATGCGAACTCCTTCGGCAGTTCGATATCTGTTCCTTTCCCCATCATCAGTTTAGTTGTCAAGATGGCAGAGGTATTGATCGTAATACTGCCTGAGCCTTTGAGCGGATATGTTTTTTGCTTCTCATTCTCAGTAGTTGTCTCCAGCGAGTAATTATTATCATCAGCATCCATCACCCACGTGATTGTGACAGGGTCTTTCGCACCGTTGATCATGATTGGAAATCGCTGTACTGCACTCTGTTTCTCAATATCGAATACCACAGCCGAGCGTTGCGAGTTGAAACGGACATCAAATCCCACAGGCGGTGTAGGCGGAAGATCAAATTTATTAAGATTGAGTTCTACCTTCTTCGCAGTGAAATACAAAGTAGCCTTTCGACCGGTTCCATCTTGCATTGTCAGGAAATGCAATCCTTTTTCGGTGGCAAGATTAGAACTGAGCGTTGAAAGGCTCAAGCTCTTTGCCTGCTTGGGAATACTTTGAGCAATGTCGGACAATAGCAGAGTGCCTGTTTTGAGGACAAGCTTTCCTGCCTCACTTGTTTTTACCCAATACCCTTTGCCGGGTTTTAATGTGTCTTCTTCGTTGTATATTCCGTCATAACCGAAGAAGACTGAAGTGATAGTCATTGGTGGTATTGGTTCAACATCTGCAACGAGGATTGGGTAATCGAGTGCACCGATCATATTCCAACGGCCACTGACATCGATAGTATCGCGCATATAGCTCGTGCCTGCAAGTATGATCATGTCTGCGGATGGAAATTTTAGCCAGTAACCTACTCCGTTATGTAATGTATCTTTTGTTTCATATGAGGTCACGTAGGCAAACGCATCCGAAACAGCCGTGGGAAAGAGTGTGGTTTTCCTTGAATCACTCACAATCAAAGGCAGTGAGATCATGTTCCATGATTCTGCCACAGCATATTCCAAAGTAGTAAAAGAGCCTGAATATGTCCGCAAACCTGGCATGAAGCCGCTCTCCATAATATTACCGGTATCGAGGTATGTCATTTTCTGGATTGCCGGCTGACCGATGGACGAGCGAAGCACTATATCGCCGGAGGTTGCCTTCCCGCCGCCGCGATCTACCACCCACCATGGGTGCGTTATTGTTTGTGTGTACACAAACATACTGCAAATTATAAGCAGTACATTTAGTAGTAAAATTTTTCGTTTCATATTTTGATCTCCATGTAATTTGTTGTTCGTACCTGCCCGCCGAAGTCCCTTAAGGCGGGACGCAGGCGGGTTTGTTGTTCGAAATTCGATTGTCTTTATGAACTCTTTTCCACTAAAGTTTCATAATGAACGCCAACTTAAAGTAAGGCGGTAATGTGGTTGTACTCCCACTCGTAAATGATGCGATGTTAACATCATGTGTGTGTGCCTCGGACGCCGCAAAACTCACAGGAGCAGGAGATCCAAATATAACATTGGATCCTTCATTGGGCACAGTTGTTTGTGTGTTAGGAGGGTTAACAGAATGTGTGTGAGAAGTTGACCCGCCTGTTACACCGGGATTTTCTCCGTCAGAAGCTCCCCAGATAAATCTGTCCCGCAAATCCGGGGTTCCGTTAGCTCCATTGCAAAGCGCCCAACCGGCTGGGATGTTGATCAGCAATCCAGACCACATGACGATTACACCGGATGGTATCGAAGCCGCCGTGATCTGTGAGGTTCCGTCCGGGAATTTGAAACCTCCGCTCGTCGAGTGGATGGTTCCGGCAACTTGAAGTTTTTCAGCGGGACTTACCGTCCCGAGGCCGACATTACCTGTGCTAAAATCGCCATAAATGAGAGGTGGGTTGGTGAGGCTGTTGGCAATGTAGAGTTTGTTAGAACCGGTTTCATTGTAGCCAGCCTGATTTCCAAGGAACACATTGCTGTCGCCCTCGCTGTTGTAGCCAGCCTGACGTCCCAACGCAGTATTATAGTTTCCTGTGGAGTTGGAATAAAGCGCAACTATTCCGTTCGCGGTATTATAGCTTCCTGTAGTGTTGGAATATAGCGCACTGGATCCATTGGCGGTATTTTGGTTTCCTGTACTGTTTAAGTAAAGCGCACTCCTTCCATTGGCGGTATTATAGTCTCCTGTGGAGTTGGAATATAGCGACTGCCAACCATTGGCAGTATTGTTGTATCCATTAGAGTTGGAGTACAGCGACTGAAAACCATTGGCAGTATTGTTGTATCCATTAGAGTTGGAGTACAGCGACTGAAAACCATTGGCAGTATTGTTGTATCCTACAGTATTGGAAAATCCAGATCGGTAGCCAACAAATACATTTCCATTAGCTCCTAAGTCATCATTTGTCCCAGCTCCTTCTCCCACAAACACCGATTGCCCTGTATTGTATGTTTCTATTTGTCCTTTGGTTGTGATGCGGGTTCTCAATACATTATTGGTGCGGATATCGAATGCCTGTGCATCGGTGGTACCGACAAAATTCGTTCCTGCTGTAGTATTTGTATTGCCTTTAATATTCCAACTACTAAGTGAATACGGTGCACTTGTTAACTCCGACCTCGGTGAAAATGTTAGGGGAGTTGAAATGCCCGGTCCGGCAAGTGCGGTCACTTCCACGAAAAGCGATTCGGCAAATATCGTGCTTGTCGGATGGAAAATCACGCTGAACGTCCCTCTTGAAACCGGGATTCCTGTCTGAGTTTCTGTGTACTTTAAACTTCCATCAATGGGTAAATTGTAAATATCAAATTTTAAATCGTATCCTCCGTCGGTCACCGGCGTGCCTGCAGAAGTTGTAAGCAATCCCTGGTAAGAGATTTTGTTTGGTACTTGTGCAAGAGCTATCATGCTTACCCCAAGCACCAAAACCACGAGTATATTAATTAAGGTTTTCATAAAGTCTCCTTTTTAATTAGTTGTTTGTTATCCTCGTCAGAATGTATGCGAACTGCCCGGTCTTGCCGTCATATGTAGTGCACTCGTTCTGGTCGAACCACAGCTCAACCCGGAGTGTACCGCTAATGACGACCGGACGTGCTGCGACTCTCAACGGCATGTAGGGTGGGCTTCCGCCCGTGGGTACGTACGCGCAAGCCGTCGCCACAACCTGATTAGCTTCCAGCGACTGGAACGCGGTGTGCGTGATCACGATCGATATTTTGGGTGAAGCGCTCATAATGTCTGTGCCAAACATTCCTGATGCCGTACCAGCGCATACGAGATTAAGAGCATATAGAGCCGTATCTGACCTAAACGCATACGGCGCAGTCGTTAGCTCTGAGCGCGGTAAAAGTGTTACCGAATGACTTATACCCGGTCCATCAGTAATCGTTATTTGTACATACAACGATTCACTAAATATCCCGGATGGTGGATGCAGTATAACACTGAATGTCCCTTTCTCTACACTCACACCTGATTGTGATTCTTCATGTTTTAAATCTCCACCAATCGGTAGATTGTAGATACCGAATTGTAGTTCATAGCTCCCATCCTGTACAGGTGTGTCAGAAGAAGTCGTCAGCAATCCCTGATAAGAGATTTTTTGCGGGACTTGCGCTGAAACAGAAATCACGATAAAACAGCACAACAAGATGGTAATGAAATATTTCATAACGGATCCTTTCTTGAAAAATAATTATGAATTTGTCAGATACTTGTGTACTTAAAATTGAGTAACCATAATCCGGAACGTACCATTTAAAGGATTTTGTGCCGCCGCGGAATAATTATTAAACCGTACTGTTACTTCGTTATACGCGGAAACCCATGCAGTATAACAGGAATTTGCTGGAACACTGATGTCCGGAAGCCCCAGCGATACTACATCACCAGGGATAGCACCGGTAACGGTCAGCAACAAATCCGCATTGCTCTGGGCGTTCGTACTCGGGAAATTCAATGCGATCGTGAGACTCAAAACTCTTGTTATCGGTGTCCCACCGATTCCTATGGTAACATCCTCAGCTTTGATGTTGCCGTTGACTTCCAATTTTTCAGTCGGTGTTGCCGTTCCAATGCCGACGTTCCCGCCGGCAGGATTTAGTGCGAGCGGGGTAGTCCCGTAGTTTTTAAATGCCTGAAGCCGCCAGCTATCGTTATTGTACGGTTCCGATACAAAATACTTCGAGCTTGTACTCCAGGTTCCCTGGCTAATCGCCCCGTTGACATGAAGTGGATTCAGCGGTGTTGCCACACCGATCCCAACGTTACCGGTCGTGAACACAACATTCGATCCTGTCGGGACCCACGGTGATAGTGAATAGGGAGCGCTCGTTAATTCTGAGCGAGGAGAGAATGTAATCGGCGATATTATCCCGGGACCTGAAGTCGCGGTAACCTCGATATAGAGCGGTTCGCTAAATATCATCGGGAGGGGTCCGATGGTTAGACTGAACGCACCATGGCTGAGAATCACACCGGTATGATTCTCCGAATGGCGCAATGTTCCACCGCTGGATGCATTAAAAAATTCGAATCGTAAATCGTACGATCCATCCTGTACGGGCGCACTTGCTGAAGTGATGAGCAATCCCTGGTAAGAAATTTTATTTGGAATTTGCCCGTTCGCCAAACATATCAAAAACAAACATAGAAAAAATGTAACAATGTGTTTCATAATGATTCCTCACTTTAATTATGTAATTACATTTTATTTTCTATTAAATATTTTAGCGTTCTATTACTTGCGTTTGAATTGCATCTCCATCGTATTCAGGTGTTATAGTTGAAGTAACTCAGTCACAATTCTCGCCTGACTGTCTTATAGAATCTTTGTGTAGGTGCATCATTTATCATTATACAACCGACCAAAGGTAGGTTGTATATATACCCAGAGGTGTCGAACTAATGATAGAAAAATATTTATCTATTGTCAAACAAGCATTAATCGTCCTAAGACTTACCAGTGTGTCATTATACAAACCGTTGGACAGTTAGAGACAGTTGCTTGATTTACCTCCCTTTATCTCTTGAATTTAGCCTGGAATTAGTGAATTTCTTTAAGTTTAAGGACAGCTTAAACCTGAGAAATCGTAGAGTTCGATTCTCAATCGAACCACAGTAAAACATCTCCCCCTTCCTTTCAGGGCTTGTCCTGATCGAAGCGAAAGATAAAAGATTTTACAATTTGGTTTCAGTCTGGCTCGACTGGATCTTCGGTACTATCTGCGGTTGGTGATGAAGGTAAGCTTGATTGTGTCTCCGGCATATTTTCCTGTTGGGCTATACCGAGGCCAATCTGATAGAGCATCGGGATGGTAAATTCCATACTTGAATCTACGGTTCTTCCCACAGGCGTCAACAAACCGGTATCGTAAACCGCTCTGATTCCTTCATCTTCGTTTGGTGCGAGTTTCTCGAAAAGTTTATTTAGTTCCTCCCGTGTAAACCTGATCTTCGAACTTCCCCTGAATACATCGAAGTGTTTTGCAAGATGCGGGAATTCAGAATAGAGATAAGTATCGCATCTGTAGATGGAAAGCGCGGCAAATGCCTCTTTAAGTGCCTTTGCGCTAATCAGCCGACCTGATGTATGCTCACCTTCTTTGCGATTGACTTCGATCTGTTTCTCAACGGCAAGATTACCGAGATGGATTTGTTCACGAGGATAGACGTTCCCCATTCCATCAGTAAGATTCTTGAGCATCCAGGTATGAGTGAACGGAAAATCCGGCTCAGAATTATCGTCTCTGCCCATGGTCGATTCGAAGAGAACATAAAAATATTTCAATACATCTTCTTCTGTACCGTTGATGACATCCGCGACGGCGACCGACTCACCGGTTTGTTCTTCACAATATTCGCGCACAACCGGCTCGGCGATAGCTCGCGAAACGAGTAACTTTAAAAGAAGCGAATCGTTCCATTTCATCTCGCTCGTGTAACTCACCAGGTGAGATTTATTGACGATCCGCAACTGACGGTAAATATCGTAACGAAGAAATATTTTAAAATGAATATTTTTAAAACGATTCGTCTGCTCGATCAGGAGCATAACCAAACCGGTGATTGATGATTTTAATTTCTCGAAGTCATCGATAAACAACAGATCGAGTTTATCAAGCATCATCCATGCAAGACAGTTGGTTTCCTGAAGCACAATATCGATATGATCGAGAACCGCGGTAACGCTCATTCCGGTTTTATGCTTAAAATCACCGGCAAGTATTTTTGGAACCGCCTCATTCGACGACGGCTGATCTTTAAGCGAGGGTTTTACCAGCGACATAACACGCTGTTTCAACTTTCCTACCGTACTCTTCTCCTGCCCTAATCCCAAATCCTCAACGACCTGCTGGATGATCTTATACGCTTCCTTGAGTTTCGGATTTTTATTTTTATTGACCATATCGCGGATCTTTGGTTCTTCCGCTATCGCCGTGACGCTTTTCAAACCGATGATCATCAACCAGAAATAACGGAAATCGTCGATCGAATCCGATTTGATATCGCGGAATTCATTCCCGTATATATATTCTTCATTGTATAATCCATAGACAGGAACACAAAAAATATCTTCATAACTTTTCGGAAAGAGGGAACGCAATTTTTCCTTATCGGTGCATAACAACCTGAACGAGGCACTCTTGCCGCTTCCCTTGCTTCCCAAAACGAGAGAATGCTGTGGTTTCATTACATGCCTCAGCATATCCGTTCCGATAAAACAATTTTCAAAACGGGTATCCGATTCGGCATCTACACGTCCGAAATTCAGCGCTGTTAATACTTGTTGTGGCTCCATGTTAACAAATATAATCTTTTATCTTAGAATTTCATATCCTTTTCTATCAATCCACTACACCAGCCATGTTTTATTTCCCTTCAGCCCATTCTGGTGTGATCACTACATCTATGCGCCGGTTCTTCGCCCTACCTTCCGGTGTATCGTTGCTCGCTATCGGTTTGGTCTCACCAAACCCTTCTGAATTTACCGGGAACTCGACACTCATATTTGCCATTAAATATTCAGCAACCGCATTGGCTCTCTTTTCAGAAAGAGTCTGGTTTATGTCGTCTCCACCTTGTGAATCTGTGTGTCCCTCGACTTTTATCCGCGAGCGCGGGAATTTAAGTATCGCTTCCTGTACTTTAGACAACAGCGGATAATATTGCGATTCGATGGCTGACTTGCCGACAGGAAATGTAAGTCCATATAGTCGTAAGATAATTGCATCACCTTCGCGAAGTACATTTCCTTCTTCTTCATTAAACATAGAAGCGACTTTCTTGATAGTCGCTTCTTGATTGTGCTGCCTGTCGAGTTTGCGCTGTAATTCTTTCCCTTGTTCCTGAAGTTTCATTTCAGCATCGCTCAATGTGCCGAGCCGTTTGATCATCAGGTCGATTTGTTGTTTAAGATTCTCGATCTCGTCTTCTTTCGATCTGATATTCACTTCCGCCAGTTTCAATGAATCGGCATAGTTGCTAATCTTTGCATCCTTTGCCTTGACAGCTGAAATAATATCGATTATCACCGGATCGAAACCGTTTTCAAAATGAGCGTTAACATCCAGCACACTTCCGATTCTCTTCAGATCGAATTCTTTGGTGAGAAGAATCTCTTCCATCTCTTTCCGATCTTGCTTCATTTTCTCAATCGTTCTATTCAGATATAAAGCATGTGCGGCTTCGTATTTCGCTCCTTCGGCAAGCTGTCGTGCCTCGTCCGTATCATACCTATTTTGTTTGAGTAAATTTTCTACCTGAAGAGTTAGCTTGCGAGCGTTCGTGATCGTTTTAGGCGCGTTGTCTGCAACGTCTGTTTCGTCGGCTTGTTTTAACAATTCTCGTGCGGGCGAGAGATAATTTGATTTGATCGCCTCAAGCTCAGCCGCCCTGTAGTTTACTTCCGCCTCAGCGCCGTACTCCTTTGCGCTTTTTACGTCACCATCTTCCAATTCACGCGCGGCTTTATCAAATTGTTCTTCCGCTTTCTTCCAGAGTTCCTGTGAATACTTCAATGCGCCTGCACGTTCTGCATCGATGCGCGCACCCATAGCTGTAGTAAATGTTACTTCCCCGATTTTACTCTGGTCAATTGCCTTGGCAAAATATGCAGAAGCATTTTTTATCTTCTCACGCATATCTTCAAGACTCTTCCCTTTCTTAAAGTACTCGTCAGCTTCAGAATAATAATTCATGGCTTTCTCGAAGCTCGAAGGTGAATAAAGATTTGCTTTCTTTTCTCTTGCCTGGTTCAACAGCTTATCTGCATCACCGAACAGTTCGTTGCGGAGAGCTTCCTGCGCCGGGGAGAAACAAATTATAGAAAGAATCGAGACAACGATAAAACCGAGACTGCGATATTTAATTTTCATGTATTGCTCCTTTATTAACCTTTTGATTATACCGTAAATTGGAATGATTGTCAAGATGAATTATGATCTATATGATCTGGCAAGAAGGGATACGGGATGAACGACCTCCATATTCAACCGATATTTGCGGATTCCATATTGAAGCTGGAGATGACAGCCGGGATTCGCCGTAACAACTATATCAGCTCTCGTGGATGCAAGATTGTTCATTTTTCTATCTAAAATTTTCATCGAGTCATCATAACGAACCACATTATAAATTCCCGCACTGCCGCAGCACCATGTCGCTTCCGGCAACTCGGCAAATTCGATACCCGGAATTGATTGTATCAATTGCCGCGGCTGTTGACTGATCTTCTGAGTATGAACAAGATGACATGCTTCATGGTAAGTAACTTTTATATTCATGGTGCCCGGTTTTTTTGTGAGTTCAATTTCCATCAAGAATTCTGATATATCTTTTACCTTAGCCGATAGCGATGCGGCACGACTTGCGTACAGTTCATCATCGGCAAATACACGGCTATATTCTTTCATGAAAGCGCCGCAGCCGGCTGAATCGGTAATGAGCGCATCGAATTGAAATCGTTCAAACACTTCAATGTTTTTTCTCGCGAGATTCTTCGCGGCTTCGATTTCACCGTTATGCGCGTGAAGCGAACCACAGCAGACTTGCTTTTTCGGAATCACTACTTCAAATCCATTTGCCGTTAGAACATCTACCGCATCATGGTGGATATCTGCAAAAGCGACATTCATGATACAGCCTGATAAAAATGCAACCCGTCCGCGTACTTCTCCATTCGGTGAGATAACCTCGGCAACTTCTTCATCGAAGAATTTATCGTTTATTGTCGGAAGAAGTTTATGCTTCTCGCACAATTGATTCGAAAAGATTTTTAGTATCCCCGATTGCTCTACTGCATCATTCAAGCCGCAACGCTGGTAGAAGCGCATCAATCTTGCAGCAGATTTGATCCTTCCGGGTGATGATAGAACATTCTGTAAAAATATTTTCTTCAGGAATCTTAATCCAAACGGCTCTCTATGCTCTTCTGCAATCTGATTGCGCGCTTCTTCAACAAGCTCACCGAAATGGACTCCTGCCGGACATGCCGTCTCGCACGCCTGGCAATCCAAACAAAAATACATTTCATCAACAAAAATATCGGACAACGGAAGCTGATCGTTTTGAACTGAATTGACAAGACGAATCCTTCCGCGGGGAGAAGATTCTTCACGATAATTCAGATTGTACGTCGGGCATGTCGGCAGACAAAGTCCGCAGTGGATGCACTTGTTGTAAACATCGTTCAGATGCTGTTTCAATGTTTCAGTCAGCGCCATTTTCGTTTCCTCATGAATGGAAACAAAACCGCTCCTGCGGCAAAGCCGCCTATGTGCGCCCACCAAGCTATTCCTCCTGCATCCGCGCCGATTCCAAGCGCGAACATTCCGCTGATTATCTGCAGAAGGAACCAGATACCTAAGAAAAGAAAGGCGGGTAATTCAATAATCTGGAAAAAGAAAAAGATCGGGATCAGCGTTGTGATTTTTGCAGTGGGAAACATAAATACATAAGCGCCAAGTACGCCTGCTATAGCGCCGCTTGCGCCCACCATCGGTACATTAGAATCGGGGAACATGTAGATTTGTGTGAATGCCGCGGCTAAACCTGCGGCGAGATAAAAAAAGATATATTTGAAATGACCGAAACGATCTTCCACATTATCACCGAAGATAAACAGGAATAACATATTGCCCAGGAGGTGCATCCAGCCGCCGTGCAAAAACATTGAAGTGAACAACGGAATAACCGTTCCGGTATTGACCTGAAATGATTGTAGGTCGCCTGTGAAGTTCAACGGGATAAGTCCGAATTGAAAAACAAAATCCGCCATCTCTTTTGAAAGAGAGAACTCATAAAGGAAAACCATAACGTTCATCGCAATCAGAAAATAATTCACGACCGGAATTGTTCTGGATGGATTGGTATCTCGCAGTGGGATCATGTATCGGAATTGTTATATGCGATGCAGTTTAAAATTTTAGTTAACCGGTTTATAGAATCTTATCGTTGATTAAATGTGCATTCCCAGCCACTTCGCAATATCATTCAAACTCTCCTCGTCGATCTGATGGTCCATTTCATATTCGCGGTATGTCAAATCTGCGCCGGCGTTCCTGAGAAGTTCTTTCGCACGCTTTGCATACGATACAGGTATGATGGAATCGAATTTTCCGTGCCCAACGAATACCGGTTTATTCTTCATCCCGCTCCATGAATATTTTAAATCGCCGTCTTCGGGTATCAAGCCGCTGTTTGATAGAATACCTTTTACAGAATCGGGCTGGGTGAGTGTGAGAACGAACGACATCATGGCTCCCATGCTGAAACCGAATAAAAATACTCTCTGCGGATCTATCGGATAACCCTGCTTGACGTCATCAATGAATTTAGTCAGCTTCTGATAACTTTCATCAAACATCTTTTTATCCGGCTTGCCTATATCGACGATATCGAACCAGGTAAAGCCGCCTGAGTATGCAAACTGATACGGCGCTCTCACACTGATGATGAACAAGCGCTCATCGAGAAACTCCGATAAACCAAACAGGTCATTCTCATCTGCGCCACGACCATGAAGCATAATAATCGCCGGAGCTTTACCGGCGGTTTGTGTTCTTGGAGGAAGAATTTTATGAACAAGCGTGGTTTGGATTAAATTCATTCTTGATTTTAGATATTAGATTTCTGATTTACAATTTTCAATTGGCAATTATCAATTGACTTTTCTGTTTTTGAATAAACTGCTTTTAACTTGCTTCCCTTGCTTCATATCCACGCTACATCCTCAAACTTCTTTATCTGTTCTCTGTCTGTCGGAAGCGGTCCTTCACATTTCGGTTTCAGGTCGAATATCTTTCCGGGATTCAGGATATTGTTTGGGTCCATCATTTGTTTCAGTGTTCGCATCATCGTCATCGAAGGTGAACCGACCATCTTTTCAAGTAATCTCTTCTTGTACAACCCAACACCATGTTCGCCCGTGATCGTCCCGCCAAGATCGATAGCCGCTTCTTCTACTTCGATAATCGATTTTTCTGCGCGTGCGAATGCTTTTGCATCTCGTTTATCTGTCATGTAGTTTGGATGAAGATTACCGTCGCCCGCATGACCGAACGTGCCGATGCGAACATCATTCTTCTTACCAATCTCACAAATACGGCTGACCAATCTTGCAAGCTCGGAGCGCGGAACAGCAACATCCTCCGTCATGGTGGTCGGTGTAGCGCGTGCAAGCGATGCAAATGCTGATCGGCGTGCTGTTTTTAATTTCACCGACTCGCTTTCATCTTGTGCGACCTTTATTGTTGTTGCATTATGCTTCCTGCATATTTCATTTACGAGTAAAGCATCGTCATCAACAACAGATTTCTTTCCATCCAATTCAATCAAAAGTATAGCCGCAGTCTCTATCGGCAAACCAATGTGAGTATAGTCTTCCACACACCTGATAGTTGTGTTATCAAGAATTTCCAGCATCGAAGGAGTTATCTTCGCTGTAATTATCGCTGATACAGTTTTTGCCGCATCATCCATCGTTGGAAAGAACGCAAGAAATGTTCGGGATGTCTCGGGTTTCGGAATTATCTTCAATAATATTTTTGTGAATATACCGAGCGTACCTTCAGAGCCGGTGAGAACATCTTTCAAATTATATCCGGCTACATCTTTAACAGACTTTCCTCCCGTATGAAGAATCTCACCTGTTGGCAAAATTACTTCCATCCCAAGCACATAGTTCTTCGTTACTCCGTATTTCAGACCGCGCAGACCTCCGGCATTCTCGGCAACATTCCCGCCGATAGTTGAAATGCTTGCGCTTCCCGGATCGGGAGGATAAATAAATCCGAACTTCTCAACCTCTTGCTGAAGAACTGCGGTGATAACACCCGGTTCAACCCAAACGCTTAAATTTTCCTGATCGATTTCGAGTATGCGATTCCAATGATTTGTGAGGAGTATGATGGAATTTTCTGATGGAAGTGTGCCACCGCTCAATCCTGTTCCGGAACCTCTTGGGATAACTGTGAATTTTTCTGCGTTCGCAAGCTGAATGATTTGTGAAATTTGCTCAGCCGTTGATGGACGAACAACAACATCGGGAAGCGGTGCATTGATAGGTGAGGAATCATAAGAATAAGCCAGACGCGATTCCGGTGAATCAAAAAGATTCTCTCCGCCAATAATTTCTTTTAGCTTTTTAACGATATTCGTTGAAATCATGTAGGATGTTATACGTCCCTTCCAACCGCTTGAGCGACTGCTTTCACTTCCTTCATCAATTGCCGGAAAGCATCCGGTGTCAGCGATTGTTCGCCGTCAGAAAGTGCTTCCGAGGGATTCGGATGAACTTCCACCATCAACCCGTCAGCGCCGGCAGCGATCGCCGCACGACTCATCGGGATAATCAGATCATTTCTTCCCGTACCATGACTCGGATCGACTATGATCGGAAGATGAGAAACTTTTTTAATTGCCGGAATGATATTCAAATCGAGTGTGTTGCGCGAATACTCGACAAAACTTCTGATACCTCTTTCACACAAAATTACCTGATCGTTGCCGCCCGAAAGAAGATATTCAGCGCTCATCAGAAATTCATTGAGTGTCGCTGAAAAATTTCGTTTCAACAAAATCGGTTTCTTAACCTTGGACAATTCACGAAGTAACTTAGTGTTGTACATATTGCGAGACCCAACCTGAAGTAAGTCGGCATATTCCAGAACAGTATCCAGTTCTGAAATATCGATCACCTCGGTCACAATCCCCAAGCCAGTCGCCTCACGCGCTTTCGCAAGCAATTTCAACCCGTCTTTACCTAAGCCCTGAAATGTATATGGACTCGTGCGCGGCTTGAAAGCACCTCCCCGAAGCAACGAGGCGCCGGCAGTTTTCACTGCTTGCGCCGTCAGCAATAACTGCTCTTCGTTCTCTACAGAGCAAGGACCTGCAATCACTATAATCTTTTGTCCTCCGAATGTCGCACCCTTGACTTCTACTTTTGTATCATTTTGCTTGAATTCTCTGCTCGCTAATTTATATGGCTTCAAGACCGGGATTACATTCTCAACATGCGGCAATAATGAAAACTGTTCTCGTACCAGATTTCTCTCTTCGCCGACAACGTTGATTATAGTACGCGAGGAGTCTCTCAGAAGATTCGCCTGACACCCGATCTCCTCGGCATGCGTAATAACTTGCTTAATATCTTCATCTGTGGCATTTACTGCCATCACAATGATCATAAATATTCCGATAATTACTATATATCAAACCAAATTTAAAGTTGTGTAAAGATAAGAAAAAATGTTGAGAATGTATAGTTTCTCTATCGCAGAATGATCTGTTTTGAATTCTAATGATTAATGAATATATTTTAAATGAATAATGGCGATGGAGTTCGCCGATAACTATTCCTGAATTGGGATTGATAACTCCTACAATTATAACCGATGTTATTGTTGTAGGAGTTTTTTATGCATAAGTCAAAGGAATAAATTGTGATAAAATATTTACTCGTTTTCGTAGGTGGTGGAATCGGTGCATCCGTTCGTTATTGGCTGACAGGTATTGTTTACAAAATTGTACAGAATGAGTTTCCGTACGGGACGTTCATAGTCAACACTGTCGGATGCTTCTTGATAGGCTTTCTAATCCTCGGAATGGAAGATCGATTTGTTATGAGCCCATCACTTCGCATATTTCTCACTATCGGTATTCTCGGCGGGTTCACCACGTTCTCAACATTTAGTTATGAGACAATTGCACTCTTCCGGGACGGCGAAATCTTATTTGCATTGACGAACGTTTTTGCAAGTATTATTGTGTGCTTAACTGCAACGTATACCGGAATAGTCATAGGTAAATTATTATAATCGAAAAGGATTCAAGATGAAACTTTCAGGTGATGGTAAATTGTTGAGGATTTTTCTCGGTGAATTAGACAAATATGAACACAAACCGTTATATGAGGTTATAATTCTAAAAGCACGTGAACTGGGATTAGCGGGGGCAACTGTTCTAAGAGGTGTGCAGGGTTTTGGAGCAAGAAGCCGGGTGATCCACACTGCAAAAATTCTCCGATTATCCGAAGATCTCCCGATCGTTGTCGAGATAGTTGATAATGAAAACAAGATCAGAAATTTTCTGCCTGTCGTCGATGAACTTTTCGAAAAAGTCGGATGCGGCGGCATGGTTACTATAGAGAAAGTAGAAATCATTAGATACACACCTGGTAAATAGATATTCGGAAATTGATAACCGTCTTGCATTTAATAGATTATTTTCTATTATTTATTATGTGAAGAGTTTTGCACGACATATAACGACACTGTTGATCATATCCTGCTACCTCACAATCACACTCACAGGTCAGAATGGAATTCTTCACTCGATCATTAACATCGGTAACGGAGAGCACCAGGTCGATACCGGAAACAATTCTACACCCTCCGATTTTAAAATTTATTTTGTACAGGGGAAACATCTTCCGCTGACAATCAAGATTCAAGTCCCGTCCGAATCGATTCTTTCAATAATTCAGTTTCCCGAACAAACGAAATTCATATATCCAAATTATTCTTGTACTCTTCTAACTCTTCAATCTTTTAAATTTATTCGTTATCTTCCCCGCGACCCTCCCGTGGCGTAGTTATTCCGTCCAACAAATAATTAAATCAATACCTGTGACAATGATATTAATTCATTTTCACGTGGTGTTATTATTTTAAAACATTCGAAGGAGAACTACGATGAATCAGCAAAATCAAAAACGGGAAGATTTGCAACAAAATTCTGAACAGGGATTTCCGTTTCAACTCAAATTGTTGATTGTGGGAATTGCTATCGGTTTGACAATTCTTGTTCTTGAGTTCACCGGCTATTTCAAATAAGCGATTATAAAAATCCGATGTTAGTGCCGGATGTGGGGCTTTGATGAATAAAGATCAATCTCTGATTTTTAGAATATCGGAGATAATCTGTGCCTGTTATCGGTCAGGTTCTGTTTCAATACGGGCAATCGATCTAAGAATCTCATCCGGCAGATATTATCTAAGGAATAAAACAGCCACACCAACAACTGCAATGAAGGCGCCGATGATAGCCCGCCACGATAATTTTTCCTTATATACGAATCTCACCAGCGGCAACATCAATATCGGTACTATCGCCATGATTGTTGCGGCAATTCCAACCTTAGTGTATTCTATTGCTATCAGGCTGAACGATATTCCGAGGAAGGGTCCGAATATCGAGCCGAGTCCCGTCAGCCAGAATGCTTTTTTATCCTGATAATACATCCTGATTGGATTCTTGTACCGCTTGGTTAAGAATGCTAACGGTAGAAGCAAGACGAGAGATGCGACGATTCTAATTTCATTTGCTACAAATCCATTTATTTCTCCATCATGGAATGCCATCTTTGCAAAAATGAGTCCGATGCCTTGCCCCACCGCTCCAAGAAATGCGTAAATAATTCCCGACGTTGTAATCAAAATCTTTTCGGATGGATTTGCTCCTTTATCGAGTACAACAATGGCAACACCAAACACTGTAACTATCATTCCCAGCACTCCAGCCGACGAAAGCGTTTCACCGAGAACGAAATATGCAAGTATAGCGGCAAACGCCGGCGCTAGCGACATAATAAGCATACTGATCCGCGCGCCGATTTCTTGAAATGCTTTGAATAAAAAAGTATCCCCGAGAGCTAACCCAATTACACCGCTGATGCTTAGATTCAAGATTTGTTTGTATGATAGATTAATATTAAAATCCATCACGATAATTAAAATCGTTAGGTACACGACAGCAAGAATAAGCCGGGTGATGTTTACCTGGAACGATCCGACTCTTTTTGCGGCAGATGCAAACACCATAGCGCTGACCGACCAGAGCATGGCAGTAAGCAGCGCACTCAGTTCACCAAGGAAGGGCATCGGGATGAATCAAAAATAATATAATTGTTTAAGAGTATTTTAGCGAAGGAATCAATACGTCATCCAACGAGATAATATTTGTCATAATCCCCAGCTCGCACCTCAATCATTCGAATCTTCCAGAGGCTTCAAACCAAGTTTTCCCGATTCGTGTTTTAAGATATGAACCAGGAAATTGAGTTTCGGAACCATCCTGCCGTTGACGAAGATACGGGGCGTCCCATTGACACCAACCCGATGTGCATCTTCTATTAATGCGCCAACTTTGTTCCGATTTTCCACGGTCGTGAGACATAGTCTCATTGCTGCGGTATCGAGTCCCGCCATCGCACTGATGCGCATAACGTCTCCCGGAACTGCCGTTCGCGGTTGCTGGTTGAAAAACATATCGTGATATTCCCAGAATTTACCCTGATCCTCTGCGCAGATTGAGCCGAGGGCAGCCCAGCACGCACCGGGATGTTTTTTCGACTTCTGATATGGATTACAACCGGGATCAAGAGGATAACTTTTAAAATAGACCACCATACGATCTCCCCACGCCGCAATATGCTGTTTGAATATCATACTGACATTTCTGCAATAAGGACAAAGGAAATCGGAGTATATCACAACCTTGATCGGCGCATCCACAGAACCCTGGTAAGGTACGTGTTCAAGGTTGAGTGTTTGCACCGGCGCTTTCTCGAATTCTTCTATTGCTGCCTCAGCAAAGCGAGCCTCAATGCCGGAGATATCATGATAGGCGATCGCGTAATTTGTTGCGCCCACTGCAACCGCCAGTACAACAACGCCGATCATAGAACCGGTTACGAACATTTTCCCATCCGATGTTGCGAGGAGTTCCGCAACCTTCTTCATGCTCGCCCCCCGCCGATACTTCATCAGCGTCAAGAGGAATATTATTGTCATCGCGTAAGTCGACAGGCAAATAGTGCAAAATGTTTTAAGTATAAAAGCCTGGAGAGCCAGCAAGAGGATATCGACGATCAGAGCAAAAGCTGCGGTAAAGAAACCGAACCTGTAAGCAAAGTCGAGAGTTTTTCCCCCGCCGACGGCAGCCAAACCTATTACCAGCATCAATGAGAGATAAAAAAACAAGCCGAATGCGGCTAACGGTATTCCCCCTACAGTAGAATACTCACTACGGTTAACGGCATCGCACCCGCTCGCAGGATTATCGCCGCATAGCATACTGATAAGATAATTCTCGTGGGTTTTGTTGTAATGCTGATACAGAAGGAGACCTGAAAGAAACGCACCGATGAATGCAGTGATGAGGAGAACAAAGACCGTACGACGACTGAACATAATAAGAAACCGATTACTGGAGTGAGTTGATTATAATTGTTTTATAATAGGCAAAGATCAACGAAAAGTCAAGGATAGGAGACGCCAACTGGAGGTTGGGAGCTGAAATGCAGAAATGGTTTAAGAAGGTATTCAAAAAGTAGTGCCGAGTGAAGATCATCATTGGCGAAATTTAAAGATCGCCGTGAGAAGTCTTATAACTAGCGCTTCATTCTATTACTATTACTATTACTATTACTATTACTATTACTATCAATTAGATTTTTGGCTATTGCATCGACAATATTAACATTTACTGCATTTCCCAATGCCTTAAATGCTTTCGTAGATGCTTCTGGCAAATATTTAAGTTCATCCATACTCTGGAGTTTAGCACACTCCCGCACAGTCATATATCGTTTCTCCCAAGCGATGATAGGAACTTGCGTGGCGGTCATTGCAACAAGTGATGGCGAAGTTGTTGGTCTTTTCACGCGCACACCTGAAGCTCGAATCTGAATAATATATTTCCAGATATTACGATCTTCACCATTACAATTCCATTCTAATTTTTGAAGGCTCGGTGGAAATATTTTTATCTTGGGTAGCCAATCATCTATCCATTTTTTATTCTTTTCATAAAGCCCTCTGTTTTGGTTTATGAATTGTATTTTCCAATCAGGGAATTTGGCTTTTTGGTCGCGTGCATGTGATGGTAGCTTGGCAAGATATTTTTTGATTTGAATTTTTTGTTTAGCTCGATCGTCCTTAACTGTCAACTTTTTTATCTTAGCTTTGAAAAGCTTGTATGGTGTCTGATCTTTATATGAATACTTAGCACCAAACTCCATGGACCATATAGGAAAAGACGGAAGCTCTTCGTCTTTAGGAAATTTATCGATGAATTGCTGCCATACTTTGAGGCATTGGATGGTTTGCTTGGTCAGTTTTTTTGCACTAGCAGGATTTTTTGAAAGAATAGATCTTATCCGAAGAATTTTGTGATTAGAAGGTTTGGGCCATGAGAAATTTGGTAATCCTATTTTGCTTCCAACGATGAAAACGCGATCACGAATTTGTGGTATACCAAATTGATGAGGAGAAAGCCGCTGGTGCTGAATATAATAACCTGCTTTTTGGAGTTTCTTTTCCATTAACTCCCAAGTTTTGCCATTATCATGCCGTGTGAGGTTGGGGACGTTCTCTAAGATGAAATACTTTGGCTTATGATACTTGATTATTCTTAATGTATATTCAAAAAGATTACCCGACGTCGGACAATTTAATCCTTTTTGATCTCCAGCTTTTGAAAACGGTTGGCAAGGGAAGCCAGCACAAAGAATATCGTGTTTTGGAATTTCATGTAATTTAATATCACGGATGTCTCCACGCGGCTCAAAACCAAAATTATTTTTATATAATTGTCTAAGATCATCATCAATCTCAGATGCGAAAACACACTCATGTCCCAGTTGTTCTAGAGCTACATGAAAACCACCAAGGCCAGCATAGAGATCAATGAATTTCATTGTACTAATTCACGATTGATTTTAATTTTGATATTCTCGGTTTTAGCCACTTTGTTATTTTAGAATTTAGAGTTTGAGAAATCCAATTGATATTATCATTTGTGGGAGTTAAGATTCTGTATCTATCAAGGAACATTCCCCTCACTAAATTACAATATTTCCTAAAGTCATAATCTAAAACGACATAAGGTATGGCAAATGCTTTTTGCGGTTTAGCAGCGAAAAGAACAAGCTTCTCCCATAGGTCAATATTGGGCGTATGCTGTTTTTTAGACCAATCTTGTCCACTAGCGCATTGAAGTAAATATACTGGTATACCTACTCTCTTATCAAAAAAAGGTCGATAACATAATAAATCAAGACCAGCTTCATTAGCGTCTGAGTTAATCCATTGTTCCCAATCTCCCTTGATTTCACCGAGTCTATCAGAAACTTCCTGAACAATATTCCCAATTTTTTTGGCATTCGTCCTGGTCCAACCAGTAGAGAATATGATCCACCCACTGAATTGTTTCTCTAAGGACTCTTTTGTTAGCAATTCAAATAACTCTCCTTGCTCTGTGTAGTCATTACCGAATTGTTCTGCCAACTTAGGGTAATAAGGTAATAACGAAACAATTAGACAAAAGCTATGAGCAATAGCTTCATTCCAAGAATATTTACGCTTAATTTTTGCAGAGGCTATAACAAAAGGAGATCCGCTTCCTAATAGTTTCTCCCTTCTTTTTAACTCGCTCCAAATATTGTCAACAAATTCTGAAGCAAAATCTTGATCATCGTACATTTGTTCCTCAATCAGTACGTCAATTACATCAGTAGTAGATATACGATCTTCAGCAAATAATACGCTTCCTTCAAGCCAATCACATGCAACGTCCAATCTTGAATTATGCACATTAATAGAACGAGAAAACCCTTTAGTCGGTAGTCTAAGCATGTAAATTCCAAATCATTTTTTTTGTTCGGCAGTAATTACTGGAAACATTTCCAAAATTTGACTAGCATCCGCACTGAATCTCTTTATCGCTTCTTGTACTTTTTTTGACTTCTTATAGAAATGTACACGTGTCAACGCTAATTCAATGTTATCTGATGCTTTCTCAATTAAATCAACTATCTCGGGTTCGTCTCCTCCAGCTAAATTATGTGCGATGTCAAAGCTTGGCTTGTCAGTTCTCTCTAGATATTTTACAGCTTCTCCACTTTCCAAAATCCGTCCGAAACGATCCACTTGCCGCGAATCAGTAAACAACGCTGGAGTCTTGTCATCGCCGAATAACCAGAGAGCGAAATTTGCAAGAGCCTTCAAGTGTTTTTTGGGGACTGGAACCTTTGCATTTTTGGGATTAGCCTGAATATCGATTTGAAGATATTTCTGAACACCCTGTGTACGTAATGATAGGTACATTACGCTAAATCGTTCTTCAAAATTTTCTTCTGGAATTTGTTGTACGTTGTCTTCTATCTCAAGTAATAACCGATAAGCGATATAATTTTGCCTCACTACTGGAGTCTTGCTTCCAATTTTACGCATGACTTCTTCGTAGGTCAAACCTCGATCATCTATTAACTTTGCAATAAATTCTGCCTTTTCAGCAGGCTTCCATTCTTTTATCCCGGTAACATGACGAAAACCCAGAAAAGCCTCTACGTCTTCTCGCTTGTCAGCCTTTAGATAAGGAATTTTTGTGAATAAATCTTTGGTCGGTTTTGCACTTTTTGCTATTTCTGCCCATTTAGAAGATATTGGATTTCCATTATATGCTTCTTGTAGCAATTTAAGTGCAGCGAGTCTACGATTACCTTCAATAACAACTAATCTTGATTTTCCGTATAATTTTTCATTACAAACAATTAAAGCCTCTTGGGTCCAAAAACCGCCACTCTCTAAAAACGATGTTGCGAGTTCTTCTAATGTCCAATCTCTCATCAGGTCTAAAACATCTTTTTGACTCACATCATCTCCAGTGTTATTCCGGCCGAGACGTGGATTAAGAGGATCAAGATAAAGATCCTCAAGTTTTGCATTTTCAAGTGCCCTGCTAATCGCCATCTTCTTTACCTCTTAATATTGTTGTTATACGTCTTATAACATAATCTGTATTTCTTATTATATCTGATTCCCAAAATCTTGCAACTTGCAATCCCATTCTTTTTAAAGATTTTGTATTGTTTCTGTCGTGAATTTTATTATTCCCAATTTTAGCTATCCAATACTTCGAGTTTGTGCCTCGTTGTAAATTTCTTTTTAACGTTCTCCAATACCGGCCATGCCAAAAGTCACCATCACAAAATACTGCTAACCGTTCAGACGGAAAAACGATATCTGGCTTGCCAGGCAAAGATTTTACATGCCTCTTAAATTTCAATCCCTGCTTGTTCAATTCGCTCATCAGAAGCAGTTCATGCTTTGTCTTTGTGCTTTTGTTTGCACGTTTTGAAAACGAGGCAATCTCGGATGCAGGTTTCAATCCTTTATAAGAAGGGGCACTCTTCTTCCTTATGTTCGATGATCGTGTCATTAGTTACCGATGGAAGATACAAAAAAAAAGAGAATATTGCATACTGATCCCTTGTAATATTTACCTTCCAACTCTTTAAATCGTAATGTACAATTTAGCACAAATTTCTTGTCAGCTTCAAACCAACAGTTGCAAAAGTCCCCTCTTCCATAGCCCTAACTTTGGTGAGAGGGGATTTTCCGCCAGAGGCGGATGCGCCTCCGGCGCAAGGGGTGTGTCGCATGAGCCACGAGCTCTGCTTTATAACTACACACCCCTGTAGTCCCCTCTCAAGAGGGGACTTTTAAATCAGCACCCCATCCTTCCATCCAAGCTTGATAAGCTCAATCTTCTTCATATCGGCTACACCAACTCCATGCTTATGCTCTGCTGCTGCAATATGTTTTGGTGACGGGCGTATTGGCAAGTCTCCCTTGAAATACTGCCGCCGTTTTGCCTCGATTATTTTCAGCCCAACCGAGTCGAGCGCTACCGGATCCGTCCCAACAAGCAATCCTTTGTATTGCCAGATAAATTCTTTATCAAAATGATGAGGTCCAAGACAATTAAACTGCGGCGTCATCATCAAAAGAACATTTAACCGCGTTTTACCTTTCACAATCGGAAGGTTGTACAAACTCCCCAGATCAACACACGAGTCGGGATGAAGATCCGACGGCTCGGGGGCGAACATAATATAATTCTTCAAACAGCCGCTCACACCTGCCCAATGATGCGCCCGCATCGGGCGTGAATTAATCAATGCAGTTGCCTTAAGGAAGACGGGGTTTTGTAAAACACCTTGGTCATCGATGCTGATATTTGCCTCCTGAACACCGACAGACCTGAGCCGAGATTTCAGTGTGTTCTCAACTTCTGCCGGCGTGGGTAAATACTTCCACCTGTTCGATTTTATACCAACAATATCCGTCGGCTTGATGATCTGCTTCCATGCCGCTTCGGGGGTTTTCGCATCGAACAATTTTATCATCGCTTCATCGAGCATCTGCTCAAAAATCTTCTGATCGATCTTTCCGTCTTTATCTACAATGTTCTGGTGACGAATAAGTATGACCTTTGATTTCTTTTCCAATGCTTGATTTGCAAATAATGGTACCCCCGCGGTGGCTATGAGTGCGGCAGCGCCTGTCTTGCGAAGAAAATCCCTGCGAGTAATTATGTGTGTCATGGTAATCTCCTCTTGAATGTTTCAAGTGAAATCATTGCTTGTTCTTTTGTAGGTACATCGAACATTATGACGAAATAATTTTTCTCTTTCGTACAAGTTGTCCACTTTTCGTTTTCGGTCTTAACGATACCCGATTCCTTGCTATCAGGCATATAGTGAGTCAGAAAGCTATTATAAGCGGAATCGGTTTGTTCTTTGTTCGGATAACCGGCAAGCAGAAGGTAACTACTATCTTTCTTCGATCTTACAAGAACACCCTCAGTGCTATCATTTAGATTCAAAATGTTACTATCCGCAACATAGAAGTGGATATTGAGGATCTCGTACCTGTAGAAATACCGCAAGCTCTTCTCAAGATATTTATTGAGCGGGATATGTTTGACTATATCCGGTCGTTTTCCTTCCGTTGGAATAGCACGTGCTATTTTCTCTCCCAGATCGAATATTGCCTTTGATGCTTGTGGATTCTCCTTTTCTACCCTGATGCAGATGAAGTACTTGTCCTTCCAGAAACAAAGCAATCCCATTTTATATTCTCCATCCTGACCGATAGTCACGCTGGTTCCTCGTCCTTGCATGTATGTATAAACGCCAAACGCATTCCGTGCGGATCCCATATCGAACACCTCAATCAGGATTTCTTCCTGATTCGGACACGCATATCGCTGAACAAGAAGTTTTTGGAAATTGTAAGAACGATATATTTCACCCGCACCGTCCATGTAATCAAATATTTCCTCACCTGTATAGATGCGCGACGAATCCGATGCTTTCCAGCAATCGATTGAAGGTGGAATGAATTTCTGCATAGCAGTTTGAGTTGTTGTATCTGATGAAGCCATAAAAAAAGATAGAAATATAAATAATGTTGTCATATTTATAGAGATAAAGTAATAATTGATGGATGATGCTACACATTTGGTGTTCCATTAACTATTCAGCAGCTGGATACACCACTCATATTGAACTCGACTCCCACCCAAACCCTCCCCTTTCTCTAATTTTAGAGAAGGGGGAGAACAGGGAGAGGGATGAGTATTTTTGCGTAACCTAAATTGATATTTTTTTATTTGACATTCTTTGATGGAATCCTAATCAACAGGAATCCTATGATAGCTATGCAAACTAAACTCAGCAGATACATCGGCTCATCGAACATATGAAATATCTTAATCTCGGCAAAAGCGAGTCCGGCAAACAACAAACCGAGTAACGCTTCACCTGCGATGAGACCTGAAGATATCAGCACCCCGATATTATTCATCTTTTCTTTTGTACCAGCATCCAACTTTCGTTTCTCTGCGATCTTATCGAGCAGTCCCTTCATCAATCCGCCCACGAAGATTGCAAAAGATGTATCGATTGGCAGGTACATACCGACGCTGATTAGCATGGGACTTTTTACCTGCATCATAATAAACGCAAAACCCATCAGCATGCCTACGATGATAAGAATAAATTCCGTCTTTGCTTCCACTATTCCTCGTGCGACAACAGCCATCAAGCTCGCTTGCGGCGCGGGCAATTTTTCTCCACCGAAACCGGCGCGCGTACCGAGGATATCGTTCTGTTGTTCTGGCGGTAATTGTTTTACTTCGTCAACCGTGTAAACCTTTCCATTTAATGTTGCGTCCTGCCCTTTGTATTCGACCGATGTTACTCCACTTTTTTGAAGCTTATCAAACTCATTACCGACAACCTGCTTGATATCTCCCAAATGAAGCAACGACAAAATCAGAAACATAACTATCGCCGCCGCGGTCATGCCGAAGATATCGCCAACCTGCATTCTCCAAGGCGTACAGCCGAGGATGTGACCGGCTTTCAAATCTTGCATCATCTCTCCGGCAACCGAGACGCTTGTACAGGTAAACGCCGCAACACCGAGCACGGCTGCAATGGCGGCAACACCGGTCATTCCTAATCCAACCATAAGAAAAGCCACAACGATAAGTACCGAGACTGTCAGTCCGCTAGTTGGGTTATTGCTTACTCCGATGATACCGACAAGATAACCGGACACTGCCGCGAATACAAAACCGAGAAATAACATCACCACGGCGGCAACTGCGGCAGGTAAGAAACTCTGCGTAAAATAATTAAAAATGAAAAGCATGATGAGAGCAATAATCCCGATTACCAAAAGGGACCAACGGATGTTGATGTCTTTGTCGGTCCGTAAAATATTTGAATCATCCGAACCGGATTTTCTGAGATAAGAAAACGAGCGAGTTATACCTGTGAAAAGACTATTCCGCATTTTATACAATGTATAGAAAGCACCTACAAGCATTCCTCCGATCGCAATATAACGGACGTAGTTTTTCCAGATGGATGTAAGCTCCGCAGTCCAGTTACTTACAGCACCCGGATCGTCACGGTGTATGAAGTAAGCGATGATCGGTGTCAGCAATCCCCACGCAAGCACACCACCACTGAAGTTTATCGCACCAAGTTTCGGACCGATGATATAACCGACACCGAAGTACGCCGGATTCATACCCGGTGCGCGAAGCATTAACACGCCTTTGGATAGCGACACTATCTTTTGCCATCCCGCCGCGATGAACTTGAATTCGACCAACGCACTAAAAAAGGCACCGACACCCATCCCTGCAAATAGGAACCGTGAATTCTGGACACCACTCTGTCCCGATTTGTGGATTTCCGATGCCGCAATCGATTCAGGGAAGGGAAGCTCAGCATCTTCTACTAATACTCGTCTCAGTATCGTAACGAACATGATACCTAAAATGCCTGCAACGACCAGCATGATTGTTGAAAGGATGTAATGTTCGAGTGAGAAGAACGGATTCCAGATTGAAGCAATAAAAAATGCCGGTAATGTAAAGATGGCGCCTGTAGCGACATTCCCTCCAATCGATCCAACAGTTCGTGCGGCATTTTCTTCGAGCAAAGTTCCTTTCATCGTTTTTAAAACTGCCATGCCGATGACAGCAGTTGTGTAAGTTGCAGCGATTGTCATTCCGGCTTTCAACCCGAGGTAGGCATTGGCAGCTCCCATCATTACTGCCATTAACACACCAAGGAACACAGCTCGGAATGTGAACTCTGCCATCTTTGTATCGGCAGAAACGAACGGAGTGAATTTTTTCTCTTCAGTCATACTCTAGTACTTTCGATTGATGATATGAGTTATTAAATTTATTTCACTACTGTTTTCTGAATTAATATATCGGCACGCACTAATGCCTCGTTAAGATCACCACATATATTATCTTCACTCATTTGCTCCAGAAGACCCGACTGCTGGATAGCAAACAGAGGTTGTTTGTGTATTCCGGAAACGATTAAATGTATATGTTGATGTTTGAATTGATTTACTAAATCTTCAAGCGCATGCAAACCACTTGCATCTATAGCCAGGAGATTACTTGTTTCAAGAATAAGCACTTTCGGTTTCTTTTCGAGAAAGCGCATCGATTCAGTGAACTGATCGACTGCACCGAAGAAAAGCGTTCCGTAAACTTCAAAAACCTCCACTCCATCCGGTATGATTCGGGTTGATAGTATCGATTCTTCCTCTTCCCTTTCTTCCTGTAAATCTCTCGTGATCGGATTTACATGGCTCACTTCCGACATCTTTCTCATAAAAAGCAATGCAGCCAGTACGATACCGACTTCAATCGCTACCGTAAGATCTACGATAATAGTCAATCCAAATGTTACAATCATTACAGCCGAATCGCTTTTAGGACTTTTTAGGATCTTACGAAACGAGCGCCACTCACTCATGTTATATGATACCACGATAAGAATTGCCGCGAGTGTCGATAGCGGAATCAAAGACGCCCACTTACCAAAGAATAACATTATTAAAAACAAAACTATGGCATGAACAATACCAGCGACTGGTGTACGACCTCCGTTTTTTATATTCGTTGCTGTCCGGGCGATTGCACCTGTTGCCGGAAGTCCGAAAAACAGAGGAGACACGATATTAGCAGCACCCTGAGCAATCAATTCCATATTGGATCTATGCCGGGTTCGAATCATACCATCGGCTACAACTGCGGACAATAACGATTCAATCGCACCCAGCAATGCAATCGTGATTGCAGGTGACACTAAGCTTGTGATTGTCTGCCATGATACCTGTGGAATTCGAGGCGCGGGGAATGTATTCGGAACACTTCCAAATCTGCTTCCTATAGTTTCAACCGGAATCTGAAATATTTGAACTGTTGCCGTTGCCAGAATAATTGCAACCAATGCTCCGGGAATCCGGTGAGTAATCCGTGACCATATAACGATCAAGAGAAGAGATGAAATTCCAACAGCCGCCGTGTTGATATCCAGCGACTGGAAATTACCTGTATACACAACGCACTTCTCAATAAAATCGATCGGAAGATTTTGAATTTTCAATCCGAAAAAATCTTTTATCTGCGATGAGAAGATGAGTATCGCAATCCCGCTCGTGAATCCGACGGTAAGAGGATAAGGAATAAATTTTAACAGAGTACCAAGCCGGGCAAATCCCATAATCATCAGAAATATTCCAGCCATTATGGTAGCAACAACCAGTCCGTCATATCCATAATTTTGAATGATGCCATAGATGATAACAATGAACGCGCCGGTTGGACCAGCAATCTGAACACGACTTCCTCCGAAAAACGAGACTATCATGCCGGCAATGATTGCTGTGTATAGACCCTGTTCAGGTTTAGCACCGGATGCAATAGCAAATGCTATCGCCAGCGGCAATGCAACAATACCGACAATGATACCGGCGGTAAGGTCAGGTATGAATTGTTCTTTGGAATAACCCTCTCGAAGAACTGTTACTAATTTGGGTTCGAATCGTTTCTGCAAAAAGAAAATACTTTCAAAGATTGATTAAGAGAAATTGAATCACAAATACTAACAAATAGTTGACATATTAGCAAGTTTATTGGAACTCAATCGATTATATAATTCATTTGTCTCAGCTTCACTATAACTCTTTCGAGTTGGTCACCCTGGATTTCGATATTTCCATCTTTCACCGTTCCGCCGGCGCCGCAATACTGTTTTAATATACGCGCGATGTCTTCCATCGTTTTAGGATTGTGTTGTAAACCGGAAATTAGAGTTACCGTTTTACCCTTCCTTCCTTTCGCATCCAGTGATACACGAACTGACTTACCTTTTCCATCATGTCCGGATGCCGATGATTTGTCTGTAACCGGAGATCGTTTGGATTCAGGTAATATTTGTTTTAAATCGGAAAGTGATTTATATATTTTTCGATCATTCATAGCCTGTATCCTTTGCAGGTTGTGATATGAATATAATAAAAATATCTTAAGATTATAAGTCTAAATACTGCAATTGCAAGATCAGTTCTTATCACAAAAAAAATCCTGAACCTTTACCAGATCCAGGATTTCTCTAATCATGTGAATTATCTTTGAGGTTTAAACCTCCATGTGTAATAATAAAAACTCCATCTTACAAATCCAAAAATAAATACCAACTTGCTTCTTGTTTTACCTGAATTTCCTCAATGACTTCAAAACCTTAAAAAGAAGACTCAATCGGGCTGTAATTTCATTATAATCAAGTAACCTGAATCAGGAAATAATTCCTTGCGCCTTTTCTCATTACAATGAACTTCCCATGAAAGGCATCATCGATTCCTACTCTTTTCTCGACTTCAGCTATACGGACGTTATTAAGATAAACGCCGCCGCCCTGAATCATGCGCCGCGCTTCACCTTTAGATTTTACTATTCCGGCAGTTACCATCAGATCAAGCACAGGTAATCCAAGACCGCCGAGCTGATCCTTCGATATTTCTGTTGAAGGTACATCGCTGAAAATATCTAATAATTCTTTTTCGTTCACGTCGGTGATCTCACCGCCGAAGAATATCTTCGTAGCCTTAATTGCCTGATTAAGAGCCGCTTCACCGTGCAGCATTTTAGTTACTTCCTGCGCGAGTGTAATTTGAGCTTCGCGTTTTTCCGGAGATTCTTTCTGTAGGTTATTGAGTTCATTGATTCTGTCTTTAGTCATGAGCGTGAAGAATTTTAAATATTTCACAACATCCCTGTCATCGGTGTTAAACCAGAATTGGTAGAATTTATAAGGTGACGTTCTCTCAGCATCGAGCCAGATTGTTCCGCCTTCTGTTTTTCCGAACTTCACGCCGGACGAGGTTGTAATCAAAGGAAATACTATCGCATGTACTTCCGCCCCTTTGTGTCTTCTTACCAGGTCGATGCCCGATGTAATATTGCCCCACTGATCGCTGCCGCCCATCTGGATCGTGCAATTGTAGCGGTTGTACAATTGAAGATAATCGTACGATTGCAGTAATGAATAACTGAATTCGGTGAACGACATCCCCTGCTCCTGCTCTATCCGTGCACGTACAGATTCTTTTGCAAGCATTTCATTTACAGAAAAATATTTGCCTACATCGCGCAAGAATTCCATCATCGACAGCTTCGTCAACCAATCGGCATTATTCACCAGTATAGCAGGATTATCCTTTGCTTTAAAATCTAAAAACTGCGACAGCTGTTTTTTTATTCCTACAAGATTCGATTCTATGTCTTGGATTGAAAGGAGCTTTCGTTCCTGAGCTTTGCCGCTTGGGTCGCCGACCATTCCTGTTCCGCCACCTGCTATCGCAATAGGTATATGTCCGGCACGCTGGAGATGTACAAGTCCCATAATCGGTAGAAGCGATCCCACATGCAAACTGTTTGCAGTAGGATCAAAACCGATATAAGCGGTAACCTTGTTTTTCGCAAGATGTTCCTGCACACCCGGTGTAGATGTATGAATAAACCCTCGCCACTCTAATTCCTGAAAAAAGTTATGCATTCAATCTTCCTATTAATCATCAAAATATCTTTGGAATGACAAATTACTATCTTCTCATGGAAAAAACAAATAACTCCATATAAATTATGGAAGGATAGAATCATCTCCGGCTTAAGATAACTGCAACTGGAGAGGATATAATTTTTTCAATTAACAACATTAATGAAAATAAATCTTGAAAATCAGTGAAGAATAATTTATCTTATCCATCCGAAAGAATTTCGTATGCCTCTTATTGAAGATAAACCAAAATACTCTGCAAAAACGCTGATCATTATCGGCATACCTGCATTCCTTGCCGCGGTGGTTATTTCTACCGCATCGCACCAATATATTCATCACATCGCAGATAATATTTTTGTCGGATCGAAAGAATATACTAATATGTTTTGTCCGGGCATTAAGCTTCACGGATTGTTTATGACTTCACCTGTTGCCGCCGCCGCCGGACCGATCTGGACATTTTTTCTTGCCATCGTATCATTCGGACTATACCTGCATAACCCGCGTAATCTTTTTCTCGGCTCAATGGCGTTCGTAAATGCAAGCTCCAGAATGCCCGAAACTATTACATTGTTTCTTCAGTTATTGCTTCACAATAAAACAACATTACTTACCGATGAAAGCATTTCCCTCGTGCTGCTTAGACTTAACGACCCGACGATATCCATTGTTTTATTATGCTTTTTCTCTCTGACAATTTTCTTCCTTACAATTACTATCGTGCATGATACTAAAACAGTTCCACTGAAATGGCTCATCGCTGCTATTTTATTTATCTTATTGATTCCGCTTCAGGATTTTCTGTGGAATAATATTGCGCAATTACTAAGTTGAGTAAGAATTGATTTCATTTATTAAGTGACGAGTTTAGCGGCATGAAACCCGCTAACAACCGCTCCTTCAATCGTTGCCGGTAAACCGGTATCAGTCCAATCGCCTGCAAGATAGAAATTTCCAATCGGTGTTTCAGCTCCGGGTCTATATCGTTCGTAGATATTAGTAGCAGAAAAGGTTGCACGCTTTTCTTTTATGATAATTGATGAAGTTAATTTTGCTTTGCGGCTGTTTGGAAATACTTCATGGATTTCCGCGATGGCACAATCGAGTAATTTCTCTTTTGATGTTTCGATATATTTATGCGCGCCGCTTATAACGGTAGTAATATAACTGCCTGATTTCGATTCATTCATCAGCCGCCGTCGATTGAAGATCCACTGAAGATTTTTATCAATCAAACCTATATAATCAAAATCCATAAATTCTGAATCGAACCATAGATTAATTGATATTATCGGAGAAGCTTCATATCTCCCTAGATCGCAAAATGGTTTTTCAGTCTTATATGAGTGCGGAATGATTTTCCTCAATGCGTATGGCGGTACCGTCGAGATAATACTCTTGGCTTTTACTAATTTATGCTCTTTCAATCGAACCCCGACAGCCTTCCCGTTCAGCAATTCTATTCCTTCTATCTCAGTGCTCGTAAAGATTTTTGCTCCTCGTATTTTCAGTAGATTTACCGCTTCATTGACGTAAAGTTCCGATTGACCTACCGTTGATATAAGGATAGCCGAATCAGATTTTTGTCCGAGGAATGTTGCTCTTAGCGACCGTGCCAGAAGAAACGCCGAAGCTTTAGCAGGAGATTCGTTCATGATGGATATCGCAATCGGATGCCAGAGGTTTTTTCTCGCTTCTTCAGATTGGCGCATATCCACCAGCCACTCATCGACAGTCATGGTTGAAAGTTTTTTCTCCAGTTCATTATTCCAGCCGTTCAACACAAGACCGACTTTCAACAGTTTTTGACGATCTTGAAATGAAAGAAGTTTATATTTCAACATACCCATGACAATATGAAACGGTTTAGGCAATGAAGACAATTCAAATTTCGCTCTACCCTTAACCGGATGATGGAATAATAAACTTAATGAAGTCTCATTCTTTAAGAAATGCCGCGTTCCGATCGCGTCGAGATATTTAAGAAGATTGTGGTATGCACCGGCAAGCACATGTTGTCCGTTATCGACAACATCACCGGTTTTTTCATCTATGTAGGAATAGCATCTTCCTCCCAATCGAGGAGCTTGTTCGAAGATTGCAACCTTTGCTCCATCTTTTGAAAGCTGAACTGCGGCGGCAAGTCCGCTTAATCCTCCGCCAATTATGATAACATCAAACATATAAGATTTCAGATTTCAGATTGGAAGCTTCGGATTGATAATTAGAGGCACACAGCGAATCATCTCCCGAGCATTCGCTGCTTGACCCAGTATTTCACGGCGATTGCTAATTGCAGGAATCGGGGCAACATGATTTTCCTGTCGAACACATTATAATTTACTTCCTTGATGCGGAGAAGAGTGTGGTAATAAATCCTTTCCATAATCTTTGCGGCAAACATCGCACGTTTATCTTCCTCAGGCAACGATTCTTTCGCTTTTTGGAAATATTCTTCGGCTCGCTGAGTTTCGAATTCCATTAACTTCTTGAATTGAGAGCTGTTACGTGACGAAATAAGTTCTGCTTCTGTGTAACCGAACCTGCGTAAATCTTCTTGTGGGAGATATACCCTTCCATATTTTGCATCGATGCCGATATCGCGGATAATATTGGTCAACTGAAGTGCGATACCTAAATTAACGGCATATTCTTTTGTGCGCTCGTTCCTCGGTCCGAATATTCCAAGACTCATAAGTCCGACTGTTGAAGCTACAAGATAGCAGTACTCTTTTAGCTCATCGAATGTCTCATAGCGGTTCTTCACCAGATCCATCTCGACTCCCCTGAGCAGTTCGTAAAAATGGACTACAGGTATTTTAAATTTTTTCGTGATTTCGCTGAGCTGATTCAGTATTTGATAGCCGGATTTTCCATCAAGACCGAGTTCAAGCTCGTTCCGCCATTTTCTTAATACTTCAATTTTACTGCTGACGTCATGAACATTATCGACAATATCATCGGTAGTGCGACAGAAAGCATAAACGGTCTTCAACGCATCGCGTTTCCTTTTCGGAAGGAATGAGAACGAGTAATAAAAACTCGATTTACTCTCCTTCAAACCAGAAGCGAGCGGCATGGCTAAGTCAGATCCCATACTTCTTTCCTCGGACGTTTCTTTTTATAATTCGGTAAATCGTTGAATACCAATCCGCGTAAAAATATCATCATTTTATCCGATGTTCTTAATCTCGGTCTCTTTTGCAGTACATCATATTTATTTTTCTCGATCATCTTCAATATTCCCATTCCGCCAAACCAGATGAGTTTCAACTCAAGTTGTAAATCTTTCGAGACGAGAGCCGGAAGTTCGGCTCCTTTATAAAACATCTCTCTCGTGCGCCCAACCTGATATTTCATCAATTTCCTGAATCCGCTATCCATAACTCCATTATTCCATTTATCCAAACCGTAGCCAAACTTTATCATATCCTCAATTGGAATATACAACCTATCTTTTTCCTTATCAACTTTTATATCCTGCCAGAAATTTGTTAACTGGAGCGCACTGCAAATATAATCGGAGAGTTCAAACAACTTCTCATCCCGGTAATTGAAAATCATTAGTACAAGTCTGCCCACCGGATTTGCAGAATATTTACAATAATCCAAAAGTTCATCGATCGTCTCGTAACGGTTCTGCGTAACATCACGTTTAAAAGCGGTTATCAGGTCGCTAAGCGGTTCGATCGGAATGTCTAATCGTTTAACCGTTTCCCGAAGTGCAATAAAGATTGGGTGATCCGCATAACCTTCGTAGCATTGCTTGAGTTTATTTTCCCAATCATTCAGCTTAGTAAGTCTATCCTCTTTGGCAATCTGGAATTCGTCTGCAAAATCATCGGCTATGCGGCTGAAAGCGTAGATCGCCTGCACATATGGACGTTTTTCCTGCGGCAGGAAAATTGAGGCTACTGGAAAATTTTCGTAATGCGCTTCAGTAATTTCCGCACAGTATGCAAACGCCTCATCTGGAGAATATTTATGGGTCTCACTCAGCAATATCTTATCTCGTCCTTAATTAGAATCAGGGTTTAATATTAATAAAATTTAAAGGAAAGTCAAAGATGGAATTGATCCTCCAATAAAATATTTTCAAATCGAATTAAGTATTCCCTCCGATCTTAATCGTGTCATCTCCAAATTTATCCCGTAGTTTGTCGACTGCTTGAAGAATTCTCTGTTGTTTTTCGGATGAAGGGAATAAGTCGATATCAGCTTGAGACTCATCTGCAAAGTTCGATAATCCGATACCGATGAGTCTGATCTGAGTTTTGCCATCATGCGCTTCTTGCAATAACCGCTTAGCCGTATTGAGAATATCCGGATCGTAATTTGTCGGTTGAATGGTACACCTGCGTGTTATTGTTTTAAACTTTGAATTCCGCAGTTTCAGTTGAACGGTTCGCGCCTTTAGCGATTTCAGTCTGAGCGTCGAGCACACACTTTCCGTGAGCATGAAAAGAATATTTTCCAATTCACCGGTATCGGATATATCTTTCTCAAATGTTTCTTCACGGCTGACGCTTTTTGCTATGTGTTCAGTTTCTAAAGTTGTTGACCCCTCACCATTCGATGCACGATGAATCCACCCGCCGTGCGCACCAAGAAGTTTGATCAATTCCTTCAAGGAAACAGATTGAAGATCAGCAACTGTCTTGAAACCTTTCTGTGTGAGAAACTCTTCTGTTTTTTTCCCTACGCCCGGAATCACACCGATAGGAAGCGGAGCGAGAAATATTTTCTCAGTGCCGGGTGGGACATAAATTACACCGGCAGGCTTAACTGTATTTGCGGCAATCTTTGCAACCAACTTATTTGACGCAAGTGCAATTGTACACGGAAGCTGGAATTCCTGCTTGACCATTTTCTGAAGTTTATTCATGTAACCCGGCAGGTTGTTTGAGTAAAGTGATTCGCACCCTGTGAAATCGAGGTACATTTCATCGATTGAAGCACGTTCTACAACCGGTGCAACTTCAAGCATCCTTTTATATAATCTATTTGAATATGTCGAATAATCTACGTGATGACCTGATACTACAATCAAGTCCGGGCAAAGCCGCAACGCTTGCGCAGTAGGAATCGCCGAACGGACACCGTATTTTCTTGCTTCGTAAGATGCAGAAGCAACTACACCACGCCCTCTTGCACTTCCACCGACAACGACAGGTTTACCATCGAGAGATGGATCCTTAATGCGTTCCACAGAGACAAAGAAACAATCGAGATCGATATGAGCGATGAATATCTGTTGCATATTTGAAAGGTAAGAATATTCTTACTCAGAATCATTTAGAAACAATTCTGATTTCTTAAATTATTGTTCAGGATAAGATTCTCATTTCTCCTCTTATGAAACACCAAAATAGCTAATTGAACTCTTTCATCTAATCTGATGTTCAGTAAAATAGAGCAATCGCAAAGCTCCAACAAAACAGCAAGCATTACACAATAATAAAACATATCTAAGAAAGGAATTAGTTATGGCAACATCAGAGAAAAATCAATTCATTGAAGTCTGGGAACGAGAGTTCCATACAACTCTGAAAGTTCTCAAGTCATATCCTGAGAACAAACTCGATCTCAAGCCGCACGAGAAATCTCGCTCGGCAAAAGAACTTGCCTGGACATTGAACAACGAAGAAAAGGTTCTCATAAACGGAGCGATCTCAGGTAAATTCGATTTTAATAACACTCCACCGCCGCCATCGACCTTACAGGAAATTCTTTCGATCTATGAGCGCAATCATAAAGAGAATGTAGAAAAAGTAAAGAAGATGAGCGATCAGGATATGAACAAGACCGTTCAGTTCATGTCGGGACCAAACCAAATGGCTGACATGCGTACAGCAGACGTTCTTTGGACAGGAGTGATGGATACTATTCACCATCGCGGACAGTTCTCGGTTTATTTGAGAATGGCTGGAGGTAAAGTTCCGTCTATCTATGGTCCATCGGCGGATGAACCGTGGATGTGAAATAGATATTTACACTTGTACTTGAAGAGATTAATGGGCTGTCCAGAAAGCTACTAGCCACAGTCATATTAAGTCCCGCCGTCATGGTGAGCGAAGTCGAACCATAGGCGGGACTTTTTATTTCACCAGGAATTACAAACCTATTTCTTAATTGAATCCGGCTTCTGAGGCAGTGCCAACGGTAAATCCTCCCTGCCGCTCCAATCTTCGAACGAGCCATCGTAAAGATGAGGCGTATATCCAAGCGAACGCGCGGCGATATAAACCACGCACGCAGAGACTCCGCTGTGGCAATATACAATAACCTCATTTTCTTTCTTGACCCCCGCTGAATCAAATTTCTCAGCAATTCTCGTCATCGGAATCATTTTGTTTGTGCTGTCGATAAGACTTCCCGCAAAAATATTCTTTGCAGTTGGGATACCTCCTGCGCGTGGGTAACCTCCGCTGTTCGTACCGTTATAAAATTGCGGAGCGCGCGCATCTATGATGGAAATATCCTGCTTATGAAGCCCCGACTTTACAAACTCCGCATCAACAATTGCAAGCGGATTTAGTTTAGGTGTGAACGATCCGCGTTGATAAACCGGCAGTTCTTTTGTTATTGGTTTGCCCTCAACTTTCCAGGCATCGAAGCCGCCATCGAGTATTGATGTTCTCTCACCCATACCGAGATAATCCAGCGTAACAAAGACGCGTGCAACCTGATTTACATTTCCGCCGATGCCGCAAAGAATTATTCGTGAATCACTCGAAACACCAAGCGCTTCAAGCGTTGTATCGAGCTGCTCTACGGGTAATAACTCGTAGCTCAGTTCGGGGTTCGACATATATATCCAACCGTTCCATAGAAACCGCGCACCGGGGATATGCCCTCTTTCGTAATCGCGGCGGATAGGCGCAACATGTAGGACGACAAGCGATGGATCGTTGATATGCTCTGCCAACCACGAAGTTGTGACAAAAACAGTTTGATTATTCGATTGTGCGTTGCTTTGTTGTGGGAGGATTACAACGAGCACAAACATTAGAGATAATAAAAGTAATTTGTTCATAGAGATATAGTTGAGGTTATGAGGTAACAGAATTATGATTTATCATATGCCTTGCATGTAAATAAGTTATTGACTCATGGGAAATGACGGTAAATCTCTTTGCGATGAAGAACTCTTTCAAATATAACAGTATCGGCAACTATTGATAGACCAATGCGATAATCACCGAAGCGTACTTTATAATATCCGGGATAACCTGTCATCGCCTCCACCTTACCTGACTCGAATATTGTCTTCAGATTTGGAACAGTTTCAAATACAAATTCTTCGATTGGAGTTCTATGATGCGAGGGGATATCGGCGAGTTCTTTTAGAAAACGTTTTCGGTACTCCGTTTTCACGGTTTCTTTTCCATTGTTTTATAGGCGGCTTTTGCCTCTGCAAGTACAAATTTCTCATCTGCTTCACCTTCCTTGATCAACTTGAGCAAGCCATAATTCTCCAACACCTCTTCAATTTTTTCAAACGTACCGATATCTAGCTGGACTGCGATTTTATTATTCTTCTCATCGACAATATATTTTCTTGGAATGTTAAGCATGGATATTCTCCTTTCACTTTAATATAACAAAGGGAGGGATTAACGACAAATTACACCTTCATAAATCTTTCGGATTCCGAAAGTCAATACCTATCACTTCAAGACCTTCAACTTCATTACGAGATTCAACAATTGCCTTCGCTCGTGCTTTAAGGATTTCAATCACTTGTTCAAAACTATGCTCTTGATCGTTCTTACATGATTTTTCCTTATTGTGACCAATCATTCCAATAAAGTAAATTCCATAACGGGAGTTATGTGCCCGTAAATATTGTCCTACTAATTGATTTTCAAGACGTTCTATTAGTGTACTCAAAGTCCAACGCTCCGCCCATTTAATTTCGATAGATACAGGATCGGTATTTGGGTTTTCAATTCGTAGATCCGGCCTGTCTTGTTGGTCGATTTCCTCCTCTTGCGGTACAGTGTAACGATTGTTGTTACGGTCCACTAACTTTCTTTGCAACCATCGTCTAAGTATAGGTTCTGGATCACCAATACGAACTTCTTCTCTTAAGCTATTATCTGCTTTTTCTACATCATATTTAATCCCTTGCAAGCGTTTAATTACGAGTTTAAATAGATCACGATCTGTCTTTGGGTCTATCTCATGATCCTTTTGGAAAGAACGTACGTCCTCTGGTTTCCATGGTTCTAAATCTGCTTGAGTTTCTTCTCTATTCTCAATCAGATGCAATATGAAATCTCGTCTAGCAACCATAGCTGGTTCGGAGAGTAGATTCTTCAATTCAATCGTTGCTTGCGGATCAGTGCTATTTGCAAGCCGATCAAGTAATCTACCACGAAAATCCTGTACATCGTGTCTTGCTGTTGGTGTGAATACACCGGGACCATAAGACTCATCATCCTCAGGTCGTATATAACGAAATACCAAAACTATGAATCTCCGCAATAAAACCGGATGTTCGTAATCTGGTTTATGTGATACTGGTGCTTTATCAAAACGATCACCTTTTAGCACAGCGCATAAGTTTAGCATCAGATCAACTGCTTTATCATAATTATTTAATAACTCATTCAAAAAATTTATTGCATGAGCAGCATCGGTTTGTAACCATACCGTTAGCCACAACAAGAATATTTTGCTCCCAACGGGATATCGCTTAATACGTTCCGAAGCAATTATTCCGAGTTCATTTGATGGTGCAATATTTCGTCTCATTAGAAGTGAAAGACCCAAGCGAAGTATTGATGGATTAGGTGGATCATCATTCTTCAGCAATTCGATTATAGATTTTTCCACTAGTGGTACCAGGTCATCACCTTGCCATACTAAATCTTGCAATACTTCATTAACGTCTTTTCGATCTGCAGTAAATTGCCATTCTCCTCTGATGCACTCAACAAGAACTTCGCGAACTGCGTCAGGATGAAAACAGGCAAGATCTTTAAACCATGTGGCAAATCCATTTAACTCATTTACCGCATACCTTGAAGCTCGATAAGCATCTTCATAATTCATTTTTGCCAGATTTATTTCTTTGTCTGCTAAAGTTGCTTGTATGCCCGCAAGACCAGCTATTATCCCATAAGTTCTATTTCCATTAACGCTTTCATGCGGCAAGTTCGGTTTATATGTACGCCAGATATGTTTACATCCTTTTCTTGTTGCCCAAGTAATAAGTCTACCCCGTTTCTTTGTAAGATCGTCCCATGTGCTTGGAGTATAGCGTTGAATATTTTTCTCATCAGCTTCACGACAAAGATGAGAAAGCCAGGCTGCGTTTTTACCTGTTATTAATTGTTTTAAATGAATGATTAGTTTGTACTGATCATTGAAATATGTCCAACTTTGTTTAAGTTTTCTCCATTTGTCAATCCACCACCACTTATCTCCGAGCTTCCAGTGTATATTTCTGTACCACAGTCGTTTTAACCACAATGTAGGACCATTGATCTGTCTGTGATAAAATGACTTTAGATGCGTATCTCGAACGATAGCTTTCTTGATTTTGTTGCGGTCAAGATCTTTTTGTTTTGATCTTCGAATTAGGTCAGACGCTAGACATAATACAAGTTCACGATCTCTAATACTATCCATCCCCTGAATATCCTGCACCATCCAATCGATATCGTCTTGCAGGGGTTTAATAACTTCGTAGTAATCATATAGCGCAACCAATGTCCTAGGTTCGTCTTTTTCTTGCTGACGTCGTTCTTTAACGCGATTCCAAAAGTAATGTCTTCTTAATGAAGGATGTCTGCCCGTTGCAATATTCAGTTCATCAAACTTGGATGTATGCAGTTTACTATATCGATGGATCTGTCCCAGAAAGGATATTGCAGTGACAGTTATAGCTATCTCTTCTTCGCTTAGTTCTGTTATTGAAAACAATTTCCGCAGTACTACGGGGATTACTTCACCTAACCAAGAGAATTGAGCAGAGACATTTGTCTCTTTACTATCATGGAGAATATATGGAGGGGTTCGTCCCAAATCTAATAGTGCTAAAAGTAATTCATGTGCTTGATCTGGTTTCAATACTGATTCAAAGTGAGATGATAATTGATAATTTAGATCAACACTGCTATCAGGAACTGGTTCTGTTTTCCTTAATAAATCGATCAACCCACAAGAATCTATTACATCTGGATAAAGCGCTTCACATATTTCACCACAAAGGTAATTAGGAATATTGGGAAGTTGATTTGCAATCTGAACAAGCTTTTGTCGGCTTTCCTTATCACCAGCATCTCTAATTGTCGCTGCTGCGTATATCCTTATATCTAAAGATTCATCTGGAGTCGCGATTAATTCTAGAGCAATACTAAGACACTCTTTTAGGCGTCCATAGCGTACTAATTGGAGTATTTCTTTTCTTATATCAGCCGAAATATCTCGATTGCGTATAATTGTAATAGCATCTTCTGCGAGTGCTGGGTCTGCAATACGTTTTAAGGATTCAGGTGAAGATTCAATCCATACTCGTTCCCTTCCCTTGAAGCGTTCTACAATTGCTGCAAGAATTTTTCTTTTATATTCGATTGGTAACCGACTTGGATCACCATATTGCAAATGAATATCAGGGGCAGCTTCTAGAACCCAATTTCTAATATCTTCATTCCACGGCTCACTGCCACAGCAAAGCCAAGCCGCAATTGGTGCAAGTCCCTTTCGGATTATCTTTTTTCCCCAACTATGCTCGAAAAGTAGATTATTTATCTCCATCACCGGACATCGATTATACAACCGATCTTCCAACCATTGCGCTGTAAGATACTCTGCAATACGTCGATGGTGAAAACGAATGTGTCCATAACTTGCGCTGTCAAAAAGAGGGCGCATTAGTAATGAACTTGATTGTTGTTTGCTCCAATTTTCTTGTAAACACTTATTAGCATCTAGTGCCAAGCTATCCGAATTATCCTCCGGTACTTTGAAGTTAAATTGGCGACAAAACATTGTGGCTGCAGCGAGTGATTTGACTCCCTCATATAATTGGTCGGAAGACAGCGAGTCATTATCACGTTTCGGTAATTGTAGTTTAAAACGAACATCATGTTCTATGAGTTCACTAAGTGAACCAAACCGTTTTTGTTCCTTCCAAAATTTAAGTAAGTCGACTACATCTCCTGGTCTTCTGGTGAACTCCCATGCTTGATGCTCTTCTAAGGCAGAAAGAAATTTATCAGCATCTGAAATATTCTTTGCTCGAGTGAAAGCTTCCACCCGAGTTTTATCTAGAGGTTCCATTTGGACAACAATGATTCCCTCTCGTTTATCAGATTGATCTCCTTGCGCAATTGGAGTGCTGGCTTTTTCCTTTGAGGTGGCTAGTAGAGGAAAAAGGCTCGAAACCTCATATAGATCATTCTTTGGTTGCCATTCACTTATCCGTGAACTTAAAATAATCCGTGTTCGCCCAATATTAATAGTGTCAAGATCGTTGTGGAATCGGTTCAATGCCGTATAGAAATCGGTAAGCTTTCGAAATTTTGTTTCATCGACAGAGTCAAGAAAGAAAAATGCTTCGTGACTACTATGTAACCATTTTTGAAAGTAATTGTAATCATCTCTGCCAATAGCATCAACCAAAGACAGATCTATTAATCTATCTAGCTGAATAAAGAAAGCAAATCGTCTTTCGTCTCTCATTAAGTCAACGCGACGCTTAAATTCCCACGTCTTGCCACTAAAAGGTTCTCCGAGAACAACGACAAATCTATTATTGAAAAGATCATCCCACCCAAGTCCTAGTTCACGTCCTAATAATTCGCGAGTATAACTGAAAAGAGCCATATCTTCTGGCTGCTCTCCCTCATTTAGCGGAATGAAACGACGATTCAGTTCAATGAATTCTGTGGATGCAAACATTTCTAATAATAAAATAAATTTTACTTGATGGTAAGAATCTACACAAATTTCTTTTCACCTTCAACAACCGCACCTCAGAGATACCACAACCCACCCAACCCGTCATGCTGACACCTGTCCTGAGCGAAGTCGAAGGATGCTCTTGGTCAGCATCTATACCAAGCCAGCCCCGTTCTGATCCCGACCAATCCCGCTCATCGAGCGGGACGGGATGACGTGTATCTTTTTTTAAAATTACATCCAACCCAGTTCCGGCTTCCCTTTCATTGCCAGATGATAAAATCTATGAGCGGTGGTTCACTGCCCAACTCGTTTAAAATAAACACCCCGTCCTATGAGGAACGGGGCATCATCTATTAAAATATTATGGAGATTTTACATAATTAAATTAATGTCATGGTTAACCTCGTGAGCTTGCCGAACGACGAACAATGACATTTCACTTACTTTTCACGCTTCGACAAGCTCAGCGTGACAGGTTTTTTTTATTGAAGCAAATGTTTTTCTAAAAATTTCTCCATCGCTTCGTAGAAGTCGAACCGGTTTTCTTCGTTGCGGAATCCGTGACCTTCGTTCTCTTTCACGAGGTAAGGCACATCGATACCTTTTTTCTTCAGAGCATCAACAATCTGGTTCGACTCGTTGATATTGACGCGGGGATCTTTTGCACCCTGCGCAACTAAAAGCGGTGCCTTGATGTTATCAACGTGAAATACCGGCGATGCGGAGGCAAGCAACGTGCTGTCTTTCTGCATATCTCCAACCATCTCGTAGAACATATCGAGGTATGGTTTCCAATACGGTGGAATTGTTCTCATAAATGTAAACAAATTCGATACGCCGACATAATCAACTCCGCAGGCGTACAGATCGGGTGTGAATGTAAGTCCTGCAAGCGTGGCATAACCGCCGTAACTTCCGCCGTAAATCGCTACTCGTTTCGGGTCGGCAATCCCCTGACTGATGAGCCACTTAACGCCGTCGGAAATATCATCCTGCATAGATTTTCCCCACTGTTTGAAAGAAATTTCCCAGAACTTTTTTCCATAACCGGTGGAGCCGCGGAAATTCATTTGCAAAACTGCATACCCGCGGTTTGCAAGGAATTGTACCTCGGCGTTGAACCGCCACATGTCGCGCGCCCACGGTCCGCCATGCGGATTAACAATTACAGGAAGATATTTTGCTTCCTTACCTTTCGGCAATGTGAGATAACCATGGATCGTTAATCCGTCGCGGGTTTTGTATTCAATCGGTTTCATCTCAGCAAGATCTTTTTCTTCCAACCAGGGGGAACGGTCGGCAAGCTTTGTCAGCTTATCCGATTTCTTTTCATAAAGATAAAACGAGCCGCGTGTTCTGTCGCTTGATGTTGACACTGTAAATACTTCCTCGTCCTTGTCGCTGGAGACAACTGTTACCTCATACCCGGGGAGTTGCTTTTCAAGCTTTGCGTATAGGTCTTCAGTTTCTTTGTCGAGGAATTTGTGTTCAACCTTCCATGTTATGTAACCTATTTCGGTCAACACTTTCCTCAATCGTGAATAATCCATCCCGTTAACATCCACATCGTCGCGCTCATATATTACACTAACTTCTTTCTTGTTGGCAATGTCGTATTCAACAATTGCGGTTTTATCTCTGCCAAGATTTGAGACAGCATAAATATTTTTGTTATCGAACGTGAAGAATAGAGGTCCAAACGATTCCTTAAAATTCGTAGTCATAACATTTTGGAATGTATCCTTCTCGGTATCGCGATAAAGTATACTCGTGTTGACGCCATCGGTTGTCGTAGCAATCCTAATATTACCGGCATGATCGGTAACCCAGCCTGTTATGTTACCGGGGTTTTGAGCAACCATTGTGAGTTCACCCGTACCTGTATTGAGCCGATATACATCAAATATCTCACGAACACGTTTATTCATTCCGACGAGGACATCTGTGGGATGATCTCTTAGATCGTCAATTATTAGAACTCGAACACTGTCGAATGGCGTAAGGTCTTTCATCTCTTTACCTTCACGATCAACGGCAAAGAGATGGAAGTTTTCATCACCGCCGAAATCTTTTACAAATAATAACCGGTCGCTGCCCTTCCAAAAATATCCTGATAGATCACGATCGGTTACCGATGTAATTCGTTTTGATTCGCCGCCCGAAATCGGCTGGACAAATATGTTCATGCGTCTCTCGTACGGTTCAACATGCGCAACGTATTTACCATCAAGCGATAAGGTAAATGCAGACTTTTCCGGATTCTTGAAAAAATCACGCATCGGGATTTTTTTCGGAGCTTGCGCCAGAGATGAGACAGAGAGAAATAAAATACACATCATCAGAATGATGGTAGGAAAACGGTTTGTTAATTTCATAATAGTACCTTTATGTTGTGAATTTATTGTGTATTTATAACTTAATTTGCAGTGCTGTGAGGAAGTGACCCCTACATTCTCTCATGTTTACGAGCGATTCGATAAAGTGTTGCTAATACAACATTAAAAAGTATTCGTCTATTTCCACTCCGGTTCGGGCTTCTCTTTCCAAAGCCAGAGGATGAAATCCGTCAGCGGGGGATTTCCACCTAACTCGCGCAATCGCGCTGCATTCTGTCCGCGGTGGTAATGACTGTGCAAAGCGGTTTGAGTGAGCGCCTGTTCAATCGTTATACTTATAGGCGGGTCTTTGAACCAAGGGATCGTAACAACATCATTGAGTTGTTCATCCGTAGCATTATTAAGAAACTCAGCAGCTTCTTCGTGGTTGCATTTTGTAAGATCCTTAAGTACAGGCATATCGTAAATTATTCCATAATCATGTCGATCTAATTTTATCTTTCTGGATATGAAAAGAAATGCACGCTGTGCCTCATAAAGATGATGAAGCCGTTTGCGGATTGTATCATCCTCGAGTGCAGCAGGATGTGCTTCCAATGCCTTCCAGTGTTCAGCGTCTGCCCATGCCTGGTGGGTGTATAAATCATGAAGTAGGTTGGTCATATTAATTTCCTTACGTATTACTCTTAAACCCGATAATAATCACCTTTCCAATTCTTGATCGCTCGCTTGATTGCATCTTCTGAAAGATTTTCCTCTGCCGCTCGCTTTGCGAGTGCGACAAACTCTTCATCGGACGCGAAACGAAGTCCAATGATTTGCCGAACGGTGAGACGCGAATCTAACAATTTACCTGTAAGTACAAAATGCCTTAGATTCTCCTCAGCTCTGATGGCACGGTCTTGCGCTTTCAAAGCGAACGAGCGGCTGAAGATAAACAGGAGTAACAAACACAAGCTAACAAGGCATATTAGTGAGGCGTTGTAAAGACGGTCTTCATTCCCGAATGATTCAGTTAGGTTGTTAATTGATCCTCCAATGAGGGCGAGTATTGCAAAGAACAGAACAACATGGAACATGAAAACATATCTTTTGTGGTTGGTGTAATTTTGCGGCTGCATATTTTAATCCTTTATCAGTTATTAGAAGGTCGGAATGGCTATATTGTAATGAAAATCTCCCACGTTGTCAATAAATATTTGCAATTGAGTAGTACAGTGATTACATTTTTATCAAGTAAGGAAAGGAACATTTATGATCGGTTTCATAATGATACAAAAGGGTGCACCCGATATCATTAATCTGATAGGTCTGTTGTTGGGTATTCTGCTCTGCCTGTTGGCACTCAACGCTCTTTTTGAATGGCTGATGACAAAGCCGTGGAAAAGAGACAGAAGTCCAGACGCAATTATCGGGGATGAAAACACCGAAACTAATCTAAACCAATCCTACGAAGAAGAAAATAAAAATCAATCCGATCGATCAGGGTTATTCATTGAACAAAATATTACCCTGGCTTCTAACAGTTGAGCGATTGTATTTGTGTTAAGCGGCTTTGCTGAATTTTAATTCGAAAAATTCTTTTTGTGCAGTTCTTCTATCTCGCTAAGAATCTTCGCGATCTTTTCTGCCTGTGCCTTCGGGAAGCTTTCACCCGGTTTTAACTCGCTCGCCTTCTGATAAAGCGCTTTTGCTTCAGAATATTTTTTCTCCTTCAGCAACTCATCGGCTTTCAAGATGTTCTCCTCATAAGCAAGAACGTCTGCACCGGGAAGTTTCTTCATCTTGATTGCATCGCCCTGATCATCTATCATCATTTTCTTGAATGCATCGGGATATCCCACATTAATCGGCTGGAACGATTCGTTCTTCACAACACCATCCATGTACTTCACTAACAAATCTTCGCCTAACTTCCGCCAGCGTTTGTATGTTAGGTCACCCATCTCACTCGAATATTTTGTCAGGTAATCTATAGCTTCACCTTTGGAATTTTTATAAAGCGCCATCGCCGTTTTCTCGATTGTTTCCTGGCGCGACATGAACGATCCTTCCAGTTCGCTTTGAACTCTCTTGATATCATTTATCACTAAGCTGTATTTTGGATAAGCAAAATTCGAAACGAAGTTGAAAGCCCAGAAAGCAGATTCCCAGTTGAACCTTCCCAAAGAAGCTAAACCCTGCGTGTAATTGTACGGGGTCTTTGTCATGCAGGCATACATCGGAACGTAAACAGTCATGTACGTATCATCGAGACCGAACCAGAACACGCCGCCAATTTCATTCGGGAGGAATGAGCGTGATTGAGCGACAAATGAAAAACCTGTTTGAGGCGTTGAAATGGGTCGCTCGTTGAAACACTGTTGTCCCTGGTATTCCCATGTGAGTGGTCTCCATCGATACGGCATTCCGTACGGTCCTGCTGCAACACCCTTCGTCATGTCGAATTCAGTGCCTTCGAAGTGATCGCGCATCAACTGTTGTACGTCCTGCACGGAAAGTTTTCTGTCCGGCTTGATGTATAGCGGCATTCTTTCAAGACTTTCTCCTTTAATGTAGGAGATATACTTTTCCATCGTGCTGTTGACTCTACGGAAGAATGACCACACACGTCCTTCACAGAAACGGATTGCGCCAAAATCAAGAGGAGCATACGTACCAGAAAAATCAAACTCTGAATCTTTACCTTTGAACCAACCTTTTTCACGGGCGAACGAAATTACATCGGGTGAGTATAAACAGTTGTTCGGGTCGTTCAACGGAAACTTTGTTATGCGCGCCTGATTCGCGTGTGCGCAGACATATCCGTCCGGTATGCGAACCGCAACCCAGATTGCGCCTTTCGAACCTACTCCATGTCCGAGCATTTCGAGAATCCAGACTTCGTTCGGATCGGAAATGGAAAAAGATTCACCTTCACTGCAATATCCGTACTCATTCACAAGATCGCTCATCACTTTGATTGCTTCGCGCGCGCTTTTAGAGCGTTGAAGGGCAAGATATATAAGACTTCCATAATCGACTATCCCTTTGGGATTATGCATTTCCTCACGTCCGCCAAAAGTTGTTTCACCGATCGAGACCTGATATTCATTCATATTGCCGATAACATTGTACGTTTCGCGCGCCTGTTTGATTCTGCCTAAAAATTTTCCGGTATCCCATTCATAAACATCCACCATAGATCCATCGGGATAGACCCCGGCTGAAAAATGATAAAGTTCTCCGTAAAAAGTAAACGAATCCGCACTATAAGAAATCATCGTGCTTCCATCCTTCGAGGCTCCCTTAGTTACGAGGAAGTTCGTGCATGCTATTATTTGATTCTGGAATAAAATGATTGAAATGATTGTTAAAATCAGAATCGGCATTTTTCTCATAAATAATCCTTTGAGTGAATAATTGGGAATTTGAAAACGAAACAATGATATGATAATATAAGAAAAAGTATATCAAGATTCATAACGATTAGCGGGGCAAATACTTTCAATTACAAAATCGTGATAATGTTTTACTTAACGATCTCGATCCATCTACTTGTATCCCATCGTGTCCCCCGATGCGTCCATAACGGATAATCTCCCGCTCGTACATGAATCTCATAAATCCCGGGGTCTAAATCCTTCGTGTCTAATTCGAAATAATCTTTCTTCTCATCTTCAAACTGAAAAACCATCGGACCGTTAAATCTGTTTACGGTAGCAGATATCCACAAGCTGGCAGGAAAATTAAATGTGACAATAGCGTTATCAGTGGGATAGATATACTTGATATACTTTATCAATGTTCCTGAAAAAGAATCTTTATCAACATAATAACCTGGACCATCATACCATTGTTGATATTCTCTCCATGTTTTATAAGATACATTGATGTAAGCATCGGCATCTCTGCTCCAAGCAATCTTCATTGCATCCTCTTGGTGTCCCGAGTATCGATCTAAAACAATGTACGCACCTTCTACCTGAGTGCTTTCAATTGTATTTACAAAATAAGTGGCTGGAAATACGTCGATTATATCACCGTGCAACACTTGAGTGGATTTTCGAACCGGTTCCGTATAACCACACCCGATGAGAATCGGTAAGAAGATACTAATACAGAATAATTGTCGGATAAATTTCTTTTCCATTGTATCTCAAGTTGTTGTTCCGATGAATGTAAGTAATCTCTCTCCGAAAACCAAATTATACTCTTGCTAATCTGCCAATTTTCTCGTATATTTTACAACCGAAAACGGCGGAGTAGCTCAGTTCCAATTCGATTGAATTTAGCAAAAGAAATACAGCTAAATTCACTATCGAATTGAGAATCCCGTATCGAGAATCGAGACGGGATTGGTTATCAAAATAAACAATGCTGTATACAGAATAAACTTGGCGGAGTAGCTCAGTTGGTTAGAGCAATGGAATCATAATCCATGTGTCGGGGGTTCGACTCCCTCCTCCGCTACGAATAAATCCTTTCGAAGTCTCCTTTGAGAGGTATTTTTTTACACGATCTTATGACGGAACAGCCGTTATTCAATTCATTCCAGGAATTCATTCATAAAAACCACCTCATTGAGCGCGGAGAGAAGATTCTCGTCTCAGTCAGCGGCGGGATCGATTCGATGTCTCTGCTCGATCTTATGCTTGAACTTAAGAAGCGATTGAAACTCGATATTGCAGTTGCGCATTTCAATCACCAGCTCCGTGGAACCGAATCGGACGCGGATGAAGCTTTTGTCAGAAATACCGCAAAAGAATCAGGTCTCGAGTGTTACGTTGAGTGCGCCGATACGATGACTGCTTCTGAAGTTGAAAAATTATCGATTCAGGAAATCGCCCGGAATCTTCGATATGCATTTCTTGCAAAACTCCGGCGGTCGCTTGGTTATCAGAAAATTGCTACAGCACATAATGCCGATGATAACGCTGAAACTATCATCATGAATCTTCTCCGTGGAAGCGGCGTCCATGGGCTTACCGGCATTCCGATTTTCAGAAGTGATCGGCTCATAATTCGCCCGCTATTATTTGCCACCCGTGAGGAAATCTCACAATACGCATCATCTAACAAAATCACATATCGGGAAGATTCTTCAAACCTAAAAAGCGATTATACAAGGAATTTCATCCGGCACAAACTTATCCCCCTGATAAAAGAGAATATAAATCCTAATCTGACTGCCGCTCTCAGAAAAACAAGCGAATTATTCTGCGGGATAGAAGAATATATCGGAATCGAATGTAGTAAAGTTCTGGATTATGTTCTTGGATCGCGCACAAAGGATGAGATAGTAATTAATCTTCCACATCTTCAAGAACAGCCCGTTTTCATACAAGAACATATCCTTCTTCATCTCGGAAAGGAATTTTCGAAATCGGAAATCGATTTCAACACTGTAAAAACGATGATGAATATCTCCGGCGCAGAAACAGGTTCGTCATGCTCAATTTCCGGCGAGACGGTTCTCTACAAAGACCGTGACCGGCTGATATTTATGGGAAAATTATCTGCTAAGGATTTTTCATATCCGATCTATACGAACATGAGATACGAATTTGAAACCTTGATCTTCGAATCATCGGCAGTTGAAAAAGCCGAGCTACCAAGCAACCCGAATATCGAATTTGTTGATGCGGATACACTTGGCAATCGGTTTGAGCTTCGCACATGGCTGGCAGGCGATTGGTTCATACCTTTCGGTATGTCTGATAGTAAAAAAGTCAGCGATTTTTTAATCGACAAAAAAATTCCGTTATTTAAAAAGCATAATATTCCAATACTGGTTTCCGACGAAAATATAGTCTGGATCTGCGGTATACGATTGGATGACCGATTCAAAATTACGCCAAATACGAAAAAGATTTTAAAACTTGAGTTCATTCCACAAATTCGAGCATCTAAATGAAAAGACATATAAAATTCGGTAACGACAAATTCGAGTTGTATCTAAGTGAAAAGCAGATACTTGCGAGAATTATTAAATTAGCACAGAAGATAAATAAAGATTACAAAGACCGTGTTCCGATTTTTATCGGCATCCTCAATGGTTCGTTTATCTTTATGTCGGATCTCATCCGGCATATCAAGATCGATTGCGAGGTTGACTTCCTCAAGCTTTCTAGTTACGGTGACGCAAAAATAAGTTCGGGACACGTTACATTGCTGAAAGACCTAAATGCGACCATTGGCGGTAGAGATATCATCGTAGTTGAGGATATCGTCGACTCGGGTTTGTCAATCGATTTTATCAAAAAACTAATTTGCCTTCACAAACCGAAAACATTCAAAATTGTATCGCTCCTTTACAAGAAGGATGCAGTTAAAATTAATGTAAAAATTGATTATATTGGATTTAGCATCCCTAACGATTTTGTAATAGGTTACGGCCTTGATTATATGCAGAAAGTTAGGAATTTACCTGCAATATATAAATTAGTTGACAAGGGATAATTCAGACTACGATAGGAAACATGGACGATAATAAAGACATAAAACGTACGGAACAGCAGAAGAAACTAACCAAACCCAGACGAAACAGAATGCCCAAAAAACCGTTGAAAAACGACGACGACTTCAACTGGGGAAAAGTAATGAAGGTTGTGCTCAGTTGGTCGGCAATTATTCTTGGCGTTTTTATAATCATGACGCTCTTTCGGACACAAGAAGCATCCGAGGTTGAACTCGCATTTACGGAATACCAAAAACTTTTATCCAATGGATTAATAGAATCGGCAATTGTGAAAAAATCCGACTTTAGCGATTATCAACTTCATGGCGCTTTGAAAGAAGCGCAGGAGGTGATAACTGCCAGCGGTAAAACCGCGAAAGTTCAACACTTCACAGTTACTCTTCCCTACCTCGATGATAATGTCGTCAAAATCTGGAATGAGAAGAACATCCGGTTCAGTATCAGCAAAGAAGATAACACATGGATGAATGCACTCTTAGGCGCATTGCCGTGGGTTCTCCTACTCGTTGTTTGGCTTATCATCATGCGGCGAATGCAGGGAGTTGGCACAAAAGGTATTTTTTCGTTCGGAAAAAGTAGAGCAAAAGTTCAAAACGAGGGGGCTCCAAAGGTAACATTTCAGGATGTCGCAGGTGCCGACGAAGCAAAAGTTGAGTTGCAAGAGATAATTGAATTCTTAAAAGAACCTACTAAATTCCAGCGTCTCGGCGGTAAAATTCCACGCGGTGTTTTACTTTTAGGACCCCCGGGAACCGGTAAAACATTATTAGCCCGCGCAGTTGCCGGTGAAGCCGCTGTACCGTTCTATTCTATTTCAGGTGCTGAATTTGTCGAGATGTTTGTCGGCGTTGGCGCAAGCCGCGTAAGGGATTTATTTGAAACCGGAAAGAAAAACGCTCCGGCTATTATTTTTATCGACGAGATTGATGCAGTTGGGCGTCATCGCGGCGCCGGTCTTGGCGGCGGACACGATGAACGTGAACAAACTCTTAATCAATTGCTCGTTGAGATGGATGGATTTGAGCAGAACAGCGGTGTCATCATAATCGCTGCAACAAACCGCCCGGATGTTCTCGATCCTGCATTACTTCGTCCGGGTCGCTTTGATCGTCAAATCGTTGTCGACCGTCCTGATGTCCGTGGTCGTGAAGGAATTTTGAAAGTTCATACACGACAGATTCCACTTTCCGAAGATGTCAATCTCGCTGTATTGGCAAAAGGAACACCCGGTCTCGCCGGTGCTGATCTTGCAAACCTTGTCAATGAAGCCGCTCTTCTCGCTGCAAGGAAGAATCAAAAAGCCGTTTCGATGCTCAACTTTGAAGAAGCGAAAGATAAAGTCATGATGGGTGTTGAGCGCAAGAGTCTCATCATCACCGAAAGTGAAAAGAAAATTACGGCATATCATGAATCCGGTCACGTACTTGTAGCCAGGATGGTTCCGGAAGCGGATCCTGTTCACAAAGTCACCATCATCCCGCGCGGCAGAGCGCTCGGTGTGACAACTTATCTGCCGATAGACGAGAAGCATACTTATTCCAAGGAATATTTAGAAGCGATGATCACATATGCGCTCGGGGGACGCGCGGCAGAGAAAATTGTTTTCAATCAATTTACAACAGGTGCCGGTAACGATATTGAACGCGCTACTAATCTCGCTCACAAAATGGTATGCGAATGGGGCATGAGTGAACGCATGGGACCTCTTGCCTATGGAACAAAAGAAGAAGAGATATTTTTAGGAAGAGAAATAACCCGCTCGAAGAATTATTCCGAGACCACTGCAGTTGTAATAGATGAAGAAACAAAAAAAATAATTATGACCGGAATGGATCGCGCAGAGAAGATTTTAACTGAGAAGATAGACGTTCTCCATCGGCTGGCAAGCGCATTGCTCGATCGTGAAATCCTCGACGGAGACGAGATAGATAAAGTTATACGAGGAGAAGAATTACCTCCGGTCGAAAAACGGAATAACGAACCAAATCCAACAACAAACCTTTTGATCGATGAGAAACAAAAACAATCCGCTTAATGATTTAATCAATCAGGTTAAATCTTCTCAGGCAGGCGGAAAGGGACAGAATTCCATCATCGAGTCTGATTATCGCATCGAGGTGATTCGCAAGGCGATTCACCTCGTTTCACTTTCTATTCCCATTACCTACTATTTTATCTCAAAAACTACCGCGCTTATCCTGGTCATCCCGTTGATGGTTGCATTTCTAACAGTCGATATCGCCCGATATTATCACAAACCGGTTGAAGAATGGTTTTATAAATTTTTCGGATTCCTGCTCCGGAAGCGTGAAAGCGATAAGAAGAAGAAAACGCTCAATGGAGCGACTTACGTCCTTATCTCTGCAACGATTTGCATTATTTTTTTCCCAAAGATAATCATGATTATCGGGTTTTCGATTCTTATAATCAGCGATATCACCGCGGCTTTGATCGGGCGAAAATTCGGGAAACATAAATTCATAGCTAAATCGTTGGAAGGAAGTCTTGCTTTTTTTGTAAGCGCGATTGGAGTTATTGCACTTACACCCAAGATTGAATATTTACCGGGCGAGTATCTAATCGGTATAGTGGCTGCACTTGTGGGTACAATCGCTGAAGCGTTACCTGCCGATATTGATGATAACCTGTCTATCCCGATCAGTGTCGGTGCGATTTTGTGGCTGTTGTATACAATTTTCCTTCCAACATTAAACATTTATAAATTCGGATAATTATTATGCGTGTATATCTATCTGGCGGTATGGAATATGCTGACGGTGAAGGCGTTAATTGGCGTAAAGAAATGCAGGAATGGCTGCAAGACAATCTTAAACATTCTGTATTCAATCCTAATGTGGAAAGCGACATCTTCTTCGCGCAACGTTATCCTAATCTCGATTTCCGGGAGATCAAAAAAACAAATATCAATCTGTATCAGGAAATCGTTCGCCACCTTGTTGATATCGATTGCGGAGAAATCGCAAACAAATCTGATTATGTTATCTGCTATTGGGATGAAGGCGCCGCGAAAGGCGCGGGAACCAAAGGCGAGTTGACTATGGCGCGGTATTTCGGAAAACCGGTTTACATCGTGACTTCATTCCCGCTATATGATATACCGGGATGGGTGCTCGGCTGTGCAACGAATATTTTCCCAACCTTCTATGAGTTGAAACAATTTCTGTCAATCGATGGACACAAATAAGTCCGGAGTATAATGATATGGAAGATTTTAATAGAAAAAAGATGATCGTCGTCGGAGACAAAGTTCTTGTCATCCCCGATAGCGATAAAGAACGTACCGATGCGGGACTTTATCTTCCAGCAACCGTCAAAGAAAAAGAAAAAGTTCACAGCGGCTACGTAATAAAAGTTGGTCCCGGTTATCCTGTACCGAATCCAAGTTTCATCGATCAGGAATCATGGTCAACAACTCCCAAAGACCCTGTAAAGTACATACCGCTTCAAGTCGAGGAAGGCGATTACGCAATCTTCCTCCGCGATCAAGCGATTGAAATCGAATACGAATTGAAAAAATATCTCATCGTTTCGCAATCCGCAATCCTAATGGTGATACGCCGAAATCCCATGGAAGGATTAGAGAAGTAGTGCGAACTTCAGTTCGCAAACAACGATTTAATAGTCACTCAGCACATTTAGATGTTCCTCCCCACAACTAAAGAAGAACTAAGCAAGCTCGGTTGGAAGAAGTTGGATGTCATCATCGTCTCCGGTGATACGTACATCGATAGCTCGTATTCCGGGACGGCAGTAATTGGGAAAGTTCTTCTCGATGCCGGTTACAAAGTCGGCATCATTGCCCAACCTGATTTTAAATCAGATAAAGATATTAAACGATTAGGTGAGCCGGAATTATTTTGGGGAGTCACATCCGGCTGTGTAGATTCGATGGTGGCGAACTTCACTGCTTCCAAGAAACGAAGACGGCAGGATGATTTCACTCCCGGTGGCGTCAACAATAAGCGTCCGGATCGTGCGGTTATTGTTTATTCAAATCTCATCCGCCAGTATTTCAAGAATACAAAACCGATTGTCATTGGCGGAATTGAAGCGAGCTTACGCCGCATTGCTCATTATGATTATTGGAACGATCGGATCCGCAAATCGATACTGTTTGATGCGAAGGCAGATATTCTCGTTTATGGAATGGGTGAAAAAGCAATCTTAGAAATCGCCGCACGCTTGCACGCTAACCAACCGACAGAAGATATCCGCGGCATCTGTTACATCTCGAAATTACCAAAAGAAGGATACACCCATCTTCCATCTTTCAATCAGGCAGCCGATGATAAGAAGAAATTCATCGAGATGTTCCATTTATTTTACCGGAACAACGATCCCGTAACTGCTAAGGGCTTATGCCAACAGTACGGTGACCGGTATCTTATTCAGAATCCTCCCGCGCGAAATCTTTCGCAGGATGAAATCGACAAGATTTACAATTTTGATTACGAACGCGACGTCCATCCGTATTATAAAAAAGATGGCGATGTACGCGCGATGGATACAATCCGTTTCTCGATCACCACACACCGCGGATGTTACGGCGAGTGCAACTTCTGCGCTATCAGCGTCCATCAAGGAACTGCGATAACTTCACGAAGCGAGCAATCAATAATCCGGGAAGCAAACGAGATCGTTCACGATCCGGGATTTAAAGGATATATTCAGGACGTCGGCGGACCAACTGCAAACATGTACTCGACTAACTGCGATAAATTGCTGATACATGGGAAATGTGTAAAGAAAGATTGCGTCTTTCCAACGACATGTAAGAATCTTGACAATAATCATCGTCCTCAGATTGAGCTTCTTAGAAAACTGCGGAAGATCGACGGAGTGAAGAAAGTTTTCGTCGCATCCGGTATCCGGTACGATATGATCATTGATGATAAGGAATTTGGTGATGAATATTTGCACGAACTGATCGAGCATCATGTTTCCGGACAACTAAAGATTGCACCTGAACATACAGAAGACAGCGTGCTCGGACTTATGCGTAAACCGGGAGCGCGGTACCTGACAGAATTTAAGAAACGTTTCGACCGGATCAACGCGAAACAAAAGAAAAACCAATTCCTAACATATTATCTGATCGCCGTACATCCGGGATGTTCATTAGAGGATGAAGTTAAAATGAAACAGTTCGTCTCAAAAGAATTGCAGACCAATCCCGAGCAGGTACAAATATTTACACCAACTCCCTCCACCTACTCAACATTAATGTATTACACCGAGATGAATCCGTGGACAGGTGAGAAGCTTTTTGTTGAAAAGAATCTTGGTGAGAAAAATAAACGGAAGGAAATAATTACCGATCCTAATAAAATGTAAATCGAACTTCAACTAGATTCTGTAGAACGAAGTGTTACTTCGTTCTACATTTCATATTTGCAGTAACTCCACTTCCACTTTTGCCAATCATCAACGAACTCCGCTTTTACAGGATTGTTTAATACGTATGAGATGATGTTAGCTAACTCCTTGCCGTTACGTATTACATGATCATAGCTTTCGTGCTGCCAGAATGCACCTGAACGATTCAGGATTTTATTGCATTCTCTTGCCGTGTAAGCTTTTAAAGATTGTAGCACCCTGTAAAGCGAAGTGCCACTTCGCTCTACATCCGCAACCATGTGAACATGATTCGGCATAATACAATAAGCAATCAACTCGTACTCTTTTGTATCACGGAAGTGAATAGCATCAGCCACAACTTGCGCCACTCTATCATCGCTTAACCACTTGTGACTATCCGAGTATTTATCCAGAAAGTCATCAAATCTATCAAAATACCGTTTACGATGTTCTTCAATTGCCGTCCTCTTTGTGTCTGGTTCGTTAATAGCAATTAGTCGTTGTTCTTCAAGTTCATATTCTTCTTTAAGTTTGATAATTACTTCATTCGGCAAAGAACCTGCGAGACGGAATGTAATAAAATATGATGCATGTGACGGTTGGTAATGAGGTAAGTTACGACGGTAATATATCTTTTCATCTTCCATATGCTATGTGAGCGAAATGAATTTCGCTCTACAATATAATATTTTCAAAATTGTAAATCGAACTTTAGTTCGGTTGTAGAACGAAGTGTCACTTCGTTCTACATTTCATCTAATTACTCATAACTATGGAAAAATGAGAGGCAAAAACAAATAATTATCAAGCTAAAGTGTATGTAGATCGAACTTCAGTTCGAGATGAGCGAAATAAATTTCGCTTTGCCGGCGCTACAAAAACGCGACCTACGAGATAAGCCCAAACCACCTTTTCATGTCAACTGACGACATCAGGCGCCTTGGCGAATTGGGCAAGATAAACCCCCCTCTCCGCGACAAGCGCGAGCAGGCGGCATTGTGGAGGAGCATAAACGACGACACCATAATCTCATCCGACCACGCGCCCCACCTTATAGCGCACAAGCTCACAGGCTCGCCCGGGTTTCCCGGCGTGGGAACGCTCCTGCCCCTGATGCTGAACGCAGTGCATGAGAAGAAAATAACAATGGAGCAACTGGTGAAAATGTGCGCATACAACCCTTCACAGGCATTCCAGCTGAAAAATAAGGGCTCTCTCGCTCCAGGCTTTGACGCGGACATTGTTCTTGTGGACATGAAAAAGAAATGGAGGATAACCGCGGAGAACCGCCTCTCCAAGTGCGGCTGGACGCCATTTGAGGGCAGGGAAGTCTGCGGGAAAATAGAAAAGGTGTTCCTGCGCGGAAAGCTCGCGTACGACGGGGAAAAAGTGACATCCAAGCCCGGCGAAGGCAGGGAACTGCTCTAGTTTCAGCTTTCTTCTCACAGAAAAAGAATCCGATTCAACATCCATTCATCCATCAGAAGCCTTCACGCTGATTTCCGCCTCAACCAACGGTGTGGATTTTGCCGTCGCACTTGTCCGCGCTCGTGATTTGCGCGCCCTTGCGCTCCTTTTCGCTTACGCGCGTGTCATAGCACCGTTGGCAATATTTTTTCTTTGCCACAACCAGGCCTCCATGGTTCTTTTTCCATCCTGTATTATCCAATGAGTGTCAGTCCTGCTTCGACTTGGTGAAGAAATCGGTGGCGGGCGCGTCCTTCTTCATATCTGGTGACTTCTCAGCCTTCTCTTCGCCTGGCGTCTTTGTCTTGGGTGCTTTCGAGAGAGCATCCTCCCTGACTTTCGACTGTGTCTTCTTCCGTTTTCCACCCTCGGTCTCCTCCTGCTGCGTTTTTTGCGCCCCGCCGCCCTTGGGCTGGGATTTTGTTTTCTGTGTTTCTATTTCTTTTTGGACATACGTCAGAGTTTCAGTCAATTCCCATGTTTTTAGTAACTTTTGGAGTCCGTCGTAATCATTACTTTGCCACAATTTCTTGGCGAATCCCACTATGGTGTCTGTCGTTTTTTGGTCATAGCCTTTATTTTTCGATTCATTCCGAATACTTAGCTCAAGTTGTTTCCATTCCATTTGCATGGCTCCTCCAGCCAGTATGGGAGTCTTTTTTATGGCATCTTCTTTGATTTCAGTTGCTTTAAACTGAGTAAATTGAAAAATAAACACAATATTACCTCATTGCAATAGCGTCTGGTAATACTTCTGCCTTAAACTTATCCAACGTGAGTGTTACTTTTACTTGTTTTTCACCGTCTTTAATTACTTCATCTCTTAAATCGACATGATTTTTGTCCTTACCTTGGCTAAATACTGGCATTACGAGTGGCGGCACGTCTCCGAAAAGAGTTTTGTAAGTAACGGCTATCACATCCTTGTTATTTGGATTAAGCACGAGTAAAGTTGTCGGAGTTGTTGCTAATGCAGAACCATCTTCGCTTAGAAATGTTGCTCCTTGGTGGTTAAAGATTTTACTTCCATCGCTTACACTCGTATATGCGAACGTTCCTTTTCTGTTCGGTTCTGGAAAAGCAGCCAATATTCCGCTTTCGAATATTAAAAATACTCCGTCACCACCTGTCGTATATATCCTCTGTTTTATCTCGGCATTTGTAGGGATATTTAATTTAAGCTCTCCGAGATCTATATCCATCGTTACTGTTCCTGCGCCTTTTTTTACGCGGGCGAAGGTCAGAACTCCATCTTTCAGATCTACATCAAAATTTCTCTCTCCAATTATTTTTGGCGCTTCAGGTATCTTTATTCTAGCTTGTGGAGGTAGTTTTGTCTCGCTCGCTACCGGCTTGTTCTCGGCAAGCATCCGTTTCTCCTGTTCCTGCGCGCTTGCGGGCGTGAATGCTGCTCCGCTGGTTGCAAAACATATCTGTGCCTTCAATCCATCGCTGTACCATATCTTATACTCGTAACTTGTCTTTAAAACGGAGGACTGAAACAGAACCGCTTTCTCATCGGTTGAGCTTTCAGGCGCGAGAATCGGATTTCCTTCGTACTTTGCCCATGCTACTCCATCCCTTGAAACCGCATACCCAATTGCTCGCTGTTTTGCATTGCCAAAATAGAATGCTTCATAATACAAACTATCAGGTAGTACATCGGCGATCCATTGCTCATACTCGTCCCATGTGCCGGGTGCACCAAATTCCAATAACGGATTGTTGAGCGTATCTTTTGTCCAATGAACACCGTCGGAAGAAACCGCAAGACCTGTGTACCAACGCGTATCCGAACGAAAACCGTTGTACCACATCTTCCACGTCGTACCTTGCTTCAGAACCGGTCCGGCAGATAAGCCGAAATCATCCCACCAACCCGGAGCTCCTTTTTTAAGGATAGGGTTATTGGCAGTGTCTTTAGTCCATGAGATTCCTTCGGGCGAGGTGGCATGGCAAATTGTTCCGGCATTTGCAAAGCTACGCGCAGTGTAGTACATGTGGTATTGTCTGCCGTCAAACAGAACTGCGCCCGGCGAGACAACCATGCCGTCAAGGTTATCACGCTCTCCAATTTTTAGAACGGGATTGGCAGGGTGCTTCGCCCAATTGATGCCATCAACCGAAGTAGCATATCCAATTTGTCGAGACGTGTCGTTGGAGCCGGCATACCACATGCGATAGAGTTTACCATCAAAGAGTATCCTCGGGTGTGAGACTTGTTTGCTCTCCCATGAGCCGGCTGTCCCAAGCCGGAGAACCGGGTTGCCTTCGTATTTAATAAATTGTGCCTGTGCGGTGAAAGCCGCAGCCAGAAGAAGACATTTAAGAAGAATTGTAGTTTTCATATTATCCCCAATATAATATTCAAATTAAACTAACTTTTACAATATTTCCAAGTTCTGCATTTAAATGTAAATCGAACTTCCTCAAAGGGATCCTTCGGACAGTTCGATGTGAGTGAAATGAATTTCGCTTTACATCTCAATCCCTTCCAACACTAACTCCGCAATATCCTTTACTTGTACTTTCTCACTCGCTTCTTTATCCTTCACACCGTCAGTCATCATCGTCATACAGAACGGGCAGGCAGTACCAATTACATCGGGGTTGAGTGTGAGAGCTTCTTCGGTTCGCTCGTGGTTAACTCGCTTGCCAATTGTTTCTTCCATGAACATCCTTGCACCGCCGGCGCCGCAGCAGAAACCCTTATCGCCGGAACGCTTCATCTCAACTTTCTGTACTCCCGGAATTGCTTTAATCGCTTGCCTTGGTGCATCATATATCTCGTTGTAACGACCAAGGTAACAGGAATCGTGATAGGTTATCTTTGTTCTCTTTTCTTTCGAGAGTTTTAATTTACCGGTGTTAATTAAACCCATAATGAAATCGGTATGGTGCACAACCTCGTACTTGCCGCCGAACTGCGGATACTCATTCTTCATAATGTTAAAGCAGTGCGGGCATGTTGTAACGATCTTTTTGAATTTATATTTAGCAATCGTGGCAACATTATCGTTGATGAGCATCTGGGCAAGATACTCATTGCCAGCGCGTCGTGCCGGATCGCCGTTACATTTTTCTTCAGTGCCGAGAATTGCAAAATCAATTCCTGCAATCTGCATTAGCTTTGAAAATGCCTTTGTTACTTTCTTATATCGTTCATCATACGAGCCGGCACAGCCAACCCAGAACAATACATCTACCTCACGCTTGTTTGCCATGAGCGGAATGTTCAGTCCCTCAGCCCAATCGGCACGAGTTGAATGGCTAAACGCCCAAGGTGTGAAGTTGCGCTCAAGGTTCTGGAACACAACCTGCATCTCTTTCGGGAAACGCGATTCGTTGAGCACAAGATACCGCCGCATATCTACAATCGAATCAATGTGCTCAATCTGCACCGGACATTCCTGCACACATGCCATACAGGTTGTACAAGCCCAAAGCTCATCCTCTGTAATATAATTATCTATTAAATGTTTATTTAAGAGATTATCAGTTGACAATTCGCCATTGGCTATTGGCATTTGGCTATTCAAGATGTATGGCGCTTTCTCTAAAAGGCGGTGACGAATATCCACAATTATTTTCTTCGGAGAGAGCGGCTTACCGGTGATATTTGCCGGGCAAGAAGCAGTGCATCTTCCACACTCTGTACAAGTGTAGCCATCCAACAATTGCTTCCAAGTTAAATCCTCAACATCCGACGAACCGAACTTTGTTGCGGTTTCGTCTCCAAGATTTAGACTTCTGATACTTCCGCGATTTTCAAGTTTAGCGAGATAAACATTTGGTATCGATGAGAGAATATGAAGATGCTTTGAGTATGGAAGATAATTCATCAAACCTAGTACAAACAATACATGGAGCCACCAAAATATTTCGTAGTATGTACTCTGCTGCTCAATTGACAGCCCGCTGAATAAACCGGCAAGCTGTATTGATACAAACCTTCCCATGTAAATTGTACAGTGACATTTGGCAAATTGAGCGGCATTCTGACCAAACATCGAGACCATGATGAGCAATATCACACCAAGGATGAAAGTTGCATCGAATTGCGCATGACCTGTTACTTCGAGTCGTTTTGGACGAATGATATATCTTCGGAACAATGCAAAGAGAACCGATCCTATCACTAATAATCCGAATAAATCCTGAAGCGCGGTGAGATAAAGATACACTCCGCCCAAGAATGAAAAATCGAATCCGGGATATAATCCTTCACCAATCGATTCGAGAATCGCTAACAAGAGAACAACGAAACCCCAGAATATCAGGAAGTGCATAATACCTGCAACCGGCTCACGGAGTAATTTCGTCTGACCGAAAGCAACATTCATTACATTTCTCAGCCGTTGCGTCAAATTACCTGATCGGTTTTCCGGTTTACCAATTTTTAAATATGAAATTAGTTTCCTGACATTAAATCCGAATAATAATAATGATCCAATAAAGATCAATAGGAAAATGATAATTTTAATCGCCATAGAAATTATCGGTATGTTCTGATCATATTTTCAGTCTTTAAGTAAAAGATCGCCTTCGAAGACGGTAACTGCTTTACCACCGACCTTAACGAAGACCGGTTTTTCGCCGTCCACATCTAATTCTACCATTACTCGTCCTCGCCTGCCGATGGCATCACCTTGCTCTCCCTGAAAAATACATTTACCGTCTTGCGCCTTAAGAAATCCGTTATTATAAAGTATTACTGCAATCGGCGCATGTGAAGATCCTGTGACAGGATCCTCGTTGATGCCGTCGTTGGGTGCGAAGAATCGTGAGTGCACTTTCGAATCCCTGTCAACGGTCTCTGTAGTGAATACACAGAGACCATGAAGATTCCGAGACTCCAGGAAATATGACATCATTACCAAATTGGGTTTAATAGTAAAAAGTGTGTGCAGACGTTTGACGGCAACAAAAAGATAGTTATCACGGAGCGGCGGGAAATTACCGTCAAATTCCGATTGGGTTATATTGAGCAGCCGAACAAGCTCAACTTTTTGTTGATTACTCGATTGGAAATTGGGAAGCTTCATACCGAGCATCACCGTGATCGAATTGTTTTCTTTAGTAACATCGAGCAGCAGAATACCTGAATTAGTCTCAAGTTTAAAATGATATTCACCGTCCTTCTCCATTCCCATTCTGCCTTCTTCTGCAAGGACGTGAAAGCTGGCAACTGTAGCATGACCACAAAGCGGTACTTCAGTAGTCGGTGTGAACCAGCGAATCCTGACATCCGCATCGAGTTTGGACGGCGGTAATATAAATGCTGTCTCTGAAAGATTTAGCTCGCGGGCAATATCAGCCATCTGAGTCTCGGACAAATTCTTCGCATCCAAAACTACTCCTGCCGGATTTCCGCTGAATGGTGTTTCAGTAAACGCATCTACATGTTTTATTTTGATTTTATTCATTTTCTATTTGAAGGTAAATGCAACGCAGTTATTTTTTTTCGTTCTTGTATATAATAAAGGTAATCGCCTATTGAAAAATATGTTTCAGGATACAGCGCTTTTGTATTCGAGTTCATGCATTCTCGGTATATTACATTCTTCTTCCTCCGCTCAAGCACAACAATATCTTGTCGATACCCGGAAGGCTGCTGTACAACATCGAGCGGTTCATAATAAGTAAATATATAATAATCCGGTGTCTCTATATACTCGATCATCTCGATATTCTTTTTGCTACTCATTGTCTGACGAGCGATATTATCAAATTCGGAACTCATCTGAGATTGGTTACTAAATGATTTAGGAAATATTCTACGATCAACATCTTCCTCCGATGCCCTTCGTGCGATACTGTTAATTTCATCGGGATCTATTTTTCTTATGTATCCGCCATCGGATGGATTCATTTCAGAATACAATTTATTCTCATAAGTATCTTTTGACGTATATATTGAACCTTTATATGAAAACAAAAATGTGATATCTTCATTCATCCATAATTGTTTTCCGGTTTTTATATCGAATGCATAAATTTTCTTATGATCCGGCATATCGGGTGTTGCATAACCATGGATTAAAAGGATATTCTTATGAATATTTTCAATCCCAACCCACCATTTCTCGTTCAAGGAGACATCTTTCCACAACACCTTTCCACTTTGCTGCTCAACGCAGAAGAAAGTAACAGATTTAGAATCCACATTCCGATCTTCACCTACCAAAAACCCATCTTCGCAATTCATCAACCGCCAGAGAATTCCTTCTGTCGAATATTCCCACGCGGTCTTAAGGTTGAGATGAAAAAGCTTATTGATTAGACCCATGTTAGATCGTTAAAATTTTGGCATAAGATAATAATATCGCACCAGATTATCAAGAAAAATCATTTGAGAGTGAAATATTACGAAGAATTGAATTGGCTATAGGCTAAAGTACTCTAAAATAAGGGTTTTTATTTTTTGGAAAGCTTGTGCACGATGACTGATTCTGTTTTTAATCTCTGATGGAAGTTCCGCGAATGTTTGATCGTATCCTTTCGGGATGAACAGTGGATCATAACCAAAACCTCCGGAACCGCGAAGGTCACTGATAATCCGACCCTGACAAATGCCTTCTACTGTTGTCTCGATATTCGGTGCGATGAAAGAAGCGACACATCGAAATTGTGCTTTCCGTTGTTCGTATGGAATTCCATATAACTCCTTCAAAAGCTTCCGGTTATTATCCTCATAACTAACTTTCTCACCGGCATAGCGAGCAGAAATCACGCCCGGTGCCATCCCGAGATGAAATACCTCAAGTCCGGTATCATCAGCCAGTGTTGGAAGTTGAGTTAACTGGAAAATCTCGCGTGACTTCTTTACAGCATTCTGTTCAAGAGTTTTGCCATCTTCAATAACTTCCGGCAGTTCAGGGTAATCGAATAAACTGAGGAACTCAATTGGGAGACTGCCAAGAATCGCCTGAATCTCTTTTAACTTTCCTCTATTGTGCGTAGCGAGAATTATTTTCGGCATAATCTGTTTGGCATGTTAGAAATAAAAGCAAATGAAATCAACCGAGAAGAATTTTTATCGCATCCTCTATTCGCTCAACTCCAACAAGCTCAATGCCGTTGGAGTGCTGTAATCCTTTAAGATTGTTTTTCGGAAGTATTATTTTTTGAAAGCCGAGCTTCGCAGCTTCCTGTACCCTTTTATCGATTTGACTGACTGTACGAACTTCTCCGCCCAATCCAATTTCACCTACAGCTACAATTTGTGAATCAATTGACTTGTCTCTAAGACTGGAAATTATGGATGCGGCTATTCCCAAATCAACCGCAGGTTCATCAACCCGAACGCCTCCGGCAATATTCACAAATACATCATACTGACCGAGCAAAATACCAAGGCGTTTCTCCAGTACTGCGGTGAGTAAACCAAGCCTGCGATAATCGAAACCGGTCGTATTCCTTTGAGGAACTCCGTAACTCGTCGGTGTAACGAGCGCTTGTACTTCAATAAGAATAGGCCTGCTTCCTTCAATACTTGCAACAACCGTTGAGCCTGAAGTGCCGAAGGATCTTTCCGAAAGAAATACTTCGGACGGATTATTCACTTCCTGCAAGCCGGTATCACGCATTTCGAATACGCCGATTTCGTTTGTAGAGCCGAAGCGATTCTTAATTGCTCGAAGAATTCGATATGCATAATGCCGATCACCTTCAAACTGAAGCACAGTATCAACCATATGCTCAATAACTTTTGGACCTGCGATAACTCCCTCTTTGGTAACGTGACCGATTAGAAACACCGGAATGGATTTCTCTTTAGCAATACGCGTAAATAACGCCGTCGATTCACGAACCTGCCCGACACTGCCTGCTGAACTTTCAAACTGCGGCCGGAACATTGTCTGAATCGAATCCACAATGATAACATCGGGTGGGGATCGCTCAATCACTTCAGAGATGATATCGATATTGGTTTCGGCAAGAACCAAGAAGGAATCGTTCGTATTAAAATCTAACCGCTCTGCGCGCATTTTGATCTGCTTTGCCGATTCTTCGCCTGAGATGTATAGAATAATACTTTTTTTCAATTGCGAAGCTAACTGCATCATTAATGTCGATTTGCCGACTCCGGGATCACCTCCAAGGAGGATAACTGATCCGAGCACGATGCCGCCGCCCAGCACTCGGTCAAATTCACTTATCGATGATTGAAGACGTTGATCTTCAACGATATCGACTTCACTCAATGGGAGCGCCTTGATGTTCGAGCCTTTTACTGCCTTTCGTGCTGAGACTTTTTGGGCAACTTCCTCGACGAACGAATTCCATTCACTGCAATTAGGGCACTTGCCTGTCCAACGCGGCGATTCATATCCGCAAGATTGGCAAACATATTTTGATTGAAGTTTAGCCATTCACTGCTTCTCTTTCCTTACATCTTTTACCCACATTAGTTTCGTTCTTAGAAGGTCAAAGTATGTGCGACCTTTACGTTTTACCAGCTTCACTTTGAAAGGAGCCATTTGGATTGAAAACTCAGCAGGTGTATCGTAAAACTTTTCTTCCTGCCCATCGATCGTGATGTGAACCGGCGGATGACTTGCTGGAATCTTCACACGGATGATGCATCGATGCGGCACAATAACAGGCCTCGCGGATAGTGTATGCGGTGATATCGGATTAATCGTTAATACATCGCTACCGGGAACAACAATTGGTCCGCCAGTTGCGAGTGAATAAGCTGTTGAACCGGTCGGCGTGCTTAGTATGATTCCGTCTGCAACATATGTTGCAAGGTAATCTCCATCTACATAAGTCTCGATATCTATAACACGAGAAGACGATCCGCGATCTATGACAATATCATTTAATGCGAAATATTTATTTGTATCGCTGTGTGCTGTCGCCATAATTGTCAATCGTTCTTCGATTAGATAATTACCGGAGGTAATATCGTCTATACAATCATTTATCTCATCAATTGAAATCTCAGCAAGGAAGCCCAATTTCCCTAGGTTCACCCCAAGAATAGGTATTCCATGCGGACTGACAATGCGGGCGGCAGTAAGCATAGTTCCATCGCCACCTAACGAGATCAACATATCGCATTGTTTGATAATCTCTGTCTCACTCACCATAAATATTTTATCAACGGTCAGACCTGCACCCGATTCGTTGAACCACTGACCTAACTCCTGGTGAATAACAAACGGAATTTTCTTCAACGTAAGATAGCCGATAAGATTTTCGGTTACTTCCCTTATCGCCGGCTTGCGAATATTTCCAACTATTCCGAATCGCATGACGTTCAAGCTGATGATGGTTGTTGTTCGGGGGATGACTGTTGTGAAGCGGGTTTCTGCGCTTTACTAACTTCATCGACATAATTGAGCCGTAGTTCTTGAAGAACTGTTGTAAACAGTCTTTCTTCATCGGGTGTAAGGTTGTTCTTCATTTTAGAATGAAGCATTTCCAGCAGATCAATCGATATTTGTGCCTGCGGAAGATCCTGCTCAACCTTATCCGTCATTGTATTTTTGAGTTTGCCCATATGCTGAAGTGCTGCAGTCTGGAACATTAATATAAGCTGTATAAGAAGTAATTCGTCTTTTTTGATTTGATCCATATTCTTTCCAAATGGTTGAGAAAAAGTAGGAAAATTATACCTGAAAAACAAACAATCGAAGTTATCTTCCCGAAGGTTTATATTGATCGAGATTAGAAATCTTCAAGAAGGTATTTGTTATAACTTATTTACGGTTTCTAGTTCCCGCAATTTTGCATACTTTACAAACACATACGAAGCAGATAGCATTGCAAGTACTAGTCCGTGCATGCCGTCTAAAAAACCGCGGCGGATGATGTACATCTTAAAAAACAAAAACGGAGGACGTACGATAATATCGTACAACGAAAACCTTTTACCTGCCTGTTTCATGTCAGCCGCCGCAAGTGTTGTGTACATATTGAACTTCTCCAGATAATGATACAGCGTATCATCCGTATAATGAAGTAAGTCATGTTTTAATCTGCCGATTGTTCCATTTATATCTACTTTCTCGTGCACGCGTGAATCATTGAATCTTACCTTCACCCGCTTAAACAGCCGTACTACATAACCTGGATACCAGCCACAATGCTTGATCCATTTCCCTAAAAAGTATGCTCTGCGAGCAACCTCGAATCCAGTATAATCGTATGCGTTATTATGAACGATTGATTTGATTTCAGAGGCAAGCTCGGGAGTAACTCTCTCATCAGCATCCAGCCAGAGTATCCAGTCGAATGTTGCATTATCGAGAGCAAAGTTTTTCGCACCTGCATATCCCATCCATTCTTTAATAAATATTTTCTTTGTAAATGTCTTTGCAAGTTCTACTGTGCGGTCGGTGCTTTGCGAATCTACAACAATAATTTCTCTCGCCCAGGCAACCGATTGTAAACATACCTCAATGTTCTTTTCTTCGTTGTGTGTAATAACAATAACTGAAAGGTTATAGTCGTCCGTACTCATTTCAGAAATCGTACTTTTGTTTAAGTGCGTCTACTTCTTTTTGATTGATATGCGGCAGGAGTTCCTTCCCTTCCTTCTGCCTCATATTTACTTCCCATATTTTTGCTTCGAAGACTAACGTATGAATTGCTGCCAAACGAGCGGCAATAAATCCATCAGCCCCACGAAATATTTTTCCTTCGAATAAATACACAGAGAAGAAAGTACGAATTACTGAAAATAAAATCATTCCCCCACCAACAGTTGAGGAAGAATTTAATTTTACAGCATCACCGACTTTAATCGATGTTGCATAGTTAAGTTCAGAAACATATTCGCCAATTGTTTCGTCATGTTTTGTTATTGGGACTGAATCCATTTATTTTACCACGATACTGACAAGTTTGTTCTTTACAACAACCAGCTTAACAATCTGTTTTCCATCGATATGCCGCTTCACGTTTTCATCATCTAATACAAGTTTCCTCAAAATCTCTTCATCCATATCAACTGCTACAGGAAACTTTGAGCGAACTTTGCCGTTCACTTGCACAACCATTTCGATAGTACTTACTGCCGCTTTCGATTCATCGTAGCGGGGCCATTTTTCATAAGCGAGTGAAGAAGAATGACCCAGCTTTTGCCACAATTCTTCAGCGATATGCGGTGCAAAAGGCGAGAGAAGCAAAACAAACGTTTCCATCATACATCTTGGTTTCACATCGCGGTTTAAAAACTCGTTAACGAAAATCATCATCTGCGATATGGCGGTGTTGAAGTTCATTCCTTCCAAATCGAGCGTAACCTTTTTGATTGTTTGATGGATGAATCTTTCATCATCACCGGATATTGGAATATCTTTGATTGTTGGATGAATCGCATTATTCTCATCGACAATCATTCTCCAAACTCGATTCAAGAAACGGTATACACCTTCAACTCCGTGAGTCGACCATGGTTTGGTATCAACGAGCGGACCCATAAACATTTCGAACAAACGCATCGCGTCGGTGCCGTATTCGCTCACAACATCATCTGGATTAACAACGTTGCCGCGCGACTTAGACATTTTTTGTCCATCTTCACCAAGAATCGTTCCTTGATTTATCAGACGCCTGAAAGGTTCTTTGGTTGAAAGATATCCGAGATCGTAAAGAACTTTATGCCAGAAGCGGGCGTACAGCAAATGCAGAACAGCATGTTCTGCTCCTCCGACATACAGATCGATCGGCATCCAATATTTTTCTTTTTCCTTTGAGATAAATTCTTTATCGTTATCAGGATCAATGTAGCGCAGATAATACCAGCACGAGCCAGCCCACTGAGGCATTGTATGAGTTTCGCGCCGCGCTGGTTTGCCGGTAGCCGGATCAGTTGTATTAACCCACTCCGGAATAGTTGCAAGAGCAGATTCTCCCGTATCACTTGGCTTATATGATTTACTTTCGGGCAGTAAAATTGGAAGATCGCTTTCGCGTAAATCTTTTACAGTTCCATCTTCAAGATAAATAAGCGGAAATGGTTCACCCCAATATCGTTGACGTGAGAACAACCAATCCCTCAACTTATAATTAATGGATCGTTTGCCAAGACCTTTTTTCTCCAACCATTCAGCCATTCTAAGCTTAGCATCCTCTGTCACTAGTCCATTAAGTGATATTTCATCGTTCGCAGAATTCACCGCGCTACCGTCACCGGTGTAAGCTTCTTTTGAAATATCGCCGCCTGAAACAACTTCTACAATCGGAAGATTAAACTGTTTAGCGAATTCATAATCTCTTTCATCATGTCCCGGGACTGCCATGATTGCGCCGGTGCCATAAGTGATGATTACATAATCGGCAATCCAGATAGGGATATTTTTCTTTGTTGCCGGATTAACTGCATACGCGCCGGTGAAAACTCCTGTTTTGTTTTTTTCCATTGCAATGCGGTCGAGTTCACTTTTCATCTTTGCTTGATTGCGATAATCATCAACAATCTTTTTCTGTTCAGGAGTTGTGATCTCATCTACAAGCGGGTGTTCGGGTGCGAGAACCATGTAAGTTGCGCCAAACATCGTGTCGGCACGCGTCGTGAAAACACGGATTGATTTATTAGAACCTGCAATCGCAAAATCTGCTTCCGCGCCTTCAGATCGACCAATCCAGTTGCGCTGCATTTCTAAAATGCCGGGGGGCCAATTGAGATCGGCTAAATCATTTTCTAACCGTTCAGCGTAAGCGGTAATACGCAACATCCACTGTCGCATTGCACGCCGTTCAACCGTGTAACCTTTGCTTACCCATTCGTCTACTTCCTCATTGGCAAGGACGGTACCAAGCTCGGGGCACCAGTTCACAGGCATCTCAGCAAGGTATGAAAGCCGGTGTTTCGTAACATAATCGTATTTTTCTTTTTCAGAAAGATCGTGTGGAATCAGCAACTCTGATATCGGTCTGGCTTTATCTAATTTCGGATCGTACCATGAGTTATAAATCTTCAGAAAAATCCACTGAGTCCATTTATAATATTTCGGATCGGTTGTGTTCACCTCGCGTGACCAATCGTACGACAAGCCGAGCATTTTTATCTGCCGTTTGAATGTCGCGATATTTTGCTGCGTCGTTATACTCGGATGAATTCCTGTTTGCATTGCATACCGCTCGGCAGGCAAACCAAAAGCATCCCACCCCATCGGATGTAACACATTAAAACCGTTCATCCGCTTAAAGCGAGTATAAATATCGGTTGCGGTATATCCCTCGGGATGACCGACATGCAATCCCGAACCGGAAGGATACGGGAACATGTCGAGTATGTAAAGTTTTTGTTTGGCAGTATCGTCAGCGACCTTGAATGTTTGATGGTCGTCCCAATATTTCTGCCACTTCTTTTCGATTTCTAAAAATGAATAAGCCATAGTGTGTTTATAATACGGAATTTAGAGGGGATTCACAAAATAAAGTACAAAGTATTTGAGTACAAAGTATTAAAGTACTAAGCACGAAGTTCAAGTAATTGATAAATGTAATATACCAAATAAAAAAGGGTAACCATTTCTGGATACCCTTTAAAAAACTGGAAGATGATTAAACTTATTCTTTTTCCATCTTCACTTCGCCCGTAGGAACTTCTTTTTTCTTACCCTTATTTTCTTTCTTAACTTTTTGCTTTGTCGTTGTTTTTGCTTCTGCCTGTCCAGTATTGAAATCGACAAGCTCTAGAATTGCAACTTCAGCAGCATCACCGTGGCGCTGTCCGAGCTTAACGACACGTGTGTAACCACCCGGACGTGTTGCAACTTTTGGTGCGATCTCTGTAAACAACTCTTTAATAACATCTCTGTCTTTAATGTATCGTGCGATTTCTCTACGAGCGTGAACATTTTTCTGTTCACCTTCAGCCGCAACGGCATTCTTCGCGCGGGTTATTATCTTTTCCACAACCATGCGAGTTTCTTTTGCTTTTGCAAGCGTTGTTCTAATTTTTTTATGTTTTATTAGCGAAGTTGAGAGCGCCGAAAGTGTCGCTTTTCTGTGGCTCGCGGTTCGTTTTAATTTTCGTCCTGATTTTCTGTGTCGCATTGAGATTCCTATTGATAAACATTAATCGTTACTGTCGTGAAGATATTTCTCGACATCCATACCAAAATTCAAGCCGAATTGTTCGATAATTTCAGAGAGTTCAGCAAGCGACTTGCGTCCGAAATTCCTGAACTTCAGAAGTTCCGGTTCATCTCTACGGACAAGGTCGGCTATAGTTCTGATATTAGCTGCCTTTAAACAATTGTGTGAGCGAACCGAGAGTTCAAGCTCATCAACAGACATTTGAAGAATTTTTTTGATACGCGCGAATTCAGAATCGCGTTCAAGCATTTCCTCGTGAGAGTCAGATTCGATATTGAAACTTAAAAACAACTGTATATGATCGCGTAAAATTACCGCCGCCTGCGCTAGCGCATCATCAGGTGCAACCGAACCGTCTGTTTCGATTTCAAGCGTTAACTTTTCATAATCGGTTTGCTGTCCGACGCGAGTCGGTTCGACTATGAACCTGACGTTCTTGATCGGCGTGAAGATAGAATCGATTGCTATAAGATCAATCGTTTGTTCAGCAATTTTATTTTCTTCTGCTGTGACATATCCTTTACCGCGTCCGATTCGGAGTTCCAATTCGAAAACAGAGCCTGCGTTTAATGTCGCTATATGCTGATTCGGATTCAGGATTTCAATCTCCGGATTCGCTTTTTGAATATCTGCGGCAGTAAATTCTTTCGGACCCTTCATCTCAACCACTATACGATTGAGCTTTTTGTTGATTAGCTTCATTCGTACTGATTTGAGATTCAAGATGATTTCCGAGACGTCTTCAACAACACCGGTTATGGTGGAGAATTCGTGAAGAACGCCCTCGATGCGGATCGCTGTAAAAGCTGTTCCTGTAAGTGAGGATAAGAGGATTCTCCTGAAAGCATTACCAATAGTAACGCCGAAACCTTTTTCTAACGGTTGTAGGATGAACCTTCCGAAAGTATTGGAATAACTTCCTTCATCGAGCTGTACTTTCTCAGGCATTTGATAATTTGTTGTTACCATAATTTCTTTCTCCCGCCTATTTATATCGTGAATAATCTCAATAAATAATGGGTTAATAATGAATTACTTGGAATAAAGCTCTACAACCAATTGTTCATTGGCATTGAGCGGTATATCGGCACGCTCGGGGACACTCAGGAACACACCCGACATGGCTGCTTTATCGAGACTCAGCCACGGCAGCATCGAACTGTCTTTCATACGCTTCATTGAAGTATGGATAACTTCCATTTTTTTACTTTTATCGACTATCTGAACTACATCACCGGCTCTTAATAGATAGGACGGAATGCTGACAACTTTATGATTAACCATAACATGTCCATGGTTGATAAGCTGTCTGCCGGATTTGCGTGATGGCGCAAAGCCTAAACGATAGAAAACAGTATCGAGCCGGCGTTCGAGCATTTTTACAAGATTCTCCGCGGTTCGTCCGGTTTGGCTCAAGGCTTTCTCAAAATATTTATGGAATTGACCTTCCTGCAAACCATACATGCGTCGTATCTTTTGTTTTTCACGGAGTTGAACACCATACTCCGAAATTTTTTGCCGTCGTGATTGACCGTGTTGTCCCGGCGGATATGCTTTTCTTTCTACAGGACATTTTTCAGTGAAACATTTCGTGCCTTTTAAAAATAATTTTTGTCGCTCTCTTCGGCACAATCTGCAGCTTGCTTCTATATATCTACCCATATTTTCCTTCTAAAAAAAATAGATTACTTAATACTCTGTTTATACACGACGTTTCTTCGGTGGACGGCAGCCGTTGTGCGGAATCGGTGTAATATCGCGGATACTAAGAATTTCCAAGCCAACTGTCTGAAGGGATCGTATCCCTGCCTCACGGCCTGAACCGGGTCCTTTAACGAAGACATCTACTTTCCTTAGTCCTAAATCGTGAGCTTCTTTAGCTGCGGCTTCTGCTGTTACCTGAGCGGCAAAGGGTGTATTCTTTCGCGATCCTTTAAATGCATTCCGCCCGGCAGACGACCAGCTTATCACATTTCCATAAACATCCGTGATAGTCACAATTACATTATTGAACGTCGCTTTGATAAAGACTTTTCCGGTAACATCAACCTGAATTTTCTTTTTTTTCTTTGCGGCTCCGGCTGTTGAAGCTGCACCTGTTGTATTTTTAGCCATTATTTTTTCTCTTAATATATATGAATTACTTCTTAGCTATTGCTTTTTTCTTTCCGGCAACGGTCTTGCGCTTTCCTTTCCTCGAACGCGCGTTCGTACGTGTCCGCTGACCGCGCACAGGTAATCCTTTTCGATGACGCAATCCGCGATAGCAGTTAATATCCATCAAACGTTTGATGTTCATCTGCGTTTCACTACGGGCAGCGCCTTCTACTTTCATATCGCCGGTAATAATCGAACGTATTTTAGCGACTTCATCGTCAGACAAATCGCCAATCCGTTTTTCATAACCGATACCAGCCGCATCGAGAATCTTATGAGCTGTACTTCTGCCGATACCGTAGATATATGTAAGTCCGATCTCTGATCGTTTATTTTTCGGAAGATCTATTCCTGATATACGAGCCACTCTTTACAATCCTTTCGAATATAAATCTTTACTTAATTTCAACGATTATCCTTGCCTCTGTTTGTGTTTTGGATTTTTACAAATAACGCGAACAATTCCATGGCGTCTGATAATTTTACAATTCTCACATAATTTTTTTACTGACGAACGTACCTTCATAATCTTTCCCCTTACTTATATCTGTAAGTTATTCTGCCTTTGGTTAAATCATATGGCGATAATTCTACGGTAACTTTATCGCCTACGAGAATTTTTATATAATGCATCCGCATTTTTCCTGATATGACAGCGAGTATTTCATGTCCATTATCGAGCTTCACCCGAAACATCGCATTAGGAAGCGTATCGGTTATTACGCCGTCCATTGTTATCGGTCCCTGCTTAGCCATTCACTATTTTATAATGTGAGTATTTCAGGATCATTGTCTGTTATTAACACTGTATGTTCAAAATGCGCCGACGGCAAACCATCGGCTGTTCTAACTGTCCATCCATCGGAATCGACTTTGACCCGATATGTACCAAAATTAACCATCGGCTCTATTGCAAGGGTCATCCCCTTTTGAAGCTGCATACCTGCTGCCGAATCTACAAAATTCGGTATCGGCGGTTCTTCGTGAAGTTGTCGTCCGACACCATGACCGACCAGATCGCGCACAACCGAGAATCCTTCTTTTTCAATCAACGATTGAACAGCAGCTGATATATCTCGTACATGATTTCCATGCCGCGCTTGTTTGATACCTTCTATCAAAGATCGCTTTGTTATTTCAAGCAGCCTTATTTTATCATCGGTTATATTACCGACCGGAAATGTCCAGGCTCCATCTCCGTAAAAACCGTTTTTCTTAACTCCGACATCTATTGCAACTATCTCGCCGTCATGTAATTTTCTACTGCCCGGTATTCCATGCACGACTTCGTCGTCTATCGATACACATAATGTTGCAGGAAATAAATTCTTTTTATCTGATCCGTAACCTTTGAATGCCGGCTCACTCTCTTGGGAACGGATATATTCTTCTGCAAAATTATCAAGTTCTTTGGTCGTAATACCCGGTCGTATCATCTCTTTCAACATGCGAAGAACTTCTGCTACAATTTTGCAGCTTTCCCGCATCCGACTGATCTCTGCAGGCGACTTGATCGTTGCCTTCGCCATCTTCGTTTAGTATTATCTTCTACCTTTTAATTTACCGCTCTTCATGAATCCATCATAATGTCTCATTAACAAATGAGATTCAATTTGTTGGAGCGTATCCAAACCGACGCCAACTATGATCAATAGACTTGTTCCGCCGAAAAAGCTTGCGAAACTTGATGTAACACCCATCCTAACCATAAAGGCAGGTAGAATAGCTACGAACGCAAGAAAAAATGAACCGGGCAATGTTATCTTTGTTAAAATATTATCGATAAAATCCGATGTATTTTTCCCCGGACGAATTCCCGGGATAAATCCACCTTGTTTCTGCATCGTCTCTGCTACATCTTTTGGATTGAATGCAACAGCAGTATAAAAATATGTGAAGAATATAATCATCAATGCATAAACGGTCGAATAAGTTATTGATGTATAATCCATATACCCTGAGATACTCTGAAGAAACTCACTATCCGGAAAGAATGTGAGGATCGTGCCGGGAATAAACATGATTGCCTGTGCGAAAATGATAGGCATAACACCGGCAGTGTTAACACGCATCGGAATATATTGGGTGACACCACCGTAAATTTTTCTTCCAACAACACGCTTGGCGTATTGAACGGGGATACGTCGGGTAGCCTGAGTTACGAGCACAATACCGGCGACAATAAAAACCATTAAGATAAGTACGATCAATTCCACTATCAATCCACGTGCACCGGAACTTACAAGCTGATATTCATCTAGAAGCGCATTCGGAAACCGTGCGATGATTCCAATAAAGATAATCAGCGAGATACCGTTCCCTATTCCGCGCTCTGTGATTTGTTCACCCAACCACATCATAAATATTGTGCCGGCAGAAAGAACGATTATAGTCGACATTTGGAAACCAAAACCCTGCACATCAGCCGGAATAATCGGTGTGCCTCCTGTATTCATACTTAATAAATTCACACTGACACCCCATGCTTGAAGCATAGATATTACCACCGTACCATAACGGGTGAGCTGTGTAATTTTCTTGCGTCCCTCTTCACCCTCCTTGGTTAATTTCTGAAAATAAGGGATAACTGCACCGAGAAGCTGGATGATAATAGAGGCGCTGATATACGGCATTATACCCAGTGCAAAGATTGCAGCATTACTGAATGCACCGCCGACGAAAAGATCATAGAGACCGAACAGAGTGTTCGATGCCTGATTCCGCATCGCTTCAGTCAGTAATTGTGCATCCACACCGGGAAGAGTTACGTGAGCACCAAAACGAACGATAATCAGCAGACCTGCCGTGAATAGTATCCGCTGTCGCAGTTCCTGGATTTTGAAAATATTTCGAAAACTTTCGCTGAGCTTCGCCATGAGAGCTTATTTTGTTGAATGAGAAATTGTAATTGCTTTTCCTCCGGCACTTTCAATCTTCTGCACTGCCGATTTACTAAAGGAATGTGCCGTTACTTCTAATTTTGCTTTCAATTCTCCATTGCCTAGAATCTTGACAGGTATGGATTTTTTTGATACTGAACCCGCTTTATATAATAATTCAGGATTTATTTTTCCATCTGCACATTTTCCCACGGCAACTAACTTCTCTAATGATACAAGATTCACAACCTGGAATTCTTTTTTCATGGGATTGAAAAAGCCGAATTTGGGTACACGACGGACGAGAGGCATTTGGCCGCCCTCGAACCATGGTCGGTAATGCGTGCCAGCTCGTGCGCCTTCACCTTTATGTCCGCGTGTTGCTGTACCACCATGACCGGAACCCTGACCACGCGCAATACGTTTTACCCGTTTACGCGCACCCTTTGCAAAATGTAAATTACTTAAGATCGATTTCGACATGTATTATTTCACCTCTTCCACTTTTACAAGGTGTTTTACTCTGTTGATCATTCCTCTAAGTTGAGGTGAATCATTTTTTACGACAGAATAATTTGGTCTGCCTAAACCAAGTGCCTCTATTGTGCGCTTGTGCACTTTAAGGCAATGGATTTGGCTGACAACCTGAGTTATTTTTAATTTTTTATCCATACAACTTCCGTTAATTCGCAGGCAACGCTTGCGGCGTACCCAATAATTGATTCAATGACATCCCTCGTCGTGCAGCCATCGTCCGGGCATCTGTTAATGATAATAATGCCTGTAGTGTTGCTTTCACTACGTTATGCGGATTCGATGAGCCGATAGATTTTGTTAAAACATCTTTTACACCGGCAGATTCCAGAACGGCGCGAACACCTCCGCCTGCAATCAGTCCGGTCCCGGGTGATGCGGGTTTTAATAAAACTTTTGACGCCCCGTACTTCGCGTATATGATATGCGGTATAGTGCCGTGAAGTATTGATACAGTGACTACGTTTTTCTTCGCGTCGTCGATTCCTTTTGCTATAGCATCCTGGACTTCATTCGCCTTGCCAAGGCCAACGCCCACATGTCCATTTCCATCGCCAACAACAACGATGGCACTAAAACTGAATCGTCTTCCACCTTTTACAACCTTCGCAACCCTGTTGATGTGTACTAACCGATCCTTGAGATCTAATTCACCTGTTTTTATTTTTGCCAATGTATTTGCTCCAAATAATAATAAATTTCTGCTGCCGGGGGAGGAGTCGAACCTCCACTGACGGCTCCAAAGGCCGCTGTCCTGCCATTAGACGACCCGGCAATTAATTATCCGTATCGCCGGAATCGAGGTTCGGTCCTAACATTTAAGTCCGGCTTCGCGGGCGCCATCTGCCAATGATTTAACCACGCCGTGATATAAATATCCGTTTCTATCAAAAACAACTTGTTTAACATTTTTTTCAAGAGCTTTTTTAGCTACCTGCATTCCAACACGCTTTGCAACTGCTTTTTTTCCTTTTAAGCTTTTCACTTCTTCGCGTAAGTCCGGCGATAATGTTGAAGCCGTTACAATAGTCTTTGAAGTTGAATCATCGACTATCTGCGCATAGATGTGATGCAAACTTCTGTATACTGTGAGACGCGGCATCTCTGTTGTTCCCCGTATTTTTTTCTGTATACGGCGTTTAACATGCAGCCGTTTTTCTATTCTCGATTTATTTATCATACTATCCTGCCTTTGCTCCTGCTGTTGCTGCTGCCTTACCGGCTTTACGTCGGATGTATTCGCCTTCGTATTTTACACCTTTTCCTTTATATGGTTCCGGCGGACGGAAGGATCGAAGTTTAGCGGCAACTTGACCAACGAGCTGTTTATCCACTCCAGAAATCATAATATTAGTCGGTATTGGTACCTCGACTTTTATTCCCTGGGGTGGTTCAAATAAAATGGGATGTGAATAACCAAGGGCTAATTGAACTTTCTTTCCCCTCACTTCTGCCTTATAACCAACCCCGACTATCTCCAGTTTTTTCTGGTATCCTATTGAAACACCGTTGATCATATTCTGAAGCAACGCTCGCCAGGTTCCGTGTAACGCTTTCTGACTTTTTTCGTCGGATGATCGTTTTACCAAAATTTCGGTATCGTTCATTTCTATTGAGATAGAGGAAGGAATTATTGCCTGAAGTTCACCCTTAGGTCCAACGACCTTAATTATTCCATCTTTCTTTTCAATTTTAACACCCTTTACAACAGGTATTGGTTTTCGTCCTATTCGTGACATTGTTTTCTCTTTTATCTAAATATTACCAAATATGACAGAGTACTTCACCGCCGATTTTATTACGCCGGGCATCGCTGTCTGTCATTATACCTTGTGAAGTCGATACTAATGCTATTCCTAAACCGTTTAAAACCCGTGGTATTTCATTCGCGGGTTTATAAACACGTAGTCCGGGTTTGCTGATCCTTGTTAAACCGGAGATGGCGCTAATGCCATCGACATAACGGATTGAGATTCTTAGTATGCCTTGTTTATTATCGCTAATCTCTGAAAACTCATTGAGGAACTTTTGCTCAATAAGTATCTTTGTGATGTCGCGTTTCAAATTAGAAGCAGGGACATCAACTTTTTTATGTCTCGCTTTGATCGCGTTACGAACACGCGTTAAATAATCTGCAATTGGGTCTGTAATATTCATACTTTCATTTTTCCTTACCAGCTTGCTTTCAATACGCCGGGAATTTTTCCTTCAAGCGCCATCTTTCTGAAACAGAGACGGCAGATTCCAAATTTCCGCAAAAAGCCCCGAGGCCTGCCGCATATTCCGCATCGATTGTGCTTGCTAACCGCATGCTTCGGTGTCCTCTTTGCTTTTACGACCATCGCTAAACGTGCCAAATTGGTTTCTCCTGTTTATATGTTAACTTTATTCTGTTCGATTGTAGCCTCACGTTTCTCGAAAGGCATTCCATATTCTTTAAGAAGTGCATAAGCTTCCTGATCGGTTACTGCGGTTGTAACGAATGTTACATCCATGCCGAAAACTTTTGAAACCTTGTCGACGTCTATCTCAGGAAATATGATATGTTCTTTTATTCCGAGAGTGTAATTTCCATGACCGTCGAAAGATTTATCTGAAAAACCTCGAAAGTCACGTATGCGCGGAACAGCAACACTGATGAACCGATCCATAAATTCGTACATGTGGCTGCTACGCAGCGTGACACGTACACCGATAGGCAAACCTTCACGCAATTTGAAATTCGAGATTGCTTTCTTTGCACGCGTCAGGACTACTTTTTGCCCGAGTATCATTTCTAAATCTTTTACAACGCCATCGAGTAGTTTGACGTCCTGAGTAGCCTGTCCAACGCCTACATTGATGCAAATCTTTTCCAGTTTCGGGACCTGCATTACATTCGAATATTGAAACTGAGTCATCAAATTCGATATAATTGTCTTTTTAAACTGTTCCATCAATCTCGGCGGAATACCGGCTTCTTGCTTTTGTGCCTGAGGCGCTTTTGGCGCTTCTTTTTTCGAAGTCTCTTTAGTTGTTTTTTGTGGTTTTTCTTTACCCATATATTATCTCTTGGTTAAAACATCTCCTCACAATTTCGGCAAATCCTCATTGTGTGTTTTCTGCCAGTTGCAGAATCGCTGACACTTTTGTGCCCTACGCGTGAAGGCTTATTACATTTAGGGCAGACTACCATCACATTCGATGCATTGATCGGAGCTTCTTTCTGCACAATGCCGCCTTGTGGATTTTTTTGTGATGCGCGAGTATGACGTTTTATAATATTAACACCTTCGACAATAACGCGGTGATTTTCACGGAATATTTTCAATATCTTTCCGGATTTTCCGCGGGCATTGCCTGCTATTACTATTACATTATCGTTTTTATGAACATTCATATTAAATTCCGTTTTTCTTATAATACTTCAGGAGCGAGCGAGATGATCTTCATATAATTTTTATCGCGCAGTTCGCGAGCTACCGGACCAAAGATACGTGTACCTCTCGGTTCTCCTTGGGCGTTAAGCAAAACCGCCGCGTTTTCATCGAAACGAATGAACGAGCCGTCTTTTCGCTGTGTTTCTTTTCTTGTGCGAACAATAACAGCGCGAGATACTTCGCCTTTTTTCACACCGGCGCCCGGGATTGCACTCTTTACAGAGACAACGATGATATCTCCCAGCCCTGCATATCGTCTATCATGCCCGCCAAGCACACGTATGCACCGGACTTTCTTTGCACCGGAATTATCGGCAACGACGAGATTAGTTTCTTCCTGAATCATAATTCAATCTTTATTATTTTGCTTTCTCGACAATTTGAATTAAACGCCATCGCTTTCGTTTGCTAAGCGGGCGTGTTTCCATAATTTTCACAGAATCACCTATTCCAGCCTCTTGCTTCTCATCATGAGCCATGAGAGTTGGTGTTCGCGTATAATATTTCTTGTACAAAGGATGCGCGATGCGGCGCTCGATTGCAACAACAATGCTTTTCTGCATCTTGTTGCTAATTACTGTACCAATTCGGGTTTTGCGTTGTGTTGTTCTTTCAGCCATAATACTTTATTGGTCCTTATTTTTCTCGACCGTAGACGATGGTTTGATCTGTTGTGTATTTTTTTTTAGCTCGTGTTCGCGCAGTATAGTTTTCATTTTTGCAATATCTCTTCGTACTGATCGCACTTTTATCGGGCTTTCAAGTTGGCTAGTCGCCTTCTGAAATTTCAGATGAATCAGATTTTCTTCTTCATCCTTTATTCTCTTGCGCAACTCTTCATCGGGTAATTCTTTTATTTCAAAAGTCTTCATCGTTTCGTTTCCTTGTTTAACTCGCTGTATACGATCGTCGTGTTACCATCCTGGTTTTTATGGGTAGTTTGTGCTCAGCTATTTTCATCGCTTCGACAGCCACCTCACGTTTAATACCGCCTAATTCAAACATTATTGTGCCCGGTTTAACTACAGCTACCCAGTATTCGGGAACGCCTTTACCGCTACCCATACGCGTTTCCGCCGGTTTCTTCGTCACAGGTTTATCGGGAAATATGCGAATCCACAATCTTCCTTCTCGTTTCATCAACCGTGTAAGCGCTACGCGTGCGGCTTCAATTTGTCTTTGTGTTATCCATGCCGGTTCAAGGGCTTTCAAACCAAAATCGCCAAATGTTACCGTGAAGCCTCTAGTGGCTTTTCCCTTCATGCGGCCACGCTGTGTTTTTCTGTATTTTACTCTTTTTGGTAATAACATATAGTTTTGAATTCTTAATTAGATTTTACTTGGATACACGTTCAAGAACTTCACCACGGCAAATCCATACTTTCACCCCGATCGCGCCATAGATTGTTTTCGCAGTTGCCTGGGCGTAATCGATATCCGCACGAAGCGTGTGAAGTGGAATACGACCTTCTTTATATTGTTCCGACCGGGCAATTTCCGCGCCGCCGAGACGTCCTCCGCACATTACGCGAATTCCTTCAGCCCCCATTCGCATCGCGGAAGTAATTCCCATCTTCATCGCGCGGCGGAACGACATTCGTCCTTCTAACTGTACCGCAATATTCTCAGCTACTAAGAACGCATCAAGTTCGGGTCTTTTAATTTCATGAATTAATATTTTAATCTCTTTTGTGGTGATCTGTTTAAGCTCTTCTTCTAGTTGGGTGATTTCTTTCCCGCTTCTGCCAATCACGATACCGGGACGTGAAGTATGAATCGTAATCACTGCTCGTTTAGGTGTGCGATCAATCTGAATACGAGAAATGCCTGCTTTCTTTAAACGATTCTGAACATAAGTTCTGATTTTTAAATCTTCCTGAAGCTTTACAGCGAAATCTCTCTCATCGTACCAATTCGAATCCCAGGTACGTATCATCCCGAGACGAAAACCAACCGGATGTACTTTTTGTCCCAAGTAATCTCCTATTCTTGTTTTGATTTTTTAACTGGTTGTTTATCTTTGACTTTTGAAACTTGCTTAACTTTCACTGGTTTTTGGGCTACAACGATCGTCAAGTGATTGGATCTCTTTAACATACGATAAGCCCTACCCATTGGTGCCGGTAGCATACGCTTTGCGCTTGGCCCACCATTAACAAACACTGTTTTTACAAATAATGTATCTACGTTCGTCCTGCCTGCTTCATCTTTATTTTGAAGATTGGAGACAGCCGAACGTAAAACCTTTTCTGCTACCCTCGATCCATGCTTCGTCGAGAAGTGAAGAATGTTCAGTGCTTCAGGTACCATCTTCCCGCGTATCAGGTCGATTACCAACCTCATCTTTCGCGGAGATGAACCGATGTATCTATTAATTGCTTGAGCTTCCAACATAGTTTATCCTTCAGACGATGTCGATGATTCACTCTTTAAACCGGGATGACCGCGGAATATTCGAGTCGGGGCAAATTCACCAAGTTTATGACCGACCATACCTTCATGGACGTAAACCGGAATGAATTTGTTCCCGTTATGCACTGCGAATGTGTGACCCACATACTCAGGTGTAATGGTGGTGGAACGTGACCACGTTTTAATGACCTTTTTCTGACCAGACTTGATCACTTCCATGACTTTTGCCTGAAGTCTTGGGTCGATAAATGGACCTTTTTTAAGAGAGCGACTCATAATATGACATTTATTTTCGTGTTATCTGATTTATTAATTACTTACGACGTTTGACAATAAATTTGTCTGATTTTAATTTCTTATGCCGTGTCTTTTTACCCTTCGTATGCCAGCCCCATGGGGATACTGGATGCGGATTTCCCTGGGGCGATTTTCCTTCTCCGCCGCCATGCGGGTGATCTACAGGATTCTGAACAACACCGCGCGATTGTGGACGAATACCCACCCATCGCGATCTTCCGGCTTTACCAAGACTTATATTTTCATGATCGATATTTCCTACTACACCGATTGTTGCATAGCACTCAAGAAGTACATTGCGAATCTCTCCTGAAGGCATTTTAAGCTGTGCATATTTTCCTTCCTTAGCCATCATTTGTATAGATGAGCCTGCGCTTCGTGCAATCTGGCCTCCGCGTCCTACGCGAAGTTCAACGTTGTGAACAAAAGTTCCAACAGGTATATTGGCGAGAGGCATTGCATTCCCTACTTTTATCTCGGATTGTGGTCCGGAAGTTACAAATTCGCCAACTTTAAGTCCATCGGGTGCAATGATGTAGCGCTTCTCACCGTCTTTATATTCCAGCAGTGCGATACGGGAAGTACGGTTCGGATCATATTCAATTGCTGAAACTGCCGCAGCCATACCCAACTTGTTGCGCTTAAAATCGATAATTCGATAAAAACGCTTATGTCCGCCGCCGCGATGACGTGAAGTGATATGCCCATTAGTATTTCGACCACCGGTTTTCCGTAACGGTTCGAGTAGTGATTTTTCCGGTTTGGATTTTGTGATTTCCTCGAACGTCGGGACTGACATCCAACGCGTGCCGGGAGTATTTGGTTTTAATTTTCTGATACCCATAATTATCTTTTTCTATTAAACATTTGCGAAGAGGTCGATCTTATCACCCTCTTTTAAAGTGACGATAGCTTTTTTGATGTGCGAAGTCTTTCCTTCAAATCGTCCGCGTTTAGTCATTTGCGTTTTCGATTTTCCTTTGATATTGATCGTTCGTACATTCGTCACCGTTACATTAAATTTTTTCTCAACTGCACGTGCAATTTCAATCTTATTTGCCTTGAGATGAACTTCAAAAGCGTATATACCTTTCTCTTGAAGATTCGAAACTTTTTCTGTAACAATGGGCCTATAAATTATGCCTGTCATAATTGCTTCTTCTTGATTAGAATGTTTTTTCTAAAACTTCAACTGCGCTTTTTTGAATTAACAGCATCTGTGTATTGAGTATTTCGTACGTGGATGCTTTCGATGCTTCGATAATATTCAATCTGGGAATATTTCTGCCTGATCTGTAAACCATCTGGTCTGTTTTAGGCACGAGGAGTAATATTTTCTTTCCGCTCAATTCGAGAGCCTTGAGAATAGATGCCATTTCTTTTGTCATCGGTTTATCAAAAGAAAAATCTTCAACAACTTTGATAGATTCATCTTTTGCTTTATAACTTAAAGCCGACTTACGAGCAAGTTGTTTCACCTTCTGCGGGAGCTTCATCGAGTAATCATGCGGAACTGGTCCGAAGATTGTGCCGCCACCCTTCCATAACGGAGAACGCAGGGCGCCTATTCGTGCGCGTCCGGTGTGTTTTTGTTTCCACAATTTTTTACCGCTTCCGCTTACTTCACCGTAAGTTTTAGTCTTATGGGTACCCTGACGGCGGTTAGCAAGATATGTAATAACCGCCTGGTAGATTGCGTGATCGTTGGGCTGTATTTCAAATACATCCGGAGAAAGCGTTGCTTTTTCTCCGCTCAATGAACCGTCTTTTTTATAAATTTCGAGCTTCATAAATTCTCAGATATTATTTCTCTTTGTGAATCTCAACGTAGCTATTATTATATCCGGGTATGGAGCCGCGAATTATAACTAAATTCGATTCCGGAACAATCTGTACGATGCGTAAATTTTTAACTGTAACATTATCGCCGCCCATGCGGCCCGCCATCTTCATTCCTTTAAATACTCGTGAAGGATATGAACTGGAACCGATCGATCCCGGTGCTCTTACGCGGTCACTCTGTCCGTGTGTTCTTAAACCACCACCAAAATGATGGCGCTTCACAACACCCTGGAATCCGTGCCCTTTGGATATCCCGCTGACCGAGACCGTATCACCTTTTGAGAACAGCGTCTCTATTTTCACCTCTGCGCCGACTTGAAATTTCGAAATGTCGAAACTTCTAAATTCAGTAAGAAGACGTTTCGGAGGAACGTTTGCCCGCTTGAAGTGGCCGGTTACCGGTTTATTGACAAGCCGAGGTTTTTTATCTTCGAAACCAAGCTGAATAGCCTCGTAGCCGTCTTTTTCTTTTGTTTTTATTTGAATGACATAACACGGACCTGCTTCTACGACTGTACAGGGAACCGATTCACCTTTATCGTCGAAGATACTGGTCATGCCTATTTTTTTACCAAGAATACCACTCATTGTTCAATTAACTCAAAGTAAATAAATCGTATCTCTCCAATGTCCGTTTCAGGACACGGAGCTAATTACAGTAATATATTTTATTTGTGAAAAATTAGACTTTTATTTCCACATCGACGCCAGCGGGAAGCTCAAGCTTCATCAACGAATCAACCGTCTTGTTAGACGAATTGAGTATATCGATTAGGCGCTTATGGGACCGCATTTCAAACTGTTCGCGCGATTTCTTGTCTACATTGGGAGAGCGCAAAACAGTATACAACGTATGTTTCGTCGGCAATGGAATTGGACCGGATACGATAGCACCCGTAGACTTCACTGTCTTGATGATTTTTTCCGCCGATTTATCGATCAGCGTATGATCATATGACTTAAGTTTTATTCGTATCTTTTGTCCAGCCACTTGATGCGTTCCTTAAATTAAATTTATTTATTCTACAATCTTCGTCACAACACCTGCGCCAACCGTATGTCCGCCTTCACGAATAGCGAATCGTAATCCTTCTTCCATGGCGATCGGTGATATTAATTCGATTGATAGGTTATCCACGTTATCTCCGGGCATAACCATTTCGGTTCCGGCAGGTAATGTGCCGACACCGGTTACGTCTGTTGTACGGAAATAGAATTGAGGACGATATCCGCTGAAAAATGGAGTATGACGTCCACCTTCTTCTTTTTTCAATACATATACCTGTGCTGTAAATTTCGTATGGGGCGTGATGCTGCCCGGTTTTGCTATAACCATACCTCGTTCGAGATCATTCTTCTCAACGCCACGCAATAATAAACCGGCATTATCTCCAGCTTGAACTTCGTCTAATTCCTTACGGAACATTTCTGCGCCGGTGATAACAGTTTTCTTATGTGCACCAAGACCGATAACTTCAACTTCATCGCCTACCTTCGCTTTGCCTCTTTCAACACGACCAGTTCCGACTGTACCACGACCGGTGATAGAAAATACGTCTTCAATCGGCATTAAGAATGGTTTGTCAATTTCGCGCTTTGGTATCGGTATGTAACTATCAACCGCCGCCATCAAATCCATAATTGGTTTGAATGCCGGGTCATCAGCTTTTGAATCAGGCAATATCGCTCTTTCCATTGCTTTCAATGCACTACCGCGAACGATTGGAATTTCATCGCCGGGAAATTCATATTTTTTCAGAAGATCTCTCAGTTCCATCTCAACTAATTCTATAAGCTCCGGATCATCCACCATATCGACCTTATTGAGGAAAACTACCATACGGGGAACACCAACTTGCCTGGCAAGGAGAATATGTTCACGCGTTTGCGGCATTGGTCCATCGTTAGCGGCAACAACCAGGATAGCGCCATCCATTTGCGCGGCGCCTGTGATCATGTTCTTAATATAATCAGCATGACCTGGGCAATCTACGTGCGCGTAGTGGCGTTTGTCCGTCGAATATTCGACGTGCGCAACAGCGATAGTGATACCGCGCTCGCGCTCTTCAGGTGCGTTATCGATACTATCGAATGTGCGTACCGCCGATAATCCTTTCTTACTCAGCACCATCGTGATTGCTGCAGTAAGGGTTGTTTTTCCATGATCGATGTGACCGATGGTTCCCACATTAAGATGCGGTTTATCTCGATTGAATTTTTCTTTTGCCATTTTTTAATCTCCTTATAGCTGAGAGGATTTAAAAAGAATTTAATTAATAAACTTATGCTGTTACTGCTTCTTTACCTTTAACTTTTTCTACGATCTCGTCGGCTATGCTCTGAGGAACTTCATCGTAGTACGCGAACTGCATAGTATAAATTGCGCGACCCTGGCTCATAGAGCGTAGCTGAGTTGAATAACCGAACATTTCGGATAAAGGTACTTTTGCTTTAATTATCTGGGCATCTTTGCGCGTACTCAATCCTTCAATCTTACCGCGCCGTGAACTCAGATCACCCATAACATCGCCCATATATTCTTCCGGTGTGATTACCTCAACTGCCATGATCGGCTCGAGTAGTACGGGATCAGCTTTCCGGGCGGCTTCTTTAAATGCGATTGAACCAGCGATTTTAAATGCCATCTCCGATGAATCAACATCGTGGTAAGACCCGTCAAACAATTTTATTTTTATATCTTCAACCGGATAACCAGCGAGCACACCGTTGCGCATCGCTTCAACGATTCCTTCCGAAACAGGATTAATATATTCTCTTGGGATAACACCGCCAACTATCGCGTTCTCGAACTCGTAACCCTTTCCTTTTTCGTTCGGTTCAACAATTATCCATACATGTCCGAATTGACCGCGGCCGCCGGACTGGCGAACAAATTTTCCTTCCTGTTCGATTCTCTTCCTGATAGTTTCTTTATAGGCAACCTGAGGTCTGCCGACATTCGCTGCAACACGGAATTCCCGTTTCATACGGTCGATTATTATTTCGAGATGAAGCTCACCCATTCCGCTGATGATAGTCTGCCCTGTTTCTTCGTTTGTTGAGACTTTAAATGTCGGATCTTCTTCTGATAGTTTCGCAAGCGCTTCACCCATCTTTTCCTGATCGGCTTTTGTTTTGGGTTCGATGGCAACCGATATAACGGGGTCGGGGAATTCCATTTTCTCTAGAATGATCGGATCATCTTCTGTGCAGAGCGTCTCGCCTGTCTTTGTATGCTTTAACCCAACTACTGCAACGATATCACCTGTATATGCTTCATCGATATCTTCCCTATGATTAGCATGCATCCGGAGGAGGCGACCGACTCGCTCTTTCTTACCCGATGTCGGGTTGTAAATATATGAGCCTGCTTCCAACGTACCGCTATAAACACGCATGAAAGTTAACTTACCAACGTAAGGATCTGTCATTATCTTAAAAGCTAAAGCAGTGAAATTCTCACTGTCACTGACCTTGCGGATTATATGATCCCGCATATTAATATGATGTCCGAATACTTCTCCTGCAGAAACATCAACGGGTGATGGTAAGAAATCAACGACAGCATCCATTAAGCCTTGAACGCCTTTATTTTTAAACGATGACCCGCAGAGTACCGGTACAATGCTTACCTTTACACATGCGCTGCGAAGTACATTTTTAATTTCTTTCGGAGAAATTTCTTTTCCTTCAAGATATTTTTCGAGCAACGTGTCATTTTCATCCGAAACAGCTTCTAACATCTTTGTGCGCCATTCTTGCGCCTTCTTTTTAAGTCCCTGAGGGATTTCGATTTCATCCCAAGTTGTTCCTGAACCACCCTCGTGAAATATCCGGGCTTTCATTGTGATCAGATCGATATAACCAGTAAACAACTCACCTTCCCCGATTGGTATCTGGATCGGAACTGCATTCGCACTGAGCCGCGTTTTCATCATCTCGATCACATTAAAGAAGTCAGCGCCAACACGATCCATTTTATTCACGAATGCCAATCTTGGCACGCCATATTTATCTGCTTGTCTCCAAACCGTTTCAGATTGCGGCTCAACACCACCGACAGCACAAAAAAGTGCGACAGCACCATCGAGCACTCTGAGTGAACGTTCGACTTCTACCGTAAAATCGACATGCCCCGGTGTATCGATGATATTGATCCTATGGTTGTCCCAGAAACACGTTGTCGCGGCACTTGTGATAGTGATATCGCGTTCTTTTTCCTGCTCCATCCAATCCATCGTCGCTGCGCCATCATGTACTTCTCCCATCCGATGAAGAATACCTGTGTAAAAAAGTATTCGTTCGGTGGTAGTAGTTTTTCCTGCATCAATATGAGCCATGATGCCGATATTTCGAGTTCTATTTAAGGGGTATATTCTTGCCATTCGTATCTAAACCTTATTCCAATCCAATCATTTTTCTAAGTATCATTACCATTTGAAATGTGCAAATGCCTTATTGGCTTCCGCCATTTTATGAGTATCTTCTCTTTTTTTAACTGAGTTACCGTCGTTGTTCGCAGCTGCCATCAGCTCAGAAGCTAACTTCAATGACATCGATTTATCTTTACGGTCATTAGCGTAATTAATTAACCACCTAATTGCCAGAGCTACACTCCGGTCAGCGCGAACTTCTGTCGGGATTTGATATGTTGCGCCGCCGACTCTTCTTGCGCGAATTTCCAATAGGGGTTTGACATTGTTCATCGCTTTTTTAAAGACGTCAAATCCAGACGTATCCTTTGATCGTTCAGAAATAATATCGAACGCATCATATACAATTTTTCTAGCTAAGTGTTTCTTGCCTTGTTTTAAAACACTATTAATGAACCTTGCGACCAGAATGTCGTTAAATTTTGGGTCGGGGGCGATTAATCTTTTTGCTGCTGTTTTTTTTCTCATAATAACTATAATTTCGGTTTCTTAGCACCATACTTTGATCTGCCTTGTTTTCTGTCTGTCACGCCGGCAGCATCAAGTGTTCCTCTGATTATATGATAACGAACACCTGGTAGATCCTTGACTCTTCCGCCTCGGATTAAAACTATCGAATGTTCCTGTAAATTATGCCCTTCACCTGGAATATAGGCTGTAACCTCTATTCCATTAGTGAGGCGAACACGCGCTACCTTCCGAAGAGCAGAATTCGGTTTTTTAGGGGTTGTTGTATAAACCCTTGTACAAACCCCCCTTTTTTGGGGAGATTGCTGGAGAGCGGGAGCTTTGCTCTTCCATGTTACATCTTCTCTACTAAGTCTAATTAGCTGATTTATTGTGGGCAAAAAATGACGCTCCTATAATTTAACAAAGTTTGTAAATATATGAAATTTTTCGGTGTTTGTCAACACTGGCTAATTATATTATTAAGTTGCCTTCTCTTTTCTACGAATTTTTTTCTTTTCGACCACTTCTTCAATAGGTTCAATTTCAATCTGTACGTCTTCAGTGCTGGGAGTAACAATAATATTTCTGAATTTCTTAAGTCCAGTTCCGGCAGGAATAAGATGACCCATTATCACATTTTCTTTCAAGCCAAGTAGATAGTCAACTTTTCCTTCGATTGCCGCATCCGTTAAAACTTTAGTTGTCTCTTGAAAAGATGCCGCTGAAATGAAACTTTCAGTCGACAACGCAGCCTGCGTTATTCCGAGAAGAATTGGCTCGGCAGTTGCCGGTTCAGCATCTCTGAACTCGACTATTTTCTTGCTCTTCTTTCGCAAGTCAGTATTAACTTCACGGATTTTTTTCTTTGAAATAATCTGACCGTTCTTAAGTTTCGAGTCACCCTTACCGGTAATATTAACTTGATCTTTTAAAATTTCATTTTGTTCATTGACGCTTTGGATATCTACATAATCTTCTTCAAGAAAAGGTGTGTCTCCCGGATCGATAATCCTAACTTTTTGCATCATTTGACGAACGATAACTTCGACATGTTTATCATTAATCTTGACACCTTGCATACGATATACTTCCTGAATTTCATTAACCAGATATTCTTCAACAGATCCTACACCTTTGATCCGGAGAATATCATGCGGATCAATTGCACCGTCCGACAACCTCTCGCCTGCACGTATTACATCGTTATCTTGAATTAGAACGTGTTTTCCCAATGGTATCATATAGTGCCGTTCATCCATACCGTCATGACTTTTAACGATGATCTCTCGCGATCCTCTTTTTTGTAGACCAAATCTCACGACACCATCAATTTCAGAAACGATAGCGGGATCGGCTGGACTGCGAGCTTCGAATAATTCGGTCACCCGCGGCAGACCACCGGTAATATCTCTCGTCTTACCACTGTCTCGCGGTATCTTTACCAGTACCGTTCCAGCCTGGACACTCTCACCATCATTGACTCCAAGGTGCGATCTTGTTGGGATTATATAACTGCCAATCGTTTGTCCTTCTTCGTTCGTAACAAGAAGCGACGGACTCAATGATCGATCTCGTGTATCTATTACAACTTTTTGTATGTGTCCTGTTTGTTCATCAGGTTCTTCACGATACGTTACGTTCTCTTTCAAGTCCTGATATTTAACTATGCCGGGATGCTCAGAAATAATAACAGCATTATAAGGATCCCACTCATAAATTATTTCACCTTTCCGGACTGAGGTTCCATCGGCAACAAGAAGAGTCGCTCCGTAAGGAACATCATATTTGGTTAACACACGATTATCCGAGTCGACAATATGTATTATTCCACTGCGTCCCAAAACTATAAGTTTACCGTCCGCATCTATCTGCTTGAGAAATTTAATTCCATCGTATTTTACTTTACCATCAAATTTTGAAACAATTTGAGATTGAGTAGCAATCAAGCTTGCCGTTCCACCTGTATGGAATGTTCTCAACGTCAATTGAGTACCAGGCTCACCAATGGATTGTGCCGCAATAATCCCTACCGGCTCACCGGGTTCAACAATCTTCGATGTTGTAAGATTTCTTCCATAGCACTTGGCACAAATACCACGCTTTGCCTCACACGCGAGAACAGACCGTATTTCTACGGTTTCGATGGATGTTTCGGCAATTGCAATTGCTTTTTTCTCATCGATTTCTTCTCCGCCCTTCACAATGACAATTTTTGTGAGCGGGTCTATGACATCGTGAACAGCAACACGACCTGAAATTCTTTCTGCTAAAGGTTCTTTAACATCCTCTCCCTCTTTCAACGCACCGGTGATTACACCACGGATAGTACCGCAATCATTGACTGAGACTATTGCATCTTGTGCAACATCGACCAATCGACGCGTTAGATATCCGGCATCGGCAGTTTTCAGAGCTGTATCAGCAAGACCTTTTCGTGCACCGTGGGTTGAGATGAAATATTCGAGGATTGACAAACCCTCACGGAAATTCGCGATGATCGGGTTCTCGATCAATTCACCTGTTGCACCCGACATACTCTTTTGCGGTTTCGCCATCAATCCGCGCATACCTGCAAGTTGTCGTACTTGCTCCTTCGATCCTCTTGCACCGGAATCCACCATCATATATAAAGAATTGAATCCTTCACGATCATGCTGGAGCGCATCGAATAGACGTTCTGCAACTTTGTTAGTCGTTCTTGTCCAGATATCGATTACTTTATTGTATCTTTCGCCGTTTGTAATAAATCCCCTGTAATATTGATTCTGTACATTATCGACGTCTTTTAAAGCTTTTGTGATAATATCATCTTTTTCTTTGGGAATAATAACGTCACCGATACTAACCGACAGACCGCTTTTTGTTGCATATCTGAAACCCAGTTCTTTTAAATTATCAAGGAACTCTGCAGTCCGAAGATTTCCGCAGGTTCGGAAAGCTGTCAGTATTATTTGGATTAATCGTTTTTTATTAAGCAACTCGTTTATGAAACCGAGTTCACTGGGAACAATTTGATTAAACATGACTCTACCAGTTGTCGTATCGACAAGTGAATTATTAATTTTTACTTTTATCCGTGTGTGTAACCCAATTTTCCCGGCATTATGAGCAATGATCACTTCATCCTGCGATGAAAACATTTTTCCTTCCCCTGTATCACCTGCCCGAGATTTAGTCAGATAGTATAAACCTAAAACCTGATCCTGAGTGGGATGTACGATGGGTGAACCATTAGAAGGCGAAAGAATATTATGACTCGAAAGCATCAGTATACGCGCTTCAAGTTGCGCATCATAAGACAGTGGAACGTGAACAGCCATCTGGTCACCATCGAAATCGGCGTTGAATGCTGTACAGACCATTGGATGAATCTGAATAGCTTTGCCTTCTACTAATACTGGCTGAAATGCCTGGATGCCAAGCCTATGTAATGTTGGGGCACGATTAAGAAGTACCGGATGACCATCTATTATGTTCTCGAGGATTTCCCAAACTTCCTGTCCCTTTTTATCAACCATTTTCTTTGCGCTTTTTACAGTCTTTACGAGACCACGCTCGATGAGTTTACGAATAATAAAAGGCTTGAACAACTCGACAGCCATATCTTTAGGCAAGCCACATTCGTGCAGTTTGAGTTCCGGTCCAACGACGATGACTGATCGTCCTGAATAATCGACTCGTTTGCCGAGCAGATTTTGTCGGAAGCGTCCCTGTTTTCCTTTCAGCATATCTGAAAGTGATTTTAAAGCGCGGTTATTATCGGACCGAACAGCATTAGCGCGACGAGAATTATCGAATAACGAATCGACAGCTTCCTGCAACATTCGTTTTTCATTACGCAAAATTACTTCGGGGGCTTTGATCTCGATTAATCTTTTCAAACGATTATTTCGGATGATGACCCTTCTGTACAGATCATTCAAGTCCGAGGTTGCAAATCGACCACCTTCGAGTGGAACAAGAGGACGTAATTCCGGCGGGATCACCGGAACAACATCGAGTACCATCCACTCCGGTTTGTTAATAGGTCTTTCTTCTCTCTCACGGAATGCCTCAATTACCGAGAGACGTTTTAGCATCTCTTGTTTCTTCTGAAGAGAAGGTTCAGTCTTAACATCGGCGCGCAGTTGGACGGCAATTGATTCGATCTGTACCCTTTTAAGAAGGTCTTTGATTGCGTCTCCACCAATTTTTGCTATGAACTTCTTTTCATCGCTATCTTCAAGATGCTGGTTTTTCTCCGGCAACGATGCTAACACATCGTAATATTGTTCCTCAGAAAGCAAATCCATTTTCTGCAATCCGGTAGGACCCGGTTGTATTACAACGTACGACTCGTAATAGATTACCCTCTCCAAATCTTTTCCACTTAAACCGAGAATATTGCCAATTTTTGACGGGGCAGACCGGAAATACCAAATATGTACAATCGGAACAGCGAGTGAGATGTGTCCCATCCGTTCTCGGCGAACACTCTTCTGAGTTACCTCGACACCGCATCGGTCGCAGATAATACCTTTATACCGAATGCGTTTATACTTACCACAGTGACATTCCCAATCCCGTACAGGACCGAAAATTTTCTCACAGAACAATCCATCCTTTTCCGGACGGAACGATCTATAATTGACCGTCTCGGGTTTGGTTACTTCACCATGCGATCTCGACAGAATTAAATCTGACGAGGCAAGCGTAATAGTAATTTTACCGAAATTCTTCTTTAACAGATTTTCATGTGATGTGAATGCCATGATATCTCCATTCTCTTTTATTCAATCTTAATATCTAAACCTAATCCCATTAATTCACGAACAAGTACGTTAAACGATTCAGGAACGTTCGGTTCCGGTAAATTGTCTCCTTTAACGATCGCCTCGTAAAGTTTCGCACGTCCGTATACGTCATCGCTCTTTACCGTCAATATCTCCTGAAGCGTATTCGCCGCACCGTATGCTTCAAGTGCCCATACTTCCATCTCTCCGAAACGCTGACCGCCGAATTGGGCTTTGCCGCCAAGCGGCTGTTGTGTAATAAGTGAGTATGGACCGATCGATCGGGCGTGAATCTTATCGTCAACCAAGTGCGAGAGCTTCATCATATAGATAAATCCAACGCTTACTTCCTGATCGAAAGGTTCACCGGTACGGCCATCGACCAACAACGCTTTAGAGTTTGTATTCAACCCTGCTTTTTCCAGTTCAACCTGGACGTCTTCCCATGTTGCACCATCAAAGATTGGGGATGAATATTTTGTTCCAAGTTTCTTGCCAGCCCAGCCGAGTGCAGTTTCAAACAATTGGCCCAGGTTCATACGCGAAGGAACGCCGAGCGGATTGAGCACCATATCTACCGGTGTGCCATCAGTCATAAACGGCATATCTTCCTGTGGAACGACCTTAGCAACCACGCCTTTGTTTCCGTGTCTGCCTGCCATTTTATCGCCTACCGATAGTTTGCGCTTCTTGGCAACATAAACTTTCGCCAGTTGAACAATACCGGAGGGAAGTTCATCACCGAGCATTATTTTTGTCTTTTCATGCTTGTAATATTCAACGATGTCATTCTGTTTCTGAAAGAATCCTTCATAGATTTTGGTGACTAACAAATTTTTCTTCTTATCCTCTACCCACTCTGATTTGTAATCGAGCTTTTCAAGCTTTTCCATATCTACAAATGATTCTTTTTTAATCTGGGTTCCGCCGCGGATAATAACATCCCCATTCATATCCCGGATACTCAGAGTTTTTTCGCCTTCAAGCAATAAGCCAAGTTTCTTAGTTAAGGATACGAAACAATCTTCTAATGCTTTCTTTTCTGCGCGATCGAGATGCTCACCGAGACGTTTATCTTCTTTTTTCGATTCGGCGTCTTTTTTCTTCCGGCTGAATAATTTCGTAGCAATGACGATACCCTTCATACCGGGCGGAGCTTTTAACGATGCATCCTTTACATCACCGGCTTTCTCGCCAAAAATTGCTTTGAGCAATTTTTCTTCCGGAGTAGATTCCGTTTCACCCTTGGGCGTGATTTTACCAATGAGAATATCTCCTTCAACAACTTCGGCTCCAACACGAATAACGCCGTTCTCATCTAAATCTTTCACAGCATCTTCACTTACGTTCGGTATTTCACGCGTCAATTCTTCCTCGCCGCGTTTCGTATCGCGAACCTGCAAGTCGAATTCTTCGATGTGAAGCGATGTGAAAATATCTTCAGAGACTAATCGTTCATTCAGAACTATTGCGTCTTCAAAATTGTACCCGCGCCACGGCATGAAGGCAACCAATATGTTTCTGCCAAGAGCCAGTTCACCGCCATCCGTTGCACAACCATCGGCAAGAATATCGCCTTTCTTGACCTTCTGCCCAGGTTTTACAACAGCTCGCTGATTAATTGAAGTATCTTGATTGGTTCTGAAGAATTTTATTAGTCGATACTCAACTCGTTTTTTATCTTCAAAACTTGTAAGTGATTCAACGCTTGCCTCATCGACATCATAATTCACAATGATGGAATTTGAATCTACATACTCGACGATTCCGTTACGCTCGGAAGTGATCATCGTTCGCGCGTCATAGGCGACCTTCCTTTCCAAACCGGTGCCAACCAAAGGCGCTTCGGGCCTAAGTAGCGGGACTGCCTGGCGTTGCATGTTCGATCCCATGAGCGCACGATTAGCGTCATCGTGTTCAAGGAATGGAATCAGCGCCGCCGCCGCACTTACAATTTGGTTCGGCGCGACATCCAGATACTGTACTTCTTCCGGCTTCGCAAGCGGATAATCGCTTTGCAATCTGGCTTTGATGCGTTCAGTATGAAATTTCCCGTCTTCATCAACTTCGGTGTTGGTCTGTGCGATTGTATAGATATCTTCCTTTTCCGCCGTCATGTATTCGATATCGTTTGTCGCTTTTCCATTTTTCACTTTACGGTACGGAGTCTCGATGAAACCGAATTCATTCACTCGTGAATGGAGGCAGAGCGATGAGATCAAACCGATATTCGGACCTTCCGGTGTTTCGATCGGACACAAACGTCCGTAATGTGTATAATGAACGTCTCGGACTTCGAATCCTGCTCTCTCGCGTGTCAATCCGCCGGGACCAAGTGCAGACATACGCCGCTTGTGTGTTATTTCGGCAAGCGGGTTCGTTTGATCCATGAATTGGGATAATTGATTTGTTCCAAAGAATGCATTGATTACACTGGTAATCGTTCGGGCATTAACCAAATCTTGTGGAGTAATTTTTTCCTGATCACGCATACTCAGACGTTCACGGATAGTGCGAGCCATACGGGCAAGACCGATATTAAACTGCTGTCCGATTTGCTCACCTACTGTCCGGACACGGCGATTGCCAAGATGATCGATATCATCGACAGTTCTTCTTCCCTGCTGTAGATCGATGAGAAAGTTGATAATAGCAATTATGTCATCTTTTGTCAGTGTGGTCGTCGAATACGGTATCTTCAAATTGAGTTTGGCGTTCATACGATACCTGCCGACATTACCGAGATCATAACGCTTTTCGTTGAAAAAGAGTTTCTCGAAGAGATTTCGCGCAGTATCGAGATCGGGCGCCTCGCCGGAACGCAACTGTGTGTAAATTGCGTTCAGCGCTTCCTCATCAGTTCGCGAAGTATCTTTCAGAATAGTATTTGCGATGACCGAGCTTTCACCGATACCTTCATAACGCAAAAAACGAATTTTCTTTATCTCCGATTTTTTGACTTTCTTGATCATCTCCTCAGTAAAGATCGAATCTTTATTGATGAAAATCTCACCTGTCTTTTTATCTACAACATCACTACAAACTATCCGTCCCTGATAATCTTTTAAATTCACTTTATGAGGATCGACTTCTTCAACAAGGTTGAAGAGATGTAAAATTTCATCATCCGATGAATATCCTATTGCACGAAGCAATGTTGTAACGGGGAATTTTTTCTTTCTATCGATGTATACATACATTACATTGCTGATGTCGGTAGTAAATTCCACCCACGAACCTCGGAACGGAATTATACGCGCCGAGTAAATCGACATGCCGTTCGGATGAACTGATTCATCGAAGAAAACACCAGGCGACCGGTGGAGCTGGCTCACAACGACACGTTCGGCACCGTTAATGATGTAGGTACCCCGGTGCGTCATCATCGGAAGATTGCCAAGATATACTTCCTGCTCCATCGTATCAACATAGCTCTTGCCATCCTCAGCTTTTGTTGATAACCGAAGTTTCGCTTTCAACGGAACGGCATATGTTAATCCACGTTCCTGACATTCGATTACAGAGTATTTCGGTTTTTCCACATAATACTCGATGAATTCGAGAAAATAATTTTCACGAGCATCGGTAATCGGAAAACTCAAAAGGAATATTTGCTGCAATCCTTTGACCAAACGCTTTTCCGGGGGCACTGTGGCTTGCAGAAAATTTTCCCATGATTCCAATTGAACGTTAAGAAGATCCGGATACTCGATGATCTGCGGAATCTTCGAGAACGAAATTCTTCCATTCGATTGATGATTCTGATTTTTCAAGGGTGTCACCTCAAGTGAAACAAATGTTTTTATTAGTTAATCGACAACCAAAAACAGTTTTCAAAAAAATAGCACACCGATAACCAATATTTCTAATGGTTACCGGTGTAAACTACCGTCTTAGTCGTATATGAGTACAGAATATTGACTTGTATATTCTCAGTTTACTTCATCTCAACTGTTGCGCCGGCTTCTTCGAGTTCTTTCTTGAGCTTGTCGGCTTCGTCTTTACTCACATTTTCTTTTACATTCTTCGGTGCGCCATCGACAAGGTCTTTTGCTTCTTTAAGACCAAGACCGGTTGCGGCACGAACAACTTTAATAACGTTGATCTTCTGAGCGCCCGCGGCTTTCAATACTACGGTGAATTCAGTTTGTGCTTCCACAACCGCCGGTGCCGCTCCTCCTGCCGGCATTGCACCCATCATCATGGGAACTGCCGCAGTGACGCCAAATTTTTCTTCGAGGGCTTTTTTCAATTCGGATGCCTCGAGAAGGGTAAGTTTTTCAATTTTTTCTACTATTTCTTGAACTACTGACATGTGTAATCTCCTTTTTCAAATGATATAATATTATGCTGCTTTTTTCTTTTCTATTGCATCGATGACACTGACAAGATCACGCGCAACCGCATTGATCGCGCCGACAACACCGGAGATCGGAGCTTGTATGCTTCCGATTATACCTGCGATTAATTCGGATCGTGAAGGTAATTTTGCGATATCGTTAAGATGAGTTCCGTCGAATACTTGATTTTCGAGAACACATACTTTAACCTTCAATTTCTCATGCTTGTCGCGAAACTTCTTCATGATCTTTGCAGGTGCAACCGGATCATCGTAGCTGAAAGCTATTGCGGTATGACCGACAAGTTTCTCAATCACCTTATCGTACCCCGTAACACTTTCTAGCGCTTTTCGTACGAGGGTATTTTTCACAACACGATAATCGACGTTCACTTTTCGGAATTCACGGCGAAGATCAGTTACCTGTTCTACCGTAATTCCGGTGAAGTCGGCGAAATACATTCCCTTCGCGCGCTCGATCTTTTCCTTCACCTCTGCAATGATCTGTTCTTTTTCAGAACGTTTCATGATTTCCTCGTTATTTAATATTCATCATCTGAGAAGCCCCCACAATAACGGGGCAGATGATATTTATTTATTTAGTGCGTAATTTCTAAATTTAATGAGCAGCAATAACATTTTTATCGACGTGGACGCCGGGTCCCATCGTGCTCGATATTGCAATACTCTTGATATATTGTCCTTTTGCTGTAGCTGGTTTTAGGCGGACAACAGTACTTAAAAATGCATTGACATTTTCGATTAATTTTTGATTCTCAAAATTGGCTTTACCTATTGTAGCGTGGAGAATTCCAGCTTTATCTACACGGAATTCAATTTTACCTGCTTTAACTTCCTTTACGGCTTTTGCGATATCCAGCGTAACTGTTCCGCTTTTAGGATTGGGCATAAGTCCGCGTGGACCAAGAACTTTACCAAGTTTTCCCAAATCACCCATTACATCCGGTGTTGCAATTATAACATCCACATCAGCCCAGCCTTGCTGGATTTTTAGAAGGTAATCCTGAAATCCAAAGTAATCGGCTCCAGCAACCCTTGCTTCTTCATCTTTTGGTGGTTTTGCAATTACAAGGACCTTAACCTCTTTGCCAATCCCGTGAGGAAGCGCTACCGTACCTCGTATCGCCTGATCGGCTTTCTTTGGGTCAACACCTAAGCGGACTGCAATATCAACCGCTTCGGCAAACTTCGCTGATGCCATCTCTTTAACCACGGAAACTGCATCCTCGATGGAATACATTTTCTTGGAATCAACTTTTTTAACAACTGCTTTATATCGTTTACTGCGTTTCATTTTTTGTTCCTTATTTTGTGGTACAAGCGTTCCGATTTGCTTTACAGTCTGAAACCGGAACTTCCACCGGTTAATATTTAATCTTCTACAGTTATACCCATACTACGAGCTGTTCCAGCCACCATAGCCATCGCAGCTTCAACGTCGTTTGCATTCAGGTCCGGCATTTTTGCTTCAGCAATTTCGCGGACTTGTTGTTTAGTAACTTTACCAACTTTTGTCCGATTCGGTTCACCCGAACCTTTTTCAACTTTAGCAGCCTTCGCAAGTAAAACCGAGGCAGGCGGAGTTTTTGTAATAAACGTAAAAGACTTATCTGAAAACACCGTAATAACAACGGGAATAATCAAACCCTGTTTATCCTGAGTTCTCGAGTTGAATTGCTTACAGAACTCCATGATATTGACGCCCTTTTGACCGAGAGCAGGTCCTATAGGTGGTGCAGGAGTTGCCTGTCCGGCGGGTATCTGTAATTTTATGAACCCTACAATTTTTTTCATAATACTATATCCAAATTATATGATAATTATTTTTCGATTTCTACTTGATTGAAATCCAGTTCAACGGGCGTTTTCCGTCCGAAAATACTGACCATCACTTTTAATTTCATTTTTTCTTCATTGACATCTTGAACGATGCCGGTGAAGTTATTAAACGGACCATCGATAACCTTGACCGGTTCACCTAAATGGAATGGAACTGCCAGTACCTCAACATCTTTTCGTTCTTCCATCCTGCCGATGAGTCTTTTCACTTCATCGGTATGAAGCGCGGCAGGTTCGCCACGCGGACCGACAAAACTTATAACCGAAGGTGAAGTCAGAATAAGGTGTTTGGTTGTTTTGTCCAGAATAGCCTCAACCAAAATATAACCTGGGAAGAAAGTTTTAGTTTTACTTTTTTTCTTTCCTTCCTTAATCTCGAAAATTTTTTCCGATGGAACCAAAACCTGAGATACCATCTCATCGAGATTCAAAAGCTTGATTTCATTTTCCAGATGAGCTTTAACCTTGTTTTCATGTCCGGAATATGTACGTACTGCGTACCACCGTTTCTGAGTTGTCAGTTCTTTCACTTTCATGCCCTTAGAGAATTACCTTCATAAGGTTGCTGACTACCCAGTCAACACCGAAAACAAAGCTTGCAATCACACCGCAAACTACCAAAACGATGACAGTCGATTCTTGAAGTTCAGCGCGACTGGGCCAAGTAACTTTTTTCATTTCTTTCACTGTATCAGTGAGAAATGCGATTATTTTTTCTTTCATATTATTCCCTTTAAGATCTAAATGGTCTACTCAATCAGCACGTCAGGAGGGAGTCGAACCCCCAACCTGCGGTTTTGGAGACCGCTGCTCTAGCCAATTGAGCTACTGACGTATGAGCTACTCACTTTGTCTCTTTATGCTGCGTATGTTTATTACACCACGGGCAGAATTTTTTATATTCGACTCTGCCAGATTGTTTTTTCTTATTTTTCGTCGTTGTGTAATTACGACGTTTACACTCAGTACATTCTAATGTTATTATATCACGCATTCTGTACACTCCTAAAATATTTGTTATTTACCGAGCTTGCGATCGGGATTGAACCGATGACCTCATCCTTACCAAGGATGTGCTCTACCAACTGAGCTACGCAAGCAGTGCACAATGTTGATTAGAGCGGGAGACGGGACTCGGACCCGCGACCAACAGCTTGGAAGGCTGTGACTCTACCAACTGAGTTACTCCCGCAAAGACTTATTATCATTCTATCTTCAACTCCGTGGGCAGGGGAGGATTTGAACCTCCGAAGGCCGGAGCCGACAGATTTACAGTCTGTTGCAGTTGACCACTTTGCTACCTGCCCGATATGAATTTGCGTTATCAATTCATCTCGTAAAACAAATTACTACCAAAAATAATTATACCTCATCTGAGCTGGCGGTCGGATTTGAACCAACGACCTGCTGATTACAAATCAGCTGCTCTACCAGCTGAGCTACGCCAGCGATCTTTACATCAATTAGTATTATCAGTATTTATTTACCAAACCTATCGATAAAGGAGCATTTAATCAGAAGTGTTATTCGACTACCATAAATATTAAGATAGGGTTCATCGAATTAATCTAAAATATGTCAACCCAATAAAAATAAAAACCCTTAATAGCCTATTCATTGAGGGTTTTTACTAAAATATCGATAATTGTTGTGCGATTGTAAACTTGTAAATTTATCAAGCTTATAAATATAATGTTTTTTTGTTAAAAGTCAAACAATTTTTGTGCCATTGAAGTAATTTTTTCAACTTGATATTCATTTCATTTTTCCAACTGTGTCTTCATTGACAGCGCCGATTGTAAATGTGGTTGGATTTGAATCGCGTGATCCAAATAGTATAATGCCATCTCTTTTTCTCCTATCATATTCAAATATATTGCATTGTTCAGATATGCCTGTGCATAAAGAGACCTTATGCCATTTGTATATATATTGTGACTTGAAGGATCTCGAAAATTGAATATCTGTCTTGAGGTCTTATGCGCGCTAGTGTCCATATATAAACGAAATGTAAGACCCGATGGTACTCTTGTATACCCCAAGGTATACCGGTCTTCAATTTCTTGTGTGATATAGATCGGATGAGTTGAATAATTGTTATCGACGATACTCCTGATCAATTGTGCATAGCGATATTCTATCACGTTCGAATTGAAGGGTTGATCATGTTCAAATGGATAAAGTTCATGCAGAAAATTGGCGATCTCTTTTTTTGAATTCTTAAATATATCTGGATGACTATCGCCTAGTTGATTATAGTACCATGACCTTCGCAATAGTTCCTTGTCGATAACCACAACATCCGGTCTCCGGTTTTCAATTAGCTGGAGATAATAAGCCGCTGATACAAAATAATCCCATTGATATGATATGATAATTCCATCTTTGTCTACTGATCGCAACATATCCATCGAGTAATCTTCAACCAAATAATTATCACTTTGATCGACCCGATTATAGTTAATAAACATAATTATAAGACCGGAAAGCAATAATAGAACTGCCGCAATCCGCTTCCACTCCAGTTTTTTGACTCCCGCGATGATAGCGTAACTTCCAATACCAGCCCATATTGCTATTGTTATATAGGCAAGAAGAAAATATGAATCAATATCGTGGATATCATAGTTGATCGAGTAGAGAACACAGCCTATAAATAGTAATGCAGTAAATATAAGTACTGTTCTCCGATTTTTTATCAGATAACCTATTCCAAGCAAAGCTATAACTAATGGATAGTACACAAATTCACCCCCAATTGTGTTTAAAAAGTAATCGAACTGTTTTACTGCGTTTTCCGCTGATGAGAATATCCATACTCTATACACTTTGCCGCTAAAGTGCCAGAGAAATTTCTCGACATCTATTGGATTCCCCCAATTCATTAACGGATGCTGTGCGGCTCTGAGTGGTAAATAAAGATAAACTGACAATCCGAGAATAAAAAGAAAGACCATCCATAATATTTTCTTCCAGGCACTCTTTCGAAAACCGTGGGCGTAAAAAAACAAATACAGAAACGCCGGCGCTAATAAGATGGTTGTAAGATGGTTCGTAAAAGACAAACCAAGTACGAATGCAATCATGTGCCATAAAGATGTAGCGACTTTTACTTTATTGATATTCTTAGACAAGACTTCAACTTGAACACCTTTTGTCAATAAAAGAAGCAAAATAGACACAAAACAAACATGTAATGAATAAACCTCGATTGATAATGCCTGCGACCAATATGTTTTGGAAAAAGCGAGCGTTAATGTTCCAAATGCTGCTCCGATAAAAACCTGCCATGTATTTTTTGTTTCGATTCGATCTTTAGTTGCCAGAAACTCACCTATGAGAAAGACCGATAATCTAAAAAAAAAGAACAACCCCAATGAACAAAAAAAAGCAGACATTAAATTCAATTGAATAATCGTTCGTAATCCGAGGGGTAAATGAGCAAATATCCACCCAAATAAGGTGAAAAGCGGATAACCTGTAGGATGTGCAATACCCAATGTTGCGGCAACTGTTGCCAGCTCACCGCTATCAATAAAGTTGACAGTCGGACATAATGTCAAACAATAAATTACAAACGCACATACTGCGATCATACCTCCGATGAGATACTCAAGCTTGTTTTTTGTCATGATAATATTCATAAATCAACCATATAATACTTCTGAAGCTGTCTACGTCGAAAGAAGTTAGTAAAAATCCGGAGGAAAATCCAATCAGTCATTTGATTTTTGATTTTACCACAGGTATATTGATCCTGTTCAATTTACTATTCATCTATTATTCTGAAAGATGTCTGATGAAATATATTACTCTCTTCTCCCTTCTATTATTATTTAGTGTTTCCGGATTATACCAAACATCCGACACGCTCAAGTTAGAGCTTGTTGAAAGCATACCCATAGAAACGAATCTCGATAATTCCGATATACGAAATACTACAGAGGTTTGGACCGAGATGATCGACAATGCGAAAACATCTCTTGATATTGAGCAATTCTATATTTCGGATCAAAAGGGAGAACCTCTGGAAGTTATTATTAATGCAATACTATCAGCCGCTGTTCGAGGAGTTAGAGTTAGAATTATTGTTGACTCCAAAATGTACAAGACATATCCTGAAACCGTCGATATGTTCGGTAAACAAAAAAATGTATCGGTTAGAATAATAGATTTCGGTAAACTTGCCGGAGGGATACAACATGCAAAATATTTTATTACAGATGACGAAGAAATATTCCTCGGCAGCCAGAACTTCGATTGGCGCGCACTCAAACACATCCACGAGATAGGGCTACACCTAAAAAACAAAGAGATCGTTAAAATCTATAAAGATATTTTCGATCTAGATTGGAAACTCGCAGAGCAGAACGATCCTGCTAACATAGAGGAAAGCATAGCCAGGAAGAATTACCAAATCCCTATTCTCATAAAGAAGAGTGATAACGATTCCATCTCTCTCTTCCCCACTGTAAGTCCGAAAGAATTATGCTTTGACACAACCATGTGGGATGAAGATTGGATTTTACACCTAATTGACGAAGCAAAGAATGATATCTATTGCCAGTTCCTAACTTATTCCCCTATCGCCAGAGGTAAAATACTCTACCCGACACTCGATAACGCACTCCGACGCGCCGCAATCCGCGGTGTCAAAGTCAGTATGATCGTATCAGATTGGTCGATCGATCATCCAGCCATCGAACATCTTAAAAGTCTAACGTGCATTCCAAACATTGAAGTTAAATTCAGCGCGATCCCTGAATGGTCGGGTGGTTATGTTTCTTTCGCACGTGTTGAACACAGCAAGTATCTTGTCATCGATAGTTCATCTTGCTGGATTGGTACAAGCAACTGGGAAAAAAGTTATTTTTATAACTGCCGAAACCTTGGAATCGTAATAAAAGATAGGAGTATCACTAAACAACTTCGGGGTATATTCAATAGAAGTTGGGATGGACCATATACTACATTGATCAAATCTGAAGTTGAATATGCACCCCGAAAACATGGCGAATAACTAACAAATACGCCATAATCACATGTGTAGATATATCTCTGCACCTTCCTTCCATTAATTTTCTATCCAAGATAAAGCCGTCACTTATCTTCATTGATTTTGACGGTTACGAATCTTATATTTCAGCATCATAAGCACCCGTCCCTGGAGATAGAATTTTAACGAGCAATGCGGGCAGTTCTTACCATTCATGAAGAAATTTTCATTTAAATATTTATGAGAACAAAAAATAAAGATACAATTGGCTTTTTCTTTTTAAGAGTGAGCTTATTATCTCAATAAAGCACAGTTAGATAATTCTATCTGTGCTTTATTCATATATACTAATTTAGTGAGGAGATTCTATGAGAACGAAACTGATATTTATTACTATCCTACTTGCGACATATCTCGGAATTGCTCAGCAAGATTCTGTCTTCGCCACTGTTTCCGGGGATACTGTTACGATTTGGAACATGGATATTGAGGAAAACTGTGCCTCCATATTTACTCACTCCATCGTAATGCTCGACAGCAACGTCATCGTTCTAACCGAGACAGATACATTAGGACCAATTGCAAATTGTATATGTAAGTTTGATCTTCAACTCCAATTAATAGGTTTAGGTGTTGGTCATTATACGGTGGAAGTGTTTCGTGCGTACCTTTCAAAATTCAATTATCCGAAAGACAATACTATATTTATCGGTTCGACGAGCTTCGATATTGGAAATACTTTTTCTCCACTAATTACAGAACGATTTTACCAAAGCCACTGCGGTGGTTGTGTAGGCGTAAACACATCAGGGATGGATGAATTCACAAATTATTCATTATTGCAAAACTATCCTAACCCATTCAATCCAAGCACAACAATCCACTTCGAGCTACCAAAAGAATCACATGTTACACTAAAGGTGTACAACATGGTTGGACAGGAAGTGATGTCTGTGTTGGATGAGGAGAAAGTTGCGGGAAGATATGATTTGAAAATAGATGGAACTCAGCTCGCAAGCAGTGTTTATTACTACAGATTGATTGCAGGTGATTATATCTTGACAAAGAAATTCGTACTTCTCAAATAGTTTTTCAAAATAATCTAGGAGTAATGACCTATGAAAAAGATTATTTTAACAATTCTGCTTATCCTTCTGATTACTCAAAGTGGAGTAACACAGTTAAAGTTATTTGGCCTGGATCAGATGATAGTTACGGATCTACGGTTTTATGGAAATATACTTTACGCCTCCACTGATAATTATGGGATATTCAATTGTTCTCTGCCTGATACAATATGGACACCGCTTGGGCTAGAAGGGAAAACTATTCGAACTGTTTATCCTCATCAAGTTGGACCGCTTGGATTTGCTGTGACGGTTGGGGTTGAACCTGATCGAGTTGAAGGTGATTCAACACTTGTTTACTGTTGGTTCAATCAAACATGGAATAAAACCGACAGTGGTATGATTCATGAAAATACATGGGAGATTAGATCTATTGATGGCATCCCAACTCCACAAGTTTGTGGGGAAACTTTCGCGAGCGGCTCGGGAAAAGTCTTTAGAAAGAAAACGGATTTCTGGGAAAAGGTGTTTGAAGGCGCAGTGATTAACGTTGTTCGAGTTTCACCAACATATGAAATTTGGATCGGTGGTGAAACAAACATATTTTGGCCCTTCATAGCAAAATCAACTGATATCGGAGACACATGGATGATGATGTATCCTAATCTCGCCGGCGATAATGCCTGCAACTCTATAGCATTCGATCCCTCCGATTCCAATATAGTGTACGCAGGTATGGAGGGCGTGGTGATAAAAACTACAGATGGAGGGCTTAATTGGGAACGCACAGGATTGACAAACACATCATTTTATTTAAGAGGTTTGGCTGTCGACCAACCATTCCCAAACCACATTTACGCAGGCGGCATTGCTGTGCCGGATAGTCTTGGCTTCTTCGAATCAACTGATGGTGGAACAACATGGCAAAATATTCCTGCACCTAAAGGTACAAAAGGCATTTCAAGTATCGAAATCAACCCATCAGATCATCGCGATGTATTTATTTCGACGCTTGGAAGTGGTGTGTTTCGGTATCGAAGCCCTATAGTCGATGCTAGAGAAGTACAAATATTACCAACAAAGTTTCGGTTGGATCAAAATTACCCAAATCCATTCAATCTGATAACATCGATCGAGTATCATACACCGAAAGCTTTATTTGTTACTCTAAAAGTATACAACGTGATCGGGCAAGAAGTTGCAACATTGGTAAATGAAGATAAAAAGATTGGAAGATATGAAGTTGAGTTCAACGCCTCCTCCCATTCTAATGGCGTTTACTTCTATCGTCTTCAGACAAGTGATCATATAGAAACCAAGAAACTCTTACTGATGAAATAGTATCAAATTAACAATCAACAAATAAAATATTTTATGGAGTATTTATGAAAACAATGGCTCTTGTTTTAATGATGATGTCATGTTGCACTATGACGATATGCCAGCCACAGCTTTTTACGAACAATTCGCCATACGAGACGAAGTACGAACAAGGAATTGTGTTAGTTAAGTTTAAAGATAGTGTGGAGATGCCAATCAGTAAAGAAGGGCGATTAGACAAGATCACAATAGCTGAACTCCAAAATACATTTGGCAAATATGGCATAGAAATAGGAGAGACATTATTTAAACAAGCTAAACGTGGAGAACAGATAAGAAAGGTGCGAAGTTTTTCCGGTGTAGAACATGAGGCAACAGGTTTGTATAATATCTTTCGTTTTTATTTTGATCCAAGGTATGATGCAAAAACGGTTGCTGAAGATCTATCTAAACATGACGGAGTGATTTACGCAGAGCCTGATTACATTTTTAGTGTGTTGGAAACAACACCGAACGATCCGTTCTATAATCAACAGGGATACTTGTCTGCTATTAATGCACCGGCAGCCTGGGATACAACAAAGGGTGATACGGCACAGATCATCGGCATACTTGATACCGGCGTCGATTGGGATCACCCGGATTTAATACAAAAGATTAAGATTAATTGGCAGGAATATAATGGGGTTCCCAGTGTAGATGATGATGGAAACGGGTATATCGATGACATTCGAGGTTGGGATTTTATAAACAACGACAACAATCCCAATGATGACAACAGCCACGGTACACATGTGGCTGGGATTGCAGCCGCGCAAACGGACAACAATACTGGTGTTGCCGGTGTAAGTTGGGGTGCGATGATTCTACCGGTAAAAATTCTGCAAAGCACTGGTTATGGAAGCGCCAGCACAGTTGCTCAGGGTGTGGATTACGCCCGCAGGCTCGGTGCGACAGTTATCAATCTGAGCTTGGGAACCTATTTAGAATCTATTACCTTGAGAACGGCATTGGAAAATGCCTACTCTACTGCGGTCATTGTTGCGGCAGCAGGGAATGATGATAATCCGGTGGAATACGATCCTGTCCGCAGACGCGAAGCTGCTCCAATGTTTCCTGCCTGTTATGGTTGGGTGATTGGTGTAGAAGCAACAAAACTTACATGGGACGAAAAGTACGGCTGGAGAGCAACTTTTTCAAATTACGATCCGAGTGGACCCATTTCGTTAATCAACAACTTCGGCTACAATTATGAGCTTAAAGCTCCAGGTGTTTCGATATATAACACTTTGCCGAATGGACAATATGGATATCTTTCAGGTACTTCAATGGCAGCACCAATGGTTTCGGGTGCAGTAACACTTTTAAAAAGCAACCACCCTGGAATGTCGAATGAACTTTTGCTAGGAAATCTGATCAATGGTTTAGGCAACACATTGGATATTTTCGCTTCGATGAATCAACATCCTACCCCAAATCTGCAATACATAAGTCATACATTGATTGATACATTGGCTGGAGGCGATAGGGATGGTCGTCCAGATGCAGGAGAAACGATTCAAATCTGGCTGACTGTCCAGAATACATGGGGAGATGCAGATAGTGTCTGGACAAAGTTACGATTGAATCCACTTGAAGATCCTTCTGTTGCAACTATCACCGATAGTACGAGCTTTATTATTAATGGACTCTCTACATACGCTTCGACTACAGGTGAAGGAGATCCGTTCACGGTACAAATAGCATCCGATCTGGCGAACAACAGGCAGATTGGTTTTAATTATGAAATCAGTTGCAAAAATAGTGGAGTAAAGAAAACGGGCAGTTTCAGCATGACGATACAAAAGGGGCAAGAACTTTCCGGTGTTTATATCGGCAGTGTGCATCTGACGGAGGATAATTTTTATATCGTCTCCAGCAGTGTTGTTATAGATTCATTAATGATCGATCCTGGTTGCGCAATCCATATAGCAGAGAATGCTTCAATCATTGTAAACAAATATCTATTAGCCGAAGGAACTCCAGATAAGATGATATTATTTACAAATAACGGTACAGGATATTGGAAAGGAATAAAGAATATGGGCACGCTACCTTTCCAGCAAAAATATTGCATCTTTGAATTCGCAAAGGGAGTTGGTGTTGGAGCAGGATGGTCGATTTCTTCAGGACAATTTGAAAACTGTATTTTCCGATATAATTCATGTACATTATTTCAATATTTTAGAGACTTAGAGATAACTAAAAGTTATTTCGTAGATAACAATGGTTATGTGGATGGTTTATATAATACTTCAATTTTTGAAAATAACATTATTGCACACAACAATAGTAATGGCGAGCCAGCATTATCGTCAATTTATGTACCAAGTTATACACACAGAAACAATATAATCTTCAATAACAAAGGACCATCTTTTGGGATTCGCTGGCCGAACTGGGAAACTTATCACGCACCACCGCAATATTATGGAACTACGAACAGAAATGAAATTGAGTCTCTGATCTTTGACTTCTTTGAGAATGACGGTTTGCCAGTAATATTGGGTGATAGCGCACTAACTGTTCCGCCATCGCTTGCTCATGGAATCGTTTGGCAAGTTCTACTCAACGGAAAGAATCCTCACGAAGAAACTATCGACCCCATAGGGATTGAAACCGTGCGATTCGATGTTTATTTCAACCGTGTAATGGATACCAAGTACCCACCGATTGTAACATTCGGAGTTCGAGATCCTTTTACCCAACACTTGGTCGAAGATAGCACTGGTTGGTCTTCCGATTCGACTGTATGGCATGGGTATTACACTGTGAATCTTGAAACCGGAGACGGAATCAATACGGTACGCGTCACCGGCGCAAAGGACACGGATCATTTTGAGATTCCAATTGAGGATACACGCTTCAAGTTCGTTATTGATGCAGCCGGATCAGCGACAAATGAGTTTTTGGCAACTGCCGATGTCGGTAAAGTCATCCTCAATTGGCCCAAGGCACCCACGGATGATGTGTTAGGATATAACATGTATCGGTACTACAATCTAACCGACAGCACGTACAGTTCTTTAGAAAGAATCAACACCGATCTTATAACTGATACGACGTACATTGATTATGCGGTTATACCAGAGACAACGTATCATTACCAATACAAAATTCTCGGTACTGATATGGTAGAAAGCGATTATTCCAAAACAATCGTTGCCACACCGATCAAAGCTTCATCTGGCGATGCCAACGGCGACCTTTCTGTAAATGTTCTTGACATCATGTCGATTGTCTCTTATATACTCGGTCAAAATCCTCAACCATTTATATTAGAAGCTTCCGATATCAACAACGATAGCTTAGTTAACGTTCTCGATGTAATAGGCGTTGTCAATATAATACTCGACGGTACTGCAAAGACCGCAGCAATCGCTTCAACCGGAAATGCAAGAATCGAACTTACAGGTGACCAACTTAATTTATCGACGGATGTTCCGGTGGCGGGAATTCAGTTCAAACTTAGAGGGTCAGGGGTCGATGCACTTCAGTATATTCCCAATAGTGTTCTTGGCTCTTTTGAAGTTGTCAGCGGTATGCAGGGTGATTCTTCGAGAACATTTATTTTATTTAGCATGTCGGGCGCCGCTATTCCTTTCGGTCAAAATACGCTCGGAACATTCCAAGGGATTCATTCAGGTATATCTATTAGTGAGGCAATCATATCTAATTCGGCTGGTCAAAACATTGTGACATCGGTTTTTGACAACGGTGTACCGTTGATTCCTAGAGAATTTTATTTACATCAAAACTATCCTAATCCATTTAACGCTTCAACTATAATCCAATATGGACTTCCTGAACACAGCGAAGTGAAGATATATATTTATAACATCCTGGGACAACAGGTTAAGTTGTTTGAACTCGGAGAAATAAACGCGGGAAGATATGAAGTTCATTGGGAAGGAAAGAATAATTCCGACATCACCGTTGCAAGCGGAATTTATTTTTACCGGTTTGTTACTCCAAAATATACGCAAGTGAAGAAACTTGTCTTAATCAAATAATATCAAATGTCTTCACGAACATGACAATAATGGAGTGATAATAAATATGACTAAATACATCATCATATTATTTCTCCTGCTGGTATCTGCTGCCGCAGGACAAAACACAATATGGATTGACACTGTTCAATCGGGACCTTGGCAGTCTGTTCAGTTCTCAGTAGAAATAGACAATACACAACCATTCGTTGCGTTCCAATTTGATGTTAAGCTCCCTGATGTTCTAACATATACAACAGGTTCTGCGCAACTAACAACGAGAGGCAATGGTCATCAGCTCGCTGTAACTTTATTGGATCAAAGCACATTAAGAATAATTTGTTATTCCTTAACGCTCAGTCCTTTTTTGGAAAACAACGGAACCGTATTGACTTTTAACGCAGTTGCGAACGCTAAGCCCGGTACGTTCAGTTTATCGTTTGTCAATCCAGTTCTCGGAGATTCTTCAGAAAACAATATTCTTACCGGTTCACGATCGGGACAGTATATACTTTTAGCTCCCGATATAAAATTGGATGTTGATTCGCTCAACTTTGGGAGTGTCCCGTTAATGCAATCCTCTGTCCGAACAATTGTCATTACAAACGAGGGTAACCAACCGCTTTCTATATCAGGGATTCATTCCACTCATCCTGAAATTTATTTTATGGATTCTAACCTCACAGTAATAGGAGCGGGAGAAGCAATCCAGAGAGAGGTTCGCTTTCAACCAATTGTTAAAGGAGTCAAATCCGGGATACTACAAATTACAAGTAACGATCCGGATGATACTTTACAAATCATTCATACATTTGCCCATGCGTATGCTGTGAATGAAGTCAGAGTCGGTTCCGCCTTCGCTCGTTCCGGATATACAGTCCAATTGCGGATTAGGATTAATAACATGGAACCGTTTGTGGCTTTCGAGGTTACTCTCGCGCTTCCATCGGTAATGAAGTTTGTTCCCGGCTCCCAACAGCTTACGACAAGAAAAGTCGACCATATCATTTCTACCGATACGATTGCAGGCAACAAACTAAGAGTCATTGCTTTCTCTCCAACCAATAGTATTTTTTCAGACAGTGATGGTGACATTGCCGAACTGACTTTCGAAGTCGAGGGAACGGGCGGTTTTTATTCAATCCCCGTGAGCGGCGTGCTAATTGGAGATTCTGCAGGAATCAACACCGTCTCAGCGTCTTATGGTGGAACACTAGAAATTGCCGCACCGAGAATTCAACTTGAAAGCAACACAATTAATTTTGGTAATGTCTCAATATTTGATACCGCGCTTGCCACAGTACAGATATCAAACATCGGCAGCGATACATTAAAAATAAATTATATAACAGGAGGAGATTCCACTTTCTATGTCGAAACGTCGTATCCATTTTCACTATTTCCATCTGAATCATTTCAACTTCGTTTACGGTTTCAAAATGAAATTAAAGGAAATTATTCCAAGAGATTAACAATCTTGCATAATGATGTGGTTGCAAATCCGTCATACATCGATCTCACGGCAACAGCTTTTATTCCGAATCGCTTACAGGTTATCTCTACATCAGGAGAACAAAACTCTGTAATACCTTTATCATTTGGAGTAACTAACAATGAACAGTTCGTTGGATTTCAATTTGATGTCGCACTTCCTCAAATGATAGTATTTCAACCTGGAACGGTAGAATTAAGTACCCGAGGACAGGGCCATTCTGTCTTAGCAAGCATTCTTCCAAATGGCGATATGAGAATTTTAGCTTTCTCACTTACCCAAGCTCCGTTTCTTGGCGATTCGGGAGAAGTAGTTAGATTTGATGTCAATCTTACCGCAGATACAGGCACTTATCCCATTGAGCTTAAAAATGTAATTATCGGAAATTCGGCGAATCAGAATATCGTTTCGGGTTGTGATAGCGGGACGATAAATGTTTTTGTTAAAACTTTGGTGGATGATAATAACGGTCTACCAAAAGCCCATGCACTTTATCAAAACTATCCCAACCCGTTCAATCCAAGAACGTATGTGCGATATGCGATATGCGATGTAATCCATGTAAGTTTAGAAGTGTATGACATATCGGGAAAAAAAGTGGCAACACTGGTCGATGAGATCAAACAGCCGGGTGAATACATAGCAACTTGGGATGCTATGAGTATTACAAGTGGTGTTTATTACTATCGGTTAATTGCAGGACAATTTATGGAGACGAAGAAATTAATACTGATAAGATGATCCGCCTGAGGCGGAATAAATTATTAAAATATTAACTCAATGATAAAATGAATAAATGAGTAAATGACAAAATAAATCTATCAAACAAAAAATACATAGGAGTGGGTTATGAAAAAACAAACAATAATTTTCACAGCATTGCTCTTAGCTCTCTGCTCTTGGCTAAGCTTCTCCCAAATCCCTCGCACGTTATCTTATCAAGGTGTGCTGACGGATAGTTTGGGAAATCCAAAACCGGACGGAACATACAGTATAACGTTCCGACTCTATGATACAGAATCAAGTGGAAGCGTGTTATGGACAGAAGTAAAAACTCTAGAGGTCAAGCGGGGACTTTTTACTACAGTGCTCGGCGATCAAGTTCTTTTTGGTTCAACGTTGAAATTCGATAAGCAATACTGGCTGAGCATCCAGATTGCAAGTCAACCGGAGCTTTCACCACGCATTCCACTTTCAGCAATTGGCTACAGTCTTAACTCACTAAAAGCAGATACCGCGCAATATGCGCGCTCCGCACCGATACAGACGTCAGTTGATACTGCACGATTCGCATCTACTATCTCTGACGGTGCGGTAACAACATCCAAGATCGGCGACAGTGTAATAACGGGTAATAAGATTATTAACTCGCAAGTTGTTCGGAGTATTAATGCCAAACGCGACAACGTCATCCTTGCGGCTCAAGGTGGCGCAACCATAACTTCGAGTAACGATACAATCATCATCAACGCTGGCAGCGGCGGCGGTGGAACCGGTATTCAGGGAGTTCAGAATACAAACAACACACTCGACATTACAGACCCTAACGGACCAACAGCAACCATCAATGTGAAGAGCGGAGTTTTTTTAAATCTAACCGGCGGTACAATGACAGGTGCAATTACAAATACTGGCAATCCATCTATTACGATGGGTAAAGGTAATTTTGGAATTGGAAATGACAATCCTGGTACCGCTGCATTTGTTGCAGGTAAAAATAATCAAGCACTTGGTAATTATTCTGTTGTTAGTGGTGGTGGAAACGATTACGCTCCTAATGCAAATTCGGCTACTGGAGATTACTCTACAATTGGTGGGGGAAATTTTAATCGCGTATTTGCTCATTACTCGACAATTTCAGGCGGTCAGATAAACAGAGTTGATAGCATGTCTTCTGTCATCTCAGGTGGTGAATTTAATCATGCAAGTAATATTTTAACAGCTATCGGGGGTGGATCAGGGAATGATGCTTCCGGTCAAATCGCCACTATCGCCGGAGGAAGTGCGAACAATGCAAGCGGTAATTTTTCGACGATTGGCGGGGGTTCAAGTAATAGCGCTAACGGTGATGGATCTGCTATATGTGGCGGTGGTGTAAACGTAACCGCTAGTTCATATAGCACGGTTAGCGGCGGAAATCAGAATCAGGCGACCGGAGGTTGGTCAACAGTGGGCGGTGGAAAACTAAACAAAGCTCGTGGGCAATTCTCTGTTGTCAGTGGTGGTGGTGGAAGCATTGCAGCAGATTCAAATTCTGCCTCAGGTTCATACTCAGCAATTAGCGGCGGCAGCGGGAATAAAACCAATTCTAATTATTCAGTCATAGGAGGTGGCAACTATAACGAAGTTACTAATTCCTACGGAACGATCAGCGGTGGGTATGAAAATACTGCTACAGGTGAATACTCAGCAATTGGTGGCGGTAGTTACAATTCTGTAAACTCCAATTATTCAGCGATTGGTGGTGGAAACCAGAACTCTGCATCGGGAGACTACTCGACAGTTGCAGGTGGAAGTTACAATAGAGCGAGAGGTGCGTTCTCTGTAGTTGCTGGAGGTGGCCTTGGCAGTCCGGCAGACTCAAACTCTGCCCTCGCCGATTGGTCTGTAATAAGCGGTGGCTTCCATAACACTGCTGTCGGTTCGGTTTCTGTTATAGGAGGTGGTGACCATCACACAGCTTATGGTTCATCCTCAGTAATTGGAGGTGGAAAATATAATTCAGCAAATGGAACAATGAGCGTTATTAGCGGCGGCATGTACAATATTGCACGTGGAAGTTTTTCTGTTGTCGGCGGTGGTGGAGGTGCAACAATAGCTGACTCTAACTCGGCGGTTGGAGATTATTCGACTGTTGCAGGCGGTAGTAATAATATTGCACGACAGAGAGCTGCAACAGTTGGCGGGGGACGATTAAACAGAGCAGAAGGATTAGAATCGACTGTTTCCGGTGGACTAAACAATAGTACTTCAGATTCATACGCAACAGTAGGTGGTGGAGTTGTTAATAGAGCGACGGGGTGGTCTTCAACTGTTCCCGGAGGAAATAACAATCATGCATCTGGTAGTGTATCATTCGCAGCGGGCTACTACGCAAATGCGATACACGACGGTTCATTTGTTTGGGGTGATTTTACTGAGATAGATATAACATCTGATACGACTAACCAATTTAAAATTCGTGCAACGAATGGAATCAACATGACTTCATCTGCTGGAGCTTCAAAAAAAATAAGAAAAGGAGATTACTACAGCGACAATGCCATTATAGCATGGGGAAAAGTTTCAGGAGCCGGCTCAATATCGACATATAAATTCGGAGTTACTTCTGTGGTGCGGAACAGTACAGGTAATTACACTATTACCGTTGATGCTACAACAGCCAGTCTGAATTCGCTTGTACCGGTTGCAACTGTGGAGACAGACTCTCCACCCACAAGTGCAGCTTCAATGAGATTTCTTACGATTAATCAGGTAACAACTTCCACTTTCGATGTTTATATCGCTAATGGTAGTTTCGCTGCGACCGATAATGATTTTACGTTTGTTGTAACAGGAAGATAAAAATGATTGACTCATTGAAGGATTGACTTATTGATAAATTTATTCAATGATAAAATCAAACAATGGTTCAATGATTAAATAATTTTATGGAGACTTCAATATGAAATACTTAATAAAAATATTAATACCCCTGGTGATAGGTTCTTTTGCATCGGAAGGATACTGCCAGGACACAAAAGTAACCTGGTCATCATTCAACATGGGATATGGCGAACCAAAATCAGGAAACACTATAATTAAGTCTGTTGTTGGGCAAAATTTTGTCGGAACAACTCAGCAATCAAACACACAAGTCATAAGCGGATTTCTTGCTGATACTTTGTTTAGAAGTACGATTGTCGATGTGAAGAACCAGGAGCAACTGCCCACCTCCTACTCGCTCTGGCAGAACTATCCCAATCCCTTTAACCCAAGCACAACAATCCACTTCGAGATTCCTAAGGAATCGTATGTAACGCTCAAAGTTTTCAACATGCTTGGGCAAGAAGTGCTGACGATTTTAGATGAGGATAAAGTTGCAGGAAGATATGAAGTTAAGTTGGATGGTTCGAAGTTGACGAGCGGTGTGTATTTTTATCAACTTAAAACTGGTGCTAATATCCAAACAAAAAAAATGTTATTGATAAAATAATACTAAGGAAACTTTTATGAAACTTCAAAATATTTTCAGGTTCGCACTTGCAACCATAATACTATCACTCTTAATTCATACTTCGCTCTTCTCACAATTTCCACATTACAAAGTTACCTTTATTCCCAATTTTCGTGGAACTGACATAAACGATAGTACAGAAATTGTTGGAACCCCCTATTGGGGGGGTGAACACTGGGGGGGGTGGTACGAAGTGGAAAAATGGGATTCTTACACCATTGCCATATCTTTATGATTGGAGTCAGCCCTATAGGATTAATAATGCATCGCAGGTTGTTGGCTATAGTTTTTCTAAGACACCTAATTGGGGTTATTCTAAGGCAACTTATTGGCCCAATAGTTCATCAGTTATTGATTTAGGTGTTCTTCCCGGGTCTAATAATTCGAGTGCTTACGCAATCAATTCAAGTGGTATTATCTGTGGTTCTTCTTGGTATGATACCGGCAATGGGTCGAACAGACTTACACCTTTTATTTACAATGGGGGAATGACGCCGTACCCCGTGTATGATGCCATGGTAGACCAGATGGACATAAATGACAATGATTGGGTGATAGAGGTGGCAGAAGGCGTAATAATCACCACGTATGTCCTGAATGGCGGAACTGTGATCGCGACCTTACCAGGGTTCAGGGGGAGCAGCATAAACAATAATAACGAAGTTGTAGGTTGGCGGGACGATATACGCCAACCAGGTTATTGGAGTAACGGGACTCTAACGACACTTGCTGCCCCATCCGAAACTAGGGTTTTCGCCATAAATGATAGTGGAACAATTATCGGGGGTAGATTTAACAGTGGGGTAATATGGATGCATGGACAAATGCAATACTTAGATTCGCTTGTTCCACCAATATACAAAATTACGGGAGCCTATGCGATTAATAACAAAGGTGAGATATTATGTCATGGATACTTATCCCAAGTACTGGGAACCTGCCTCCTCACGCCGACGACAGGTGAAATAGTTGCACCTAAGGCAAGTGCAATATGGATCGCAGGAGAAAATGATACTATCCGGTGGGACCGAATTAATAGCGGAGTTTCGCTCATCATCGAGTATAGTACCAACAGCGGTAGCAATTGGCAGATGATTGCATCGGCAGTATCGGCAGGCGACAAGAAGTATGTATGGGATATTCCGAAGGAAGTGCTTTCAACAAAATGTTTTATACGGCTTCGTGACTTCAGCACGCTCGATACATTGGCTGTAAGCGAGATGTTTAAAATCAAACCTTACACCATTACAAAATTAGATATCAATGGCGACTATATCAGATACGATAGTTCAAAAGACGTGTGGGGGTTTGCCAATACCACCGCCGATATATATCCAATGAGCTGGTACAGCAGATTCAATTACCGTGGGATAGATCCATTTACCGGAAGCACATACTCACAATTGCAGGGAGATCATGTTTTCCAGTATGCTGTACCTGCTGATTTCCCCGACTGGATCTCGTTTGTGAACACATTCACACCTGATGCCTGTTATTGGAATCGGACACTCGGCATTTACTCACAACGAGCTCTTGAAAAATGGGCGGGTCTGAAACATATTTGGGGTGGATCATGTTTCGGCATCGCAATCTCGAATGCACTGGGATTCGAGCGAAAGGATGAGTTCAGGAACAAGTATACCCACTTTCCGGATTTTACTACAGCGATAACGATAGTATCCGATACGAATGTCATACCCGCAATCAATGAGCTTTATTCTCATCAGTATGGAAATCCTCACGTCACCATTCGAAATAACGTCGGATTACTCAAGACACCGACACAAACAATAAACGACCTGAAGAAAATGTTTAAGGACGATCTACCGATACAAACGCTAAGCATCCTCAATAATGGAGAAGGCGGAGGTGGGCACGCAATCCTCGCCTACAAGATGGATCGTGTATCATATGTGTCTCCTGTATGGAATGTGCACGTGTATGACAACAGCTATCCCAATGTGCCCGATGCAATTATTGAAGTCGATACTTCGCAGAAAGGAGGTAACGGGAGTTGGGCGCCTCAGTATGGATGGTTAACATGGGGCGGAGACAAATGGTTTTACCTTCGAGATCCTGCGATGGATTATCTATCCAACCCGTCCTTACCGAAAATTTCAGTTCGCAATTCACCCTTTGCTTTGAATGAGAACGTGCTGGAAGTAAATAACACCGTTGAGGCATCGATAACCATCAAGGATGCCCAAGGACGTACGACAGGATTTGTGAACAACTACATCGTGAACCAGATCCCCGGTTCTTCCCCCCTCGTGATTGAAAATGGAAGCGTAGGAGCTCCTTACGGCTACATGATGCCGGCAGATAATTACTCGATTACTCTTGATAGCTTCAAGACCACCGAATCACGTGCGGTATTTTTCACAGGGAATACGACATTAGGATACGAAAGGTCGGATGCCGAATTATTCCAGACCGACAATCTCCACTTTGATACAACGAACTCCCCCACTCTCTCAGCAGCCAATCCGGACTTGCAGATAAAATCCGTATCACTGCAAAACATTTTGAACGAAACGACGGAAGAGAAAGTCTATCTCATACATTCCCTGGAGTTATCTGAGAATGATTCGGTTGCGATACGGAATGTTGATACAGACAGATTGAAACTCGTGAGCTATGGATCGGCGAAGGACTACGACCTGAATATAGAACATGCATCAACAACCCGACTCCAAGTTTTCGGGAAGACGAACATCCCGCTGACATCGAACACAACACACACTATCGAGCCAAACTGGGTAGACTTAGATAGCAGTCTACTCACGGTACTTGTCGATGTTGGTAACGATGGAACGATAGATGATACGCTCAAGTTACAAAACGAACTTACAGGCGTACACGATCATGGCTCATTAATCCCGAGCGAGTACAAACTCTATCAAAACTACCCCAACCCCTTCAACCCAACGACAACGATCCAGTTTGATATACCGAAGACTTCTTTCGTTACTTTGAAGGTGTACAACGTGCTCGGGCAGGAAGTGGCAACACTTGTGAATGAGAAACGAGAAGCAGGAAGATATGAAGTTAAGTTCAATGCTTCCACCCTTTCAAACGGTGTGTATTTCTACCGGTTGGCTGCGGGTGACTATTCCTCGACGAAGAAATTCGTACTCATCAAATAAACCAGTTGATTTATAAATTTATTGTATTAAATTATTACTCAAGATAGCGTAGATGTTAGCATTAAATTAATCATCAACATATAATATCATATCACACAATAAGGAGACCTGCTATGAAGAAGTTGATAACACATTTATTCATCTCTGCACTTATCTTATTTTCTGTTCTATCTGAGATAAGAGCGGATAATAATCTCCCGGATAGTTTAATCTTCCAGGGGTCACAAATCGATACCGGTCAAACATGGCGTACCGCCACAGCAACATCGTTCGGTCACTATACCATCAATGCATATTTTGAAGAGCCAAACGGGAACGAACACATGGCGTACGTCGATAATTATAAATTATTTTACTTTAAGTCCACCGATAACGGTGTAACATGGAGTCAAGAACAAATAACAACCGGACACGAAGGAGATATTCAGAACTGTGCATTAACTGTTGATACCGCTGGGAAAGTTTTCATCGGCATCTCAGTTCACGACTTATACAACTACGCTAACCCGACCGGGATTACTTCAACAACACAGTATTTTTTATTCGATGCGTATTGTATTAATAACAAAAGTGGAAGCTGGCTGACGGAACTTGTCGGTCTCCATTCATCGAGTAACTATGGACCTAAAGTTGCCGGTCTGTTTGTTGATGCGGATAACAATGTCCATTTTATTGCAAACAGATATGGATGGAATAGTTACGGTGGAATCGCATGGGAATGGGTCAGAAATTCAAACACGAATACATGGGGAACAGTGAAAATAATTGTCGAATTTACTGATGCAGGTATCGATAGATTGATCTACGATACTTATACCATAGTGCCGGATCATTTAGGAAATGTTACTCTTCTTATGTGCAGAAGTCTTCCGTCAACTGCCACACGACTTTTTTATGTTCGGTATAATGGCACCACATGGTCGGCTCCGGTTAACATAACGGATACCGTTGCTGTTGCGTGGAACCGGTTTGATGCGGTGGTCGATACTGCCGGTCATACTTACATAGCTTACTTGCAAAACAACGCGCAGGGCGTCCCGGTATTAAAGATGATGACTGATTTTCAACCTGCTCAAACGGTTTCACTGAATCTCGCCCCGGATGATACTCTTTATTATTTCAGGTTGCACTGTAATTCCGAAGGATTATTCACCATGTATCTAACGATCAGGAATCAAAACATTCATACAACTTTCAGCAGGGATGCCATTAATTGGTCCGATCCTGTTCCTACTCCGGATAATCTGAAAAATTATATGGGAGGCTTGATTGTTAGAACAGACGCACGGGGAGGATATTTTACAGATTACTGCAAGCAAATTTCTGCAATAGCCGGACCTCGCTCTGCTCAACCCTACGGTCCCGATACTTTACTCTATGGCAGCATCAGAATTCTTGGAATTCCATCATCTCCGGGTTTGATTACGCCGCCAAACTCCGCAACTGTTGATTCATCTAGCGTTACGTTCAACTGGACATCTTCGCTTCCGGAGGTAACTCATTACTGGCTTGAGATAGATACAACATCCCAATTCAATACTCCGTTTATAGATTCGACCATTACAACTACGGATTATATCTACAATCAACTCGAAGCTTATAAAACGTACTATTGGAAAGTTAAAGCTAAAAACCAGAGATGCTGGGGTGAATTCAGCGAGGTTAATACGTTCAATGCCATTTTTGTTTCTGTAGATGATACGAAAGAACTTCCGGCAAAATACTTGCTCGCTCAAAATCATCCGAATCCATTTAACCCGAGCACAACAATACTTTTCGATCTTCCTGTAGAATCTTACGTGATGTTGAAGGTATTCAACATTTTAGGTAAAGAAGTCGCAACTCTGATCGATGGCAGGCAGGAGGCTGGATACAAAACGATAGAATTCTCCGCCGAAGGCGTATCCGCCTCTGGCGGAAATGCCTCCACACTTGCAAGCGGTATCTACTTCTACCGCCTCGACGCAACAAGTGTACACGATCCGGGTAAGTCGTTCACACAAGTCAAGAAAATGCTTTTGATGAAATAGTATTCATCAATATAGAAAACTCAAAGAGGCTGTCTCATAAGGTAAAAGAGACAGCCTCATTCATAATTCTACATAACTATCCGCACGTATTGTAAACCACCGAACGGTTAATAATTATATAAATAACGGAGCCAACACCAGCTGTAGCTGGAAGAGAACCCCACTTCCGACCCCCCAAACATTCACTGGTTACCAAAGTCTCTTTGGTAACACCATTAGTCGAATTATTCACCCTCTCTTAAAATTTCATCTTCCCAGCAATCTCTTCAAGATTCGGAATTTCTTTAATATCATCTATCACACTGAACATGAAGGGTTTCGGCTTTACATTCACTGTTATAACTCCAGCAGTCTATTCGTCCTTCCGTGCATCCCCAATCTGTCAGGATCAAAAGATTACCGTCATATACCTGAACAATAAACCTGTTATCCTTCTTTTGTATTGTAGCGCGGTACGGTTGAATATTTTCATACATGGATTTATAATTATCTTTTAATAAATTTTTATAATCTTCCCCCGGATAATTATCAGGTATGCCTTCAGGATATTGCACTATCAAAAGACTGCTCGCCTGGAGCACGGCCGTACCAATAGGTTGATACTGATCGTCACGCTTACACAAGGTTGAACAACACGACATTACAAGTAGTGAAAGGCAGACTAGTATAAAGATATTATTCTTTTTCATTTTATTAGCTCCAATATGTTTTTATCCCTGTTGTTTGATCCATCCCGGTATCAAGATTCCAGTTTGAAACTATCTCGACAATATTATCTGTAGAAAATAATGCTCTGTCTATCTTCGACCAAACGGTAACAAGATTTTTCACCGCATACTCAAAACCTTCTTTACGGAACGAACCCGTTAATCCGTTTGGCAATGATACATTATTATAATAACGTTCGACTAGTTGCGGAGAATTATTTTTCAATTCTTGTGAAGTGTTATATACTAAACCACTACCGAGATGCCGAAACGCTTTCGCCAGTCCATTACTACCATCAGCGGTATCAAGTAACTTGAAGTATGATATAAATATATCTTTTATAGACGGGCGTCCTGCAGCAGGGCAATTTACCATCGCATGTTCACTCCAGAATTCCGCAACCTTATCAAAATAATTTGAATCCCGGCATGATATAAGATGATCCGTGTACTCAGATCCCGAGACTTCAAGATTCTTAACATCTTTAAAAATTAAGACATCCTGCATCATTTCACATTGTTTATGATTCCCCATCGTACTGCGGTCTGTGCAAGGTCCAACAATGCTTTCCACAATCGGATGTATTGTTGCATCGGCAACCAGATGACCGGCAAATCCGGATAACCACGCTAACTGACATTCCCATGCCTTATCTTTCGACTTTGCTACAGATAATGAATTAACTGCATTTTTCACGATTCCGTTCGTCTGATGATAATGCATAATATCTGCCCATGTCGATCCTCTTAAAGCCAACTGACCTAAGTAAGGGACATCCGGACTAACACTCCCCATAGTAACAAAATTTAAATTTAATCTCAGAATTTTGCCGTACGTTTTTTCCGGCGGAAATGATTTGATTGCCTCTCCGACAATCGCCATATGTGTAAAAGCACCTGCCATATTTTTCTCCTCTCTGTTAATTCATTATTTTATATTTATTACAATTTGTCATACCATTCGCAACACTTTATCAGCATTCTCAAGTATTGAATCCGAAAAACCATGCGCTCGTTTTATCTTTACATCCCTGTCGAGCGGATTTTTCGTTCTGCATATATCAATATATTCTTTCGGTGTAATATCGTGTGTTACAAACGGAAGGTGCGTCCAGCCATCGACAGGAATTGGAAAATCTGTCCCGTGCACAAGCCACTGAGCAGGAAATGTTTTTAATATCTTCGATATTAACGGTAATCTTGTGGTAAGCGACAGCGCTGATGTATCCGCCCATAATTTTATATCTCCGCCCGAATTTGCATCCTTCATAAAATTATAAAACTCTTTTATTTCGTCTTTGTCTATTATTGGAAATACGGGCGAAGCACAATGTGCCGCAATCACTGTCACCCCTTCCTTCAACGGATTTTCAAGGTACCTGAAGTTGTCCAACTTCTTGTTGCGGAGCCCTTCAGGGAATGAATACTCCGGACCCACATGGCAAAGTAATGGCATCTTATTTTCCGCCAGAGCTTTGTAAAATCCTTTATGCCTTTCATCCTTCAGTTCAATGTGTTGCGTTGATGGTATCAGTTTTATTAACACCGCCTCGGGTTGGGCAAGTACAAACTCAAGCTCGGGCTCCCAGTCATTTATTCTGTTCGGACTTATTGAAGCACCAAAGAAAAATCTTTTCGCTTTTTTCTTCGGATCAGTTTCATTCTGTAGCCGGTTGTTCAATTCCCTTACCTTTGCCGATAAGAATTTGTTCGATACCCATAGATCCGTCCTCTTCTTATCCAATTCCCCTGTTTCCGGCGAATAGACAGCGTCGAGTCCAAGTAGAACAATACCATCTATTTCCTTCGCTGATACAAACATCTTGTACAATATTTCAAAATATTCGTATGTTGAAATTGTTCCGTCTCTGTTCAAGTCTCCTTCCATTCTTTCCAGTTCTTCTTCTACCATGTTGGCAAGCATCCTTGTAAAGAGCAACTGGTTGTCGTCGGCGTTTAGATATACGTCCTCATTGACCTTAGATAAATCTTTCCCGTTTCCTATCACATGGCAGTGTATATCAATCTTCATATCTTATTCCCTCTCTTTCATGATTTTATTGAAATGACTTTATACTATTTAACAACGCATCAAGTTTCTCTTCCTGGTATATATTTTTATCACTCTCATCCCTGTTCCATTTCACGAGTCTGATCATTCCTTTGTCCAGTTCGATCGCTGTAATACCATTATCGTAACAACAGCATCCATCGTTGAAATAGCAAGGCGACGAAGTGCCAGCTTCCTCGAATCTGATCTCTAGCTCTTCACCAAAGTCTTTCTTCATTCGGGTGTCTAGATCGGTTCTTTTTTGTTGCAAGATTTAGAATCGTAATCTTTTTCCCAAAAATAGGTAACCTTCATAGCTTCCAATATTTCACAAAATAAAAAGCGAGATTTATTACAATTCTAATTTACTTGTGCTTTGGTATTGCCTGAAACCATGACCTGAATTCGTGATCGATTCTAGCGATTGGGCTGCCAAACACTTCTTCAACGCGCCCGATTGCCCTGCGTTCATAAGTAGCACCAGATGTATCCTTGCCAGGTTCCCACACCTGAAAACAAGAATAAAGAAGCGGCAGCACTCCTTTCTCTTGTGCATATAGTGTAAAGTAACGTGCAGTTGCCAGCATAGCCGCGAGTTGTTTGGCAGAAGGCATATCAGAATACATTTCATCATAATTATCTGGCTGTTCAAGGGCAAACCAGTCACTTGCAATGTGCGTGTCGAGAGCTGGCCAGATATTAGGTGACCCATGACTTAGATTCTTAAGCAAATCCCCTCGCCAATTAGGGATACCTAACACTTCTTTTTCTTCAAACTTGGCAACCTCATATAAGCTGGCGATACCCTCGTCGAGCCACAGCGGAATATCACCGAATGTGCTTCTCACTACGAGGTGGAACAACTCGTGCATTATTGTACCGATTGCGAATCCTTCCGGGACCGCGGCAACGACTGAAAGATCACCGCGAAACGAGTAACCAAATGCAGCTCGGCTCATGCGCACTCCATGTAGCTTTTCGCTCAGCTTTTGAAGCTGATCGGAATTAGGAACTAGATAGATGGTAATATACTCTTTGGGTAATACGATGCTGTACTGTCGCTCCAGAAAATTAAGATACACGTCAAGAGAATGAGCCATCCGCTCAAGCATCTGATCGTTGTGCTTAGTCCACGTGGCAAAGATAAATCTTTTTGAGATAAATATTTTAGACTTCGGGAACTGTTTTAATATCTGTTGCCTTCCTTTCGCACTATCATCAAGAGAAACTATTCTTGCTCTAAGACTGTCTCTGGGAATTTCGCGAAGAAAAACAGCGCGATAATTGTTGAATGCTTCATCTCTCGAAAGCCAATAGTACATTTTAGAGCCGCTGACCGACGCTGAGGCGCCGATGTTCTGTGTTATATCCGCAAGTGAAGCTATGTTCACTGTCGGAATCATTGCAGATTGGCATAGTCCGAGCTCCTGTCTAACCGTCCGTTTGCCTTTTCTGGAAAGATCATATCGACGAAGTATCCAGTCAAGAACATCACATCCCCATTCCTTCATCTCTAAATCAGTTAACCGGCAGCCACTTGTACCTAACATGTAGTCTACTTCTACATTTCGACCGTACGCTGTCTCCCTAAACCTGATAAGATGTTCGTATGCCTTCTGATAATCTCCGTTCATCCAATGATCTTTACCAATGATGTAATCATCCTCTGTTTGTGATTGCATGTTAGCAGCCACAAGGAAAGTAATCAGAAAGAGCATCATTTTGGTTCGCATAATACCGAATGCCATCTTCATAGTATCATCTCCTTCAATCTATAATGTTATTCAATGTTTGTTATTTCCTTGCTTTGGCGGTGGAGGAAAATCATCATCTTTCCTGGAGCTATCCGTCGCTTGTTTCTCTAATGTATCCGGAGGCGGTAGCGCGCTAGCAGTGACAACACTGCCCATGGATCTATTCAAATAAACCGGACGATCCTCGACTGTGAAATCAGTATGGAGATACAACGTAACAAACATGAGGCAACATCCAAGAACCGCAAGAATGATCCCCGGTGAATTTGAATTAACACTACCTTTCACTCCGGACGCTTCTACCGATACCTGACTTGCTGGCTCAGCAAGCCTCCCCAGAATGAAGAAAGCACCAACAAACGCTAGCACCATGCCGATTAAGAAACCTGTATATCGTGTCCAGGCACGCATCAACTGGGAAGCGTTGACATGTTGATGCCTCAAACGCATTGCATCAGCTTCCAGCATAACCCGCACACTCCAATCCATATATTCAATGCTAGTGCGTTGTGATTCTGGTAAATGTTTCGCAAGAATTGCCATCGTTTCGGTTACATTCGATGGCTGCTGGCGTATATCTCCATAGAGTTGGTAATATTGAAAAAGAGTCGTTACCAGGAAGAAGCAGGTTAGGAATACCAAAGCACCACGCATTACGGGTAGAAGTCGCCTCCGCCACCGCTCGATTTCGCGATCGGGTCTTGTGCCTTGTTCAGATTTAATATTGTCTGCCATTTTTCCCTCGCATTGGTAGTTAATATTATTGAAAGGTCTGGTGATTAACTATTTATAATCACATTGCTCATATCAAACTAACTTTGATTTTTAAGGACGTATTTCGTTTAGTATCTTAAATTATTCTAATATTTTTCTAGAATATAGATAGACAAAACTGCAAATTTCCAACAAAAATCAATCATAATTATAGGTTATTTCAATGTAAGTATCCGCTTTTATTTCCCCATCGCTTCTACGCGAGGCAAAATAGTAAAAGTTCATTTAAATGTCAAGTTCATCTGATTCAAAACCGTACTTTCTGAGGATTGATATCATTTCTTCTTCATAAGTTTTCTTTTTATGATGGTCTTCCTGATTTTGGATATATTCTCCGACTGCTTTAACATGCGACGAGCTTACAGAAAAAGCGCCGTATCCACGCTTCCAACTGAATTTCGGTCGGATTAGATTTTCCGCATTTATCCAATGAGACGATTCTCCTTTTAATAATTTTACGATATCATCAATCTTCTGGTCGCTCCGCAAATGTATCAGCATGTGGATATGTTCATTCTGTATTCCCAGGGTGTCAATAACAATATCTTTTTCTTTTGCGTTATCGAGCAGATGTTGATATAATTTGGGTCTGATATCATTGATCAACAATCGCTCGCGGTTTTTCGTCGACCATGTTAGATGGATATATATTTTCGTGTACGAATGTAGCATATCACATCCTTCCATAAACCGTTGAAACGGTTCGCGTGTTATTTGTTTCTCTTTGCACCATGATTAATCATGGTGCTATGGTTAATCATGGTGCTATTGTTAATCATGGTGTGATCTTGTCCCGATTTTCTGGACAACAAGTTAAGACAAAAAATTATTTAATTCAAATTGCACCGGTGATTGATAACCGATAGCAGAATGTCTCCGC
>JAGVIE010000020.1 GCA_020056225.1 Bacteroidota bacterium
CGGAGACATTCTGCTATCGGTTATCAATCACCGGTGCAATTTGAATTAAATAATTTTTTGTCTTAACTTGTTGTCCAGAAAATCGGGACAAGATCAATCAGTCTATCAAGATCACAGGAAGATACTTTCCGTGAGTGCCTGGAAAAATATGCTCATGGAATTGCACAAATTCTCGGACTTAATTAAATTGAGAGAACGACATGAAAATATCCTATAAAATATTTGGTATTTGGATTCTGATAATCATTGTCAGTTTAATATATTCGGTAATAATACCGCATAAATATCACAGCGTTGGCAACCTACTTGGGTTAGCAATTTATAGTTTATTGTCAATAGTGTGTTTCTATATATATTTGAAAGATATTAGTATTCGTAATAAAATTATATTTATCAATTTTAGTATTTATTTCTTTTTCATGTATATTGCAGGCTTTTTAGCCCATTCCGTACCATCAATGATTGATTGGAAATACTCCTCACACGTGTATTATAATTATGCGACAATTCTAACTTCTTCACTTCTTCTTTTTTCTGTATTCTATGTAGTCATCGATTTAATGTTTAGCCGAATACAGACACCTAAATGCCTACTTTTGGTTTTCATATTTTCACTTACAATAATTATTTATAACTTTTATGATTATTTTAATGACCCACTCTACTTATATAAGACAGAAGATATCAAACAATGGGCAAACCTTAATCATGCTGTAAGTGGAGTTAATAACCCGATCACTCCAAAAGGTCTTTCAAACCTTGTCACATTACAATCGTGGGATCATGGTATGGCAACTGGCTATCTGAACCCCGAAGAAAATCTTCGACGAATTGAATGGCTCATGCCCTATCTTGAGGGTGACAATTGGATGGTATTACTTTGGAGACCTCTGTACACTAAAGTTATAAACATTGATATTATAATAATTTCATTCATCCTCCTCTTTTTCGCGCACCAGTACAAAAAAGACCCACCGCAGGGCGCATACATGGACAAGATAATGTTCCTTATTCTTTTGTTGTCTTCAACGGATATTATCCACAATTGGGGCATTATTAATAGTATTGAGTGGGGGTCGCTCACCCCAATTTATTCCATCGGTCAATATCTAAAAGTCCTAATAATATTTATGATGCTACTTTTCTTCAGTCTTCGATTACGTTTTATAACTCTTGTACGACAAGAATATTATGAAACCGAACTTCTTTTAGATAAGTTTCAAATTAATAAATGGCGTGACAATGTTGACAATCTGTTACTAATGCAATTTTTAAGTTTCAGTTTTCTAAAAAAGATATTCCTAAAACCCAATAATTAAACATTAGAGATATATAAAAATACATTAAGCAGTCCAATAATTGTATAGAATGATCAAAGTGTCAAAATCGTGACTAATTAGCAGATAGTTACAACTTCAAAATTAGTTTTTTGAAAATATGTGATTGTTATATCTCGCAACTAAATCCTTTATCATCCCGCCTGTTCCAGAGTTTCTTGATAGCAGAAATCTCTCCTAATTTAAAAACTTCCGTACTTAACTTAAAGCAAGGGGATTCCCTAATAGTCCATTTGCAATAATAAGGGTATATCCTTCTAAATACTCCTCGCGCTAAATACTTTCTGAGATATCATTAGCTCGGTTGTCTTCCCTCCGGTTCCATAGTCTTTTTATTGCGGAAATCTCTCCCGCTTTAAAAAACTTCATCATATACATCAATAATAAGAAAAGCACAATTAGAAATATCTTCCAAGAAAAAACAAGCGTTGCCGAGTTATAGAGTTTCTCAACAGGGACGAAATAATACAACGCTATTACTACCGCTGCTGAGCCAGCGACCTTAAGTAAGCGGTTAAACTCGTAGCTCACCGGATAAATACGCTGGACAACGATGTACATCGTCACAGTCATAATGAAGTAAGCAATAAACGTCGCCCACGCCGCACCCAACATCCCGAACGGTGGGATCAGGAGGAAATTGGCGACGACATTAACCACTGCACCAACACCTGTAACAAGCGGCGAGTATTTGGTTTTCTTTTCAATAAATATTCCAGCCGAAAGGTTTGTTGATATACCGAGGAATAAATATCCGAGCAAAACAATCGGCACAATATTCAATCCGCCCCAGTAACTTTGTCCGATTACATGCCGTCCGAAGATACTGATCTTAGCGATATCTCCGATGAAGAACGTCAGCACCAGAAAAATTGCCGACATAAACAGGATAAGGTAGGTCAGCACGCGCGCGAAGATTTCTTTCGCATTCACTTCTTTGGCAGTCGAAAAATAAAATGGTCGCCATGCGTAATCATACATCGAGACAATTAACATCATGAAAATACCCAATCGGTAGTTTGCCTGATAGATGCCGACAGTTGCATCGTCCGTTAACGCACGGAGAATCGGTCGGTCGATCACCTGAATTGCCATCGCCGCAAGTCCCGACGGGATATACGGTAAGCCAAACTTCAGGAGCGCTTTCCAAAGCGGCAGGTTGAATTCCTTTGTGAGGTAACGGAACGTTGTCGGCAGAAGCATCACAACCGTTAGCATTGAAGCGGCAAGTCCGCTTATGAATACTCCCATCACACCCATCTTAAAAACGAGGAGGAGAACGAGATTCATTCCGACATTGATGACGATGTTGAGAAACTTGATCGCAGCGAAGTGTTTTGCTTTGTGTTCCATCCGCAGCGCCGCGAATGGAATGATTGCAATCGCATCGAATGCCAATATGCCTACGGTATAAAGTAGAATTGATTCATAATCTATCGGAATATTTATCATTCTCGCTATCGGTGATGCGAGAAAGGCGAGTATAATTGAAAATAAAACCGACGTACCGAAGAGCGATATGAACGGTGTGCTGAAATTTTGCTTTGCCGTCCCAATCTCCAGTGTCGAAGAATATTTGAAGTACGCGGATTCCATCCCGTACGAATAAAAGACATTGACGAACGCGATCAGTGAGTAAAGGTATGCCACGATGCCGTAATCGCCGGGAGCGAGAACGTTTGTGTAGAAAGGTACAAGGAGGAAATTAATGAAGCGACCGAGAATCGTGCTGATGCCGTAAATCGCCGTCTCGCTGCCAAGACGCTTGATTTGCTGGAACATTCAGGAAGATTTCTGCAAGTGAGCGACTTTCAACGAGATATCGAGGGCTTTCGGTGAATGAGTGAGTGCCCCGACGGAGATGAAATCAACTCCCGTTTCCGCAATCGCACGGACATTATCTAGCGAAACATTCCCCGATGCTTCAACTTCAACTGTGTGGTCGATAAGCTCGACAGCTTTTTTCATCTCTACAAGATTAAAATTATCGAGCATGATGCGGTGAACACCTTTATACTGAAGCGCGATTTTTACGTCTGATAGATTTTTCGTCTCAACTTCAACCCTTAGCTGATATTTCTTTTGTTTCATGTAACTCAAACAAAGGGTAATTGCCTGGGCGATACCGCCCGCCGCCGCAATGTGGTTATCTTTGATGAGCACCATATCGTCAAGACCGAACCTGTGGTTCACCCCGCCGCCGGTTTGAACGGCAAGCTTATCGAGTATCCGCAAACCGGGAACCGTTTTTCGCGTATCTGTGATTTTTGTTTTTGTGCCTTTGACCGCATCGACAAATTTTTTCGTAACCGTAGCGATACCGCTCATACGCTGGAGAATGTTAAGCACTGTGCGCTCTGCCTTGAGTATACTTCCAAATTGACCGTTAACTTCAGCAACAATCACACCGGTTTCGATGAATGATCCTTCTTCAAAAAATTTCTTACATCTCAGTTCGGGATCTATAAAATGAAATATCATTCCTGCAACATCAAGTCCGGCAATGACACCCGATTCTTTCACGCGCACGTCCCCATGACCCAGAAGATCGTTCGGAACGGTGGATTCCGTAGTTATATCACCCATCCCGACATCTTCAAGTATAGCATCCTCTATGAGATGGCTCAGCCGGCTGTCAAGTATTTCGTCGTTCATGTTCCTTCCCTATTTGCGGTTCATCATCAACAAGCATGATGGGTACGTTATTTTTAATCGGGTAGATTTTATTGCATTTAGAGCAAGTTAATTTTTCCTTCTCAGGTTCGTAGAGAAGATCGGCGTGGCATCTGGGACAATACAGAATATCAAGAAGTTCTTTTGGCAGCATTTATCACCTTTCCACTTTTTTTGAAAATGTTCTTTCAACTATTTCAATAAATCTTTCCGGCGGGCGCGTTGGCTTGCTGGAATTTGCATCTACAAAACCGTGTACTGTATACCCTGCAACAAGAAGTTCCTTCGTTTCTTCGTTGATTATCGCATATTCAATTGTTATCCTAACCTGCGGGAGTTCTGTAAGCATTGTTCTAACCGTAAGAAGATCGTCGTACCTGCCGGCTTTCAGAAATTTTGCGTGAGCTTCAACTACCGGCAGGTAGTATCCCATCTTTTCAATTTCAGGATACGGCAAGCCGATTTCGCGCAAGAGATCGGAGCGTCCCTGCTCGAAGTACTCAAGGTACTTTGAGTGGTAGATCATTTTCATCTGGTCGGTATCGGCGTAACGCACACGAATTTTAGTCTCAGTTGAAATCATATTTAGATGTAAGATATGAGTTATGAGATATGAGTTGTGAGTTATTGATATTTTTACTTTTTACTTTTGACTTTGGCATTTATTCTTCATATTCTCCCATCTTCGAAAACTTCTCAATCCGTTTCTCTATGAGTTTATCTGTTTTGATCTTCTTCAGCTTTTTAATTTCTTCTAGAAGAATTCCTTTTAAGATTTCCGCAGCCTGTGATGGACTCCGGTGCGCACCGCCAAGAGGTTCGGGAACGATGCGATCGATGATGCCTTGAGCGAGTAAATCCGGCGCAGTGAGTTTCAATGCTTCGGCTGCCTGCTCTTTATAATTCCAGCTTCGCCACAAAATACTTGAGCACGACTCAGGCGAAATAACCGAGTACCATGTATTTTCCATCATAAGCACTCTATCACCGATACCTAACCCAAGTGCACCGCCTGAAGCGCCTTCCCCGATGATGCAAACAATAATCGGTGTCGGCAAGTGAGACATTTCGAATAAATTCCTCGCTATCGCTTCCGCCTGTCCGCGTTCTTCTGCTTCGAGTCCCGGAAACGCGCCCGGTGTATCGAGCAGGTTAATGACCGGTCGTTTAAATTTTGCGGCGAGCTTCATTAATCGGAGCGCTTTGCGGTATCCTTCGGGATTCATCATGCCGAAATTTCTGTAAACATTCGATTTCGTATCGCGCCCTTTTTGCTGTCCGATTACCATCACCGGCTCACCTTCAATGAACGCAAATCCGCCAACGACCGCCTTATCGTCGCGGAATGTACGGTCACCATGAAGCTCAATGAAATCTGTAGTCATCATGGAAATATAATCGAGCGTATACGGGCGATCGGGGTGACGGGCAAGCTGAACTTTTTGCCATCGTGTCAAACCATCGTACACCGATTTCCGTAATTGATTTACTTTATCTTCGAGTGTTTTTATCTCACTTGCAATATCGAGAGACTCGGAATATCTCCGCATCTCTTCGATTTTTTTTTCAAGCTCTATGATGGGTTTTTCAAAATCGAGGACTGTTTTTGCCATAGGCATTCTCATTTTTCATAAACAACATAAATGTTTTCAATAAAATTTCTATATCGAGAATAAACGACTGATTCTTGGCATAATAAAGATTATATTTTTCGATTTCCTCAAGCGATAAGTCGTCCCGATAATTCAACTGTACCAGACCGGTCAAACCATATTTTCCCCAGTACATCGACGTCCGGAATGTACCGTCATGCGATGATTTCGAAGATGAGTCCGGAGGACCGACCATACTTAACCCGCCTCGCAGAACATCCGGCAGTAGAATAATCTTATTCGCGAAACGGCTCATACTTTTCCCGGATTTGCTTCGAACAAGAACAAACGGATAAACAGCAATAATCAACACTGCCGAAAATACAAAATCGAACAATCGTTTGGAAAAACGATTCAGCGGATGATTGATGTTATAATCGATATCGACCAGCGGAATATCGTCAAGCTCATCGATATGTGTTTTTCCGATTATTACTTCCAAACTGCTCGGGACAAGCCTGAAGTTCACGCTTCGGTTTCTGCTTCTGCCGATAACGGACAGAATATCGGTATATGATAAAATATCCGTAGAAAATATCACTTCCGAAGCTCTGTTTTCTTCAATCACCCTTCCAATATTATCAATACTTCCGAGAATTTCAACTCCAGCCACTTTCTCGCCGATATGTTTCCTTGTAACATCGACAAATCCGACAACTTCATACCCGTCGTCTACGCGTGCGCGAAGCTTGCTTAGCAATTCCAGACCGGCTTTCTCGATGCCAACGATAATCGTTCTTCTACCGAATAAACTTCTCATGCGATGTTCCGGTGAGCGAAATATCGCCCGCGCAATCCATCTCCACCCGGGAAGGAGGAATAGATTCATTCCCCCCGATATTGCCACAACCATTCTGCTGAACCCATATTGCTTGAAGAAAAATGTCATTGCCGAAAGAATAATATATCCTAAAATTACTGAACCGGTCGTATGTGTGATCGAGAGCTTTCGCTTGGTATACACACCGAAGAAATACATCGAGCCGGCGATGATCAGCGCCGGAATCGTTAGAATTACGGGATACCCATACGAAGGGAAATGAAAAATTTTCCCGAACCAGAAGTACTCACTCAATAGAAGCGTGATATCTACTAAGATTAAATCCAGAATAACTGCACGGATCGGTTTTGAAATTTTGCCGATAAACGCTATCCCCTCGCGAAGCGCAATGCCGAGCCGGAGTATAAAATCTGATAGGAAGCCGCGCGAAAAATGTTTTTGCACGAATACCCGCATCGCTTCGTAGAACAATTTTACTTCATCAATGTCGCTCCGCCTGACACTCTCACCCTTGTAATGAATCACCTGCGTATCGTGAACGTAATAAATCTTCCACCCGGCTTGCTTTATCCGGTAGCACCAATCAAGGTCTTCACCGTACATAAAGAACTGCTCATCCAACCCGCCGATGCTATCGATAACAGTTCTACGCACAAACATGAATGATCCGCTGACCGCGTCAACCTCATAAGATTTATCAGGATCGAGATAAGCAAGATTGTATTTGCCGAAGAGAGATGTTGAAGGGAAAAGCGTGCTCAGTCCGATAATCTTGGTGAAAGCCACCCACGGAGTAGGGAAACTACGCCTGCAGGCGAGCTGAAGCGTGCCATCGGGGTTCAAAATTTTACATCCTGCCAATCCCGCATCCAGATGCTTCTCAAGAAAATCAATCATAACCTTTATCGTATCTTCCTGTAGAATCGTATCGGGATTAAGAAGGAGCAAATAATTTCCTTTTGATTCCTTTATCGCCCTGTTGTTCGCCGCCGCAAAACCGATATTGTGTTCATTGATGATAAGTTTCACTGCGGGAAATTTCTGTCTTACCATCTCGACGCTTCCGTCATCGGAGGCATTATCGATAACAATAATCTCTCCATGAATTCCCTTAAGAGCTTTCTGAACCGAGAGGAGCGCGTTCTCCAGAAAGACGCGCACGTTGTAATTCACTATAATGACGGAAACCATCATGGTATCTATCTACAGCTTACCAATGATCTTATTGTACCTTAATTTCCAGACCATATACACTGCTTCGTAGACAATCTTTTTCGACATCTTTGAAACACCGGATTGTCTATCCATGAAGATTATGGGATGTTCACACAATTTAAATCCCTTATTCCATGCTTTAAAATTCATTTCGATCTGGAATGCGTAACCGTTCGAATGAATTTTATCAAGGTCTATCGCTTCCAGTACCTGTCTGCGAAAACATTTGAATCCGCCGGTTGCATCTTTAAGAGGCATTCCGGTAATAATACGTGAATAAACATTCGCACCGTAACTTAAGATCAACCTTCTAATGGGCCAATTGATAACACGAACCCCGTTCGTATAACGCGATCCTATTACTAAATCGTACTCTTTTATTTTCTCAAGAAAATTCGGAATCTCATCGGGATTATGAGAGAAATCCGTATCCATCTCAAAGATATAATCGAATTTATTCGCGATAGCGAACCGAAATCCTTCAACATACGCAGTCCCCAATCCCATCTTACCCGCGCGGCTGATCAAATGAATGCGGGTGTTTGATTTTTTTAATCTTTCTACGATCTTGCCTGTTCCATCTGGCGAGTTATCGTCAACAACCAGCACATTGATCTCTGGTCCCTTACTCAACACCTGATCAATAAATTTTTCTATGTTTTCCGCTTCGTTGTATGTTGGGGTTACTACTAAAGTTTTTGGCATAAGAATAAATGATAATATGGCTAAACTAAATTAATATTCAATATTAAATTTGATTGAAGCATAGTGATCTAAAATCTTTCCACCGGCTATATAATTCCTGGTTTGGCGCATTTCGTAGATGCCGGATATAAAGAAATTCGTAATCGGTTCATAGATGGCGCCGAGTTGTATTTTATCGCTCCAAACTCTATTTCCATCTAGAAATTTCGCAATCTCCGAATCACCGTCTCTATGACCAGTAAGTACATCGCCGCCAACGTTGACGATCTTTCCATCCGTTAAAATATTCTCACCGTGTCTCACACCAATGTAAGTTCCCCACATCCTGAGTTGCGAACAAGGATAATATCTCAGTTGAATAAACCATTCATCTGAATTTGGCTCAAGATGGTGTCCGATGCTTATTCCATTTGTGGAATATTCATTTCCGTTTATGCGGTTGCTGTAAACGTACGGTTCAATTCTTGTGTATTCGATAACAACATCAAGGTTCGATTGACTTGCAATGCCGGAAATATACGTTCCGCACTGCCAGCCGAATTCATTTCCCCACCATCCGGATCCCATTTTTTTAAAATCAATATCGTCAATTAACCACGTGCCGTAGAATTTATAATTATGAACGGGGAAAAACTCCAGATCAAAATTAAGGAATGCATTATCCTTGTCGCGCAGAGAGTGCTCGGATGATTTGTAAAAGTTAATCGGATTTAAGTACGCTAAATCGAGTGCGCTCCGGCGGTAGATAATCATCTCGGACACACCTATATTGAGACGGTCGAATAACGAAAACTGGATGCGGTGCAACGCTAAATACTTGTTATCAATCCGTGTGCTGGTAGAATCAACTAACGCGCCGTGAATCGATACGAAACGAACCGATTTGTATTGAAAATCTAATTTCAAAAAATCGATAACCGGCGCATGACCGGACATTAATAACCGATCGGAATAACCGGTACCGATCAGTGAATATTCCCTGCCGAATTGAAGATTGAACCAATCGAGATCGGCGCGCAGATAAGCTTCAGTAAAATCAAAGTATGGTGAATTCAAATCTTTGAATTTGACGTTACCTCTCAATCGTGGGTCCGACAACGCGAAAGCCCGGTCGCCGAACATCGTCCCGTTTGTCGCCTGAAGATAATATCCCAGTCGATTCTTAATTGTGCCGCGGATTCTACCGCCGTGTTCCTCAAACGTGGAGTGCGCAGAACCGTAACTATCACCCGATACCTGCCTTTGTTCGAACGATCCAATAAATTCCATATAAAACGAGACCGATGAATCTCTGAAATCGTAGAGATATTTTTCTTTGTCGGATATGAGATCATCTATAGAACTTCCACCGAATAGAACCGCTGGATTTTCTTTTGCCGGATCAATTTCATGCATAAATTCCTGTTCGAATTTTTCAAGAAATCCAATTTCTGCTGAATTTAGTTCACCACGCCGCTCATCGGTTTTCAGCAGGAACTTCGCCACTTCTTTTCTTGAAATTGGAATCATACTATTACTGTAAAGAGGAAGAATTCCTTTCACACCCATCCTGTCAAGAAACTCATACACCTGATTGTTCACCGGAACATTTTCAATCTGGGCTATTGAAACACCACTAACCGTAATAACCATCAACCATAACCATATCGTTGATCTTACAACAAATCTAAAATCTAAAATCGACAATCGAAAATCCATCAGTGTCCTTTCCCGGTTATAACAACGGTAATCGTACTGAATAGAATTTTCAAATCCATACGCAACGACATGTTCTCGATATACGATAAATCGTACTGCACTTTTTTCCTGACATCTTCAATGCTTTCATCGTATTTGTGTTTAACCTGCGCCCAGCCGGTAATACCCGGACGAACTTTTAGCCGTCTTTTATACAGCGGGATTTCTTTCGAGAGCTGTTCAACGAAGAACGGGCGTTCGGGGCGGGGTCCGACCAGACTCATCTTTCCATCCAAGACATTAATCAATTGCGGAATTTCGTCGATCCGCAGTTTGCGGAGAATATTACCGACCCTCGTTACACGCGGATCTTTCTTATTAGCCCATACCGGTCCCGATTCACGTTCTGCTTCTTCATCCATCGAACGAAATTTTATGATGTGGAAATGTTTCTCATCTTTCCCGACTCGTTCCTGAGTGTAGAAGATCGAACCTTTCGAATCGAGCTTAATGGCAAGCGCAACCAGAAGCCATATCGGTAACCCGACGAATAAAACCACAAACGAGAATACGATATCAATCATCCTCTTAACGGCATATTCCCAGGGCTGCATCAACTCGGGCATGATTTCGATCAGAGGGAAACCGTAAATCTGATTTGTCCGCGCCTGCCCGCTGATGATGTCGTACAGATCGGGAATAATTTTCAAACCGACCCGCGTTGAGCCGCAACACGAAACGACATAAAGAAGGCGGTCATGCTCAGAAGAATCAAGCGCGATCAACACATCTTCAACATTGTATTTTGTAATGATATCCGACAGTTCGTCTATCGACCCTACTACGGGTACCTCTTTATAGTTTTCTTGATGAGAAGATGCAGACACCGGCACGAATCCGATTATTTTATACCCAAGCGCCGGAAATGATCTAACGTTATCAAAAAGTTCTCTTGCTTTCGCCGACCACCCGACGATTATTGTTGTATGCAGTCCGATCCCTGCAAGAAGGAGACGGCGCTGAAATGTATGCAGCATGAATCTACCGGCACCTACGAAGAGAACCATGAGTATCCAATAAAAAACAATCAACAACCTTGAATGAATCGGGGAGCCGACACCGTGGTCATCCACGAAAATTGCAAAGGACAAAACTAAAACTCCGAACGTGGCTGCTTTGAAAATAGATGTAAACTCATCGAACCGGGATTTTGCATACCAACTGCGGTACAAACCGAAAAAGAAAAAAACAACCAGCCAGTAGATGCATATCGCAACCATCGGCGCCCAGAACTCCGGCTCCATGGTGTACGAGAGCCAGCCGCTGCGGATGCGAAACATATAGTAAATCGACCATCCTAAGCTTATTGTTATTATATCGATAAATATTGTTCGAACTTTTTCAGTCATATTCTAATCTTAGCGAACCACCGTCCATGTGGATTGCCGTTTACCAAAAAGAGAGTTAAAAAATCCTATAAAAAGGGCTAAATTCATTGTTGAATTATCTACAATTATTAAACTAACTATTTCTGTAGCCATTTTAATATTCCTCTGAACATTTTATCCTAATATTTTACAATAAAGATCACATATATCTTGCACCATTTTTCCATCGTCAAATTCTTGCCTTATCTTCTCACGACCGATCAAGCAGTTTTGCCTAAAATATTCGTATTGTTCAACGATTTTCCTTATTGCATCTAAAAGTTCATTGTCGTTTGACGGTGCAATTAGCAATCCATTAAATTTATTCTGTATCACCTCTGGAGCACCATCAAGATTGTAACTAATAACAGGTTTACCCATAACCAATGCCTGAGGAATAACTCGAGGTAATCCTTCATGAAGGGATGTATGTATAACGACATCCATCAAGGACAAATAGGATGGAATTTCTGCTGGTCGAACAGCACCGATGAATATCACGACATCCTGCAGATCGTTAAGCAATACATCATTTTCTAACTCATTACGAATTTCGCCATCACCGACAAAGAGTAATTTTATGTTGGGAAATTCTTTTTTAACCGACGGCATAACTCTGAGTAATGCAGAATGACCTTTTAGCGAAGAAAGTCTCGATATCTTTCCTAAAATAAAATCATTATCATCCAAACTAAGCTTCTGTCGTAGTTTCCGATTATTTTGTTCCTCCATGTACAGGTTAGTATGGAATCCACTTCTCACAATTTTAAATTGCTCTTTTTTACCAATATGATATTTTAAAGAATCCAAGACTATTTTTTCAGAGACAGCAATTAAATAGGTAGTAAAATGAGCGACGAATTTTTCTACAGATATAAAAATATGCCGGATGAAGGAACTCTGATAATCATGAAATGGCAGACCGTGGATTGTATGCACAATATTTTTCTCCCCGACGAATAGAGCGGCTAATCGCCCAAGAATACCGGCTTTCGAACTGTGGGTATGGACGATATCGTAATTACCATCTTTAATAATTTTCATTAACGAAAAAAGGGAGCGAATATCATTGATCGGATGAATATCACGTTGCAAATGTGGTACGATGCGGACTTGTATACCTGCATCGTGTGCAATGGGCATCATATCACCCTCAGATTCGATATGCGGACCTGACACAACAGTCACTTCATACCCTTTTTCTTTTAAACCCCTTGCCAGGGAGATCACAGTTTCTGTCGCTCCACCAACACTAAATAATGTAATGATTTGTAAAACGCGAAAATGTTTATCTAATGTCGGCATTGGGCATCCTGATACGCTTCAATGTATTTTGTAGTCAGATGAGACCACATAAATCGAGTAATATGTTTTTCGACAAATTGTGTACGAGCTTGAACATTACTCTCATTCAAAGCTAAAGTAATTGCGTTATAAAAACTTTCGGAATCATTAAGATCAAAAAATTCAGCCGCGGAGGACGCAACCTCAACACTTGAAGGAATGTTGCTTGCAACAATAGGTTTTCTACAGTACATCGCTTCAATTAAAGGAATCCCAAATCCCTCCGTTATTGATGGTAATACGACTATATCAGCTTCTTTGTACAACCGAACTAATTGACTCATATCGGGACTTTTAATCCAATCAACAATATCATGTGTATTCCGCAGTGCAAGCTCTACTTCCTCAAATCCAAAACCAGGGCTGCCGGCTAGTATCAGCCGGAGTGAACGAATGGCGCCCGACCTTACTCCTTTTACAGTATTCTGGACCAACCACGCAGTATTCTTCTTTTTCGACAAACTACCAACATATAACATAATTGGTGGACCCCCAACGCGACTCGGTTGAATTTCATCTGCAAGCTTCATAAAACTGGTCGATATACCGATACCAACAGCACGTACTCTATCATCTGACAAGGAATACTTTTCCTTGATCGCACAGCCAACAGCTTCAGAATCAGCTAAAATTAGGTCAGTCCTACTAATCAAATCCCTCACAATCTTGTCAAAATATAACCTATAGATAGCCGGATAAGTATCTGGAAAGTTTATTGCGTCAAGATCGTGCACAGTAGAAACAAATGCTATTTTGCGATGACGTTTTGGAGTATACACATTAGTAAAATGCACAACGTCTGCACCATTGAAATTATTCCTTCTAAGATTATATAGTCGAGTCATATATATCATTCTTCGAAAACCTCGATATGTTTTCAATTTTATGCTGATTCCGCTATTAGAAACAATTACTTTTCCATGGCCATACTTGTTCAATGCTAGAGAAAGGCTATCGCAGTAAATTCCAATACCTGTGTAAGCAGGTGCATTTCCACTATCTAGAAGAATTCGAAGCATAAACAATACTATCATGCACTTTAGAAGAATGGACATTTTTTTTCTGAATCAGTTTTTGAGAGAAAAATAATAGTCCAAAATTAAAAACAAAATTTAGTGATGTCAGGGCATTTGTGAAGAAAGAAAATATAATCACAAAAAGCATCATCGAATATAATGCAATAGAAACTATTGATGGTTTGAACCGCATATAGAGATGGAGTATACTACTCATCATTCCCAATAAACATGACAACAACATCAAACCGATTAAGCCAAAGTCATAGTAAAAATCCCAAAAAAACGGGAACGTGTTGTATCCACTCACTAAGAATACTCTTTCCTGAAGTCCAAAATATCCAGAGAGCCAATGTTTCAAACCCGTTAATGCCATAAAAAAATCAAAACTAAAATAGCCATAAGTGAAATTCTCTAAACGAACAACGGCACGTGCAAAATTTTCTAAGTTCATTACAATATACATGTACGGACCAGTCAGAGCAGCATATGTTTTCGAATATTTCATCCCGGATACAACGTATAAAAAATTTTCAACATATCGCGTTTCCCGAAAATATTGCAGAAAGGCCAACAAGCTAACTAGCAATATAAACGCAAACAAAACATTTTTAAAACGAATATACCTGCTTGTGTAATAAGCAAATACTAATGTGACAATGAAAAATAAAACATAATAAAATCTATTGAGCAAGAAAAAATAACTTAGAAGAACGATGAGAAAAAGCACAGCTAATAATAATTTCTTTTTAATCTGAGATGGAACAATAATGAAATATTCAATAATCAAAAATAATATGATCGGCATCCCCCCGATGAGAAGATGAATACCAAAAATTGGGATCTCGCTTCTTGCACGATCTGGATAAGAAGCGAACAAGGGTAAAGTACCATATTTATTCCATTCAATAAGATAAACTACGCTGTAGAGAATAAAAAATATTAGAATAAATCGAAATAATACTGTCGAGCTAATATCTTTAAAATAGACAATTGTCCGAATCTGATTAACTGAATATCGCGGACATCTAAAAATAATGATGTTAACCATCAAAATACCCAATAGAAATGATAACACACCTATCATTAAACAAATCCATGCATAATTCTCCCATGGATGTTGTAACCGACTTAATTTCAAATCTGTTAAACCAATCGCAATCGCCCAAACAAATCCAAATACTCTTGCAGGTGAAAAAATGTCAGCCCCTCGTCGGAAACAACTAAGGACAATAAGGAAAGCAATCGAAAAACAAAACAATGATACAAGACTCATTGGTAGTCCTGATTTTGTTTCATCACTTTTTGATTATTCAGAAATTGAAATCCTGAACCCTCATAAAACCTCCCGCCGAAATAATCCTTTATTCCAACAATCACTGCTTTCACTAAATGTGGCGCGGTTATAGTCCAAAACAATCCTTTTAAAATAAGTACACTGAAGAAATAGAGATTACCAAAGAATTTAGCAAATCGTTTTGTAGAAAGTTTTAAAAAAAGCAGTCTATTTCTCACGCTAAAATAAAGTTGAAAAGCTTGAGTCTCGTTGTCTATCACCTTGTGGTATAACTTCGCAGACGGTACGTATAATAGTTCAAAATGATTCCTTAAATACCGAGAACAAAATTCTGTATCTTCAAGATACATAAAAAATTGCTCGTTAAACAACCCCACCTGTTCGAGCGCAGAAACCCTAACAAGAAACCCACAACCCGAGATAAAAGAAACTGTTATGGCATCTATAGTATTACCTCTGCGATATTCCGGAAGAGTATGATGAGTAAATGCTGATGCACGCCAATAACGCATGGTTCCACCTGCATACCATATTTTTTCTTTTTCAGGGAAATAATAGATCGTTCCACTTACAGCTGCCGCTCGTTGATGAACGTTCATTACTTCTACGAGCTTCTCCATAAAATCTTCTGCAACTATTGTATCACTATTAATGAGTAAAAGATATTCGGGGGAAAACTTCATCGCATATCTGATACCAATATTCATCCCACCTGCATAGCCACCATTACTCTGCGATTCGATCACTTCAACATCAGGATGTGAATTTCGTATTAGATTGACTGAATCATCCGGCGAAGCATTATCTACCACAACTATCCGTAATGAATTGTATGAAGAATCTTTTATAGAATTCAAACATTCTACTGTGTCACGTGGACGCCTATAATTCAGAACAATTGCTACAACTATTGGTTCTTGGCTAATACCTGTTTCCATAATCCTCGAAAATCATAAATAGATTTTTTTTCTTCTTCACCATATCCAATAAAATAATAATACAATATATATATCAGAAAAATAAAAATTAATCCAATTGAGAATACTCCCCTTGCATTATACCAGAGGCCTAATGAAACGAGTAACGTTATGATAATTAGTACTACCGTACGCAAATCTATCAACTGACTTATCACAAAATTTCCTTTTTTCGCTACAAATAGATAAAACGTACCGGCCGTAACATTTGTTATAAGCGATACAACAGCCGCACCCAAAATCCCAAATTTTGGAATTGCATAGGCGTTTAAAATATAATTTAGCACGGTTGCCCCGATTACAATTGTCATCCGCTTTGTTTGTCGGTGCGATGTTGTCAGCATTAAAGCAAATGTTTCAACACTATATCTCACCAAAAGAATCAAGGCAAATATCCGCATCACTGGAATCGATTCACTGAATCCATTTGAACCGTACACAATAGTAATTATCTGATCCGCATACACAAATAATATTATTGCAAATGGTAAACCGATGAATAAAAGTGTTTTTTCTAATAACTTATTCATTTGAAGCCAGCGCATTTTATCCTCGGAGTGCAATCTAACCAATACCGGCAGTAATGCATTGATTATTACTTCTGGAACTACAAGAATCAGAACAATTAATTTCATAACTGCCTGATATTGCCCAACCGCCTGATCAGTTCGCCAGTATGCCAAGAGGATGGTATCCAATTGGAAAAACAATGTCCCAAACAGAAGATGAATTCCGAACGGAAGCCCCCTCTTGAAAGTCGATTGACATCCTGAAAAAGTCATTTTAATTGAATCAAAGACAACTATTTTTCGCATTTTCGGAAAAATGAGAAAGACACCAAGCAACCTGCTTAACACGAACGCGACAGCAATATAAATTAATTGCACATGAAGCAACCCAAGAATAGCTATAGAGCATAACAAAAATAGATTCTGGAAAAATGTTGTGCGAGTTTCTTCATATAATTGCTCATGACCTTTAAAGAGTGCAAAAAAGAAACTTGTTAGTGCATTGCCGATAATACTGATACTCAGAAAGAACATCAACGTCTTTGTTGCTTCGCTGAAGTGAGAAGCAATGGCAATTATAGACATCAAAACAATTGAACCGAGGGCGAAGATCATCTTTATCGGTAGAAATCGTTGAATAAATTCTATACTGCGATCACGCGAACGAGCTATTTCGGTTGTGAGAAGTAAATCAAAACCAAAATCTGCAACGATATAAAATAGTGTAAGATATGTATGAGCAATAGTAAATTGCCCGAAACCTTCAGTACCGTAGAATCTTGCAATCCCGACAAAGAGAAGCATGTTAGAAAACATGCGAGTCATGGCTGAGAGCAGAGAAAAAATAGAATTGCGATTAATGAGGGTTGCCTCACTCATCTCATTATCTCATCTTTCGTTTCCAGCGAAGTCCGAACCAATCCGAGCGAATTGTTATCCAAATATTCTGGTATCTGTCTGGATTTAATGCCTTAAGGCGTTTCAAGCCCTCCCCTGAAAAGACGATGAATAGGGCAAACATTGAGGAAATAACAAATGCGAGAAGAAGGTACAAACTTATTTTGGGCTTCGCTTTCCGTTCAGGAACTAACGCTTTATCGAGTACAACAACCGACGGTGTACTTCGTTGTTCTTCGACCTTTGCTTGCTCGTAGAGCGGGGTAAGAAATTGAAGAATCTTATATTGAATTTCCACATCACGATACAACCGGATATAATCGGCAGCTAACTGTGGTGTCTGGCGGAATGGGACAAGTATTTTCATTTCATCGGATGAAGATTTTGACCCGGAATTCATTTCGCTCAATTTATTCTTAATTTCATCTACTTCGATCTGGGCGGCAGTAATGTTAGGATGCGATTCTGAAAACGTTCGTTTTAAAACATTTAGCTCGATTTCTTTGGCAGCAAGCCGTGCATAAATCGCCGCGCCTGCTTTAATGGATGCTTCTGTCTGTTCCGGCATCGCGATAACACCAAACTTCAGTTGGAACGATTTAAGCGCCTCTTCCGATTTCCTTATATCCTCAAGATTTTTATTGTAGCGTTGTTCTATAAATGCGCGGTTCCCCCTGGCATTTTGTACCTGAAGAGTAGAGTTGATTTCATTTAATATTTGCACGAAGTAATTTGTCATATCCGCGGCTCGCTTCGGGTCCTTATCGTAAACGCCAATCTGGAGCGTACCTTCATCGGTAATTTCAAATTGAACGTTCCCAAGGAGTTCTTTCATTGTGTTCATGCGGGGATAACTTGTAATATTGTATACTTTTGTGAGATCGAACTTATCGATAACTTGTATCAATGCGTTCTCACTCTTCAAGATTCCCACATATCGTTCCGCTTCAGTCGGTCCGGTCAAAGAAGCAAGCTTCCCGCCCGGAGAGAAATTTTTCATCAAAGAGGAGATCCCCTCAATTCCAGAAAAGAGATTTGTTTGCTCCGCGGGAAACACTGATGCGCTTGCTCGGTACCATTTAGGGCTAAGGAGAGCTATGAGAGTTACAGTGAGAGTTATCGATAATACAAACCAAACAATAAATCTCCGCCATTGCGTAACAATAACGAAAAAGTCCAACAGCGTTGCGCCGAGAGGTTTATTTTCGTCAATGTACTTCATTGTTTGTTTCGCATCTTCTTTTCGATCAGGACTATCAGTCATACATTATTCCATTAGTAGTTTATTTCGTAACCTGCACAACCACCACCGCAATGCCTACAATCACGCTCAGCACAGTTGCCGCTTGACTTGCGATTGTCATATAGTACGCGAACGGACGGTCGGGGTCTTTCGGTACCCAAACGTAATCACCATCCTCGATGGTTGTCTCATCCGGGGCGAGCCACTGTTTATTTTTTCCTTTAATAATTTTAACATCGCCTTCGCGCGCGCGATCTGTGTATCCTCCGGCTTTCATTACATAGTATTCGGTGGTTCGTCCTTCGATAAACGGTATGTGCCCGGGCGACACTACCTGTCCGAATACATAAATCGTCTTTTTTATGGATGGGACATTAATGTAGTCCTCGCTCTGCAGGATTACGTTTTGTGTTGAATCGTTTTTTACAAACAATTTTTCAAAATCAACATTGACGATTTCTTTACGAAGCCTGAGTTCGGTTTCAAGATAATAATCCAAACTGTCTTCTGCCGAAACACCGCCGCGCGAACTGAGCAGGCGTTCAGTTTCAACTTCAGAGGGCTGAACCGAACGGCGGTTTAATTCTGCCGATTTCAATGAGGCAAACTCCGTGAACCCGCCTGCCTGAGCGATGACCTCGGATAGCCTCGTGTGATTCTTTGTTATCGGATATATTCCCGGATAAGAAACTTCGCCCGAAATATATACACGGTAATCTTCACGTAATTCTTTTTTTGCTTTTACCACAATGCGATCGCCGGGTTCTAATGTGAAATCGGGATCAGTGCCGTCCAATATCTGATTAGCATTGATGATCACCGATGTTAATATCGTTCCATCGAGATTCAAGCGGGTGAATTCAATACTATCCTTCAAAGCCAGGCGGGTAAAGCCCATACCAATTTGGAAAAGATCGTGAAGACTATCGCCATCAACGAACTCATAACGCCCCGGTGAATTGACCTCACCATATATACCGATCACATTTTTGTTTTGATTCTTCCTTGGTGCTATGACGATATCACCTTCGCGAAGGTAGGGGTTCCATTTATCATTCTTTGTTGCCAAAAATTTTACCAGGTCCACCCTGTCTATGGAGCCATCTTTATGTTTGAGAACAATATTCCTCATAGACATTTCCGCAGGCGGCTGGGAAGGTTTATTCGCTTCTTCCAGCGCCCGGTGAACGCGATCTACAGCGCTCAGTGTAAACAAACCCGGCTTGTAGACTGTTCCGGTAACAGTAATAACAATGGGTCTGGGTTTAATGAGTGTTACGGTTATATCGGGGGTTAAATATTTTTTCCTTGCCTCCGATAATATTTTTTCTTTCGCTTTCATCAATGTCATATCTGCAACCGGCACTTCGGCAATTGTCGGTATTACCAGGGTTCCTTCCGGTGAAACTGTCAGTGTAAAACTTATCGGCGGACTCATCCATATATTCACCGTTAAGATATCGGATGGACCGACAAAGTATTTTGCCGGATCGATTGTCGACTCGAGCGGAACACCCTGCTGCTGGATTACAGTATATCCCTTTTTCTCCATTGGCGATACATCAGGTTCTTCAGTTCGCTGTTTCTCTTGCGCCAAGACCAAACCGCATACGAGCGTCATCACCGCAAAGAGTTTGAAGCACATTCGAACCGGATTGAATCTGGTTTCTCCGATTACTAATTTTTTAGATCGATTAACGATGCTCATACATTTTCTGATAATATTGTTGATATTTACCGCTGATGATATGCCGCCACCAGGATTCATGCTTGAGGTACCACTCGACTGTCTGTTCCAATCCTTGCTCAAATGTTACGCTCGGTTTCCAGCCAAATTCAATCTCGATTTTTGAAGCATCGATAGCATAACGGCGGTCATGTCCCGGGCGGTCTTTTACATACTTAATCAAACTATCGGGTTTGTTCAATTTCTTTAGTAGAAGGCGCACGATATCGATGTTCGCCGACTCATTATTGCCTCCAATATTATAGATATCGCCGATTTTCCCTCTATGCATAACAACATCTATCGCAGTACAATGATCTTTCACGTAAAGCCAATCGCGGACATTTTTTCCATCTCCATATACCGGTAAAGGTTTATTATCAAGAGCATTGGCAATCATAAGCGGTATAAGCTTTTCCGGAAATTGATATGGTCCGTAATTATTCGAGCACCGGGTAATCACAACGGGCAACCCGAACGTATGTTGATACGCCAGCGCAAGCAGATCTGCGGCAGTCTTCGAAGCGGAGTACGGACTATTCGGATGCAGTGGTGTGGTTTCAGTGAATTTACCATCTGCACCGAGTGAACCATAGACCTCATCGGTAGAAATCTGTACGAAACGTTTAACGCCGATTTCCCTCGCGATATCCAGCAGAATGTTTGTGCCGGCTACATTTGTCTCGATGAAGATTGCCGGTCCGGTAATACTTCGATCCACATGTGACTCGGCGGCAAAATTTACGATTACATCTATCTTATATTGTTTCATACACGCTTCAACATCCGCCCGATTGCAAATGTCGCCTTTTACAAACCGATATTGCGGATGGTTACTAACATCCGATAAGTTTTCTAAATTACCGGCATAAGTGAGCTTGTCGAAATTGACTATTGTATAACCGGGATATGCATTGAGCATATACTTTATGAAATTGCTTCCGATAAATCCGCAGCCGCCCGTTACAAGTATAGCCGTTTGTTCCTTTTCTATCGTCATCTAGTTTTATCCATTTTATAAATCGTATTCGGATCGTTCTCATGCCGGATTTCATCAACTTTATCCTGCCGATTCTTACCCATGAAAAGCCGATTAGGAAAATTTACAACCATCCCTACGACATTACCGATGTTCTTATACGCATGAACAACCCCCGGCGGAATTAAAATTGCCACCGGATCAGTCTCACCGGCTTTTACGATCAGTTTATTCATGTAAGTCGGAGAATCTTTTCTGTTATCCCAAAGATAAACTTCAAAAGTTGAGGGTCCGATAAATCCGAACAAATCCGCTTGATCTTCATGTTCATGCGGTCCGCGTGCAATACCGGGATCTGTCATAGAAATATAACTCATCGCCGGATAATAAACCGTTTCCAATTCATCCTTCCGAAATAATTCTATCAACCAACCGCGTTGATCTGAATATCTTTTCAACTGTTTAACTACAACATCCCGAATATCGCCGTTTTTAAACATTATATCCCTGTTAGTGTATAAATGAACGCTATAAAATTACGAAATTGACCCTCTAAAGTCAATAAAATGAAATAAATACAGAGATTATTCTTCAGCTTCAAATGAAGGACATTGAAGACTGTTCGATTGTAGCAAATTGGAGGGTTGGTTCTACCTTTTTTGTCGAGCGAATATTAGTTAGATAAAAACGATTTAGAAACACTGTCATATTGTTTGAATATCCTTGCTTGAAAGCCATCCGACTTTCCCATCGGCAAGACGGATTTTTTTCCACTCACCTACTGCGTCAAGGAATTCCACTTTCACTCCTTCATGAAGAACGAAGAGATCTGTGCTTTGCGAGTCGGGCGCGCTTTTCACTGAAACAGTCGCTGAAAAAATTATTCCGGTTGATTCGTTTTGCTCATAATGAATTCTCTGATACATACCGACGAATGCCAGAATACTGATAAGAAACACAAATATACTTATCAGAAATGCGGTCCGCTGAAGAACCGATCTGCGTAACACGAAAATAGATGCGGCACTTATAGCCGCAAGCCACAGTCCGATGATTCCGGCTATAGCCCATCCTTCAGACGAAAACAGATTAATGAACGACTGCCACCATGAGATGAAGAATAACCTTGGAATTGGTTCGATCTTGTCGATCACCCTGAGATTCGCAAGTCTTAGATTATAATTTATATCATCGTCATTTGGGTCGATGCGTTTGGCTCTTTCAAAGTTCAGAATTGCGGCAGGCACATTTTGAATTTTAAAGTATGAATTACCGAGGTTATAATACAAAGCCGGGCTCGAATAGCCATTCTTTATTACCTGTTCGAACATTTGAATCGCCGTTTGATAATCGCCGTTTCTGTAAGACTGATTCGCTTGTTCGAATTGAAGCGTAGACTCCTGGGCAAATCCAAAAGATATCAGGAATAAACTGAAGAATGCTGATATCAATTTCATCGGAGTTCCTCCTCGATAGCCGAAATAAGTTCAACAGTTTCCCGGTAAACACTATCCATCGTAACGGAATCGGACGTGGGTGCGAACCGGGCGTACTCGCACGATTCGATCGTGGAAACTAACTTGGCTATCATGCCGACGGATAACTTCTTGCTTTCAAGCGAATTGCGGATTAAATCTATCGAGAGATCTGCCGGCGGTATGCCGAGCTTGTCGCCGATGTATCCCCAGAGCGCGCGGGAAATCTCTGTGTAAAAATCTTCTTTCTTTTTCGTATCAAGAAATTTTTTCGCATCGGACAAACGTTTCCGGGCAACCTTCCTTGCTGTGCGATTCCTGACTAGCATTAGATTACCCATGAATTTTTCACGCCGCCTCGCATAAAAAATAAAACCGAAAAATGCAATCACCGGACTAACCGATAAGATAAAGAATATCACTGAGCCAGCAAATGCTTCGCCTCTTCTGTTATAGGAAACATTTCCGCTTTTAATAAATCTAATATCTTCGCCAAGAAGCTTCACATCTTCCTTACTGATACCTGTCGCATAAGTCTGGCTAGTCTCGGAGCCTTTGGCGACTGTTACCGTAAATTCCTGACTGTTCAGCGAGACGTAATTTTTCTTTTCCACATCGAAGTATGAAAACTGGAAAGAAGGTATTTTTTGTTCACCGGGATGCCGGGGAATCAGGAGATATTCGAACGTCCTGCTTCCGGATATCCGATCGTTTTCTTTAGTAACATTATCCGAGATTTTCGGATCATATTTCTCAATATCCGGCGAAACACTAACAGGCGGCGCCTCAAGTAGTTTGAGATTTCCCCTGCCGGAAATTTTAACTTTCAATGTTACGGGTTCATTTGTCTTCGTTTCTTTTTTGTCCAGCCATACTTCCATGGAATATTTTCCAACTGCGCCGTTGAAAGCTATGGGTATGTCGGTTGATGGCAAAGGCAGAACGGTAATATTAACGGGTTGGCTTCTGACTTTATGATTGACGTTCGTGACATTCCCGAAGAATGGGTCATTAAAAAATTGATCGAAGACATCATTCGAACGCCGACGGGATTGAACTTGCACCGCACACTCGACTTCCATTGGGTCAAGTGTGAGAGTTCCGCTGCGCTGCGGGAAAAGTGCTGCCTTTTTGAGAATTCCTACACGATACTGTTTACCGTTAACAACTTCGTTGGATAACTGAATTTGTTTTGGTATCTCCAGGTCTTCACTCCAGAATCCGGTTATCGAAGGCATTTTGGTCAAATTATAATTAACGACATTTACGCGTGTGAAAATTTTATATGTTGCAGTGATCTGCTCGCCTTGATATACACGTGCTTTATCGACGACAACTTTCAAGAACAGATTCTCGCCGATTTGTTTTCCGATATCGGCATCTTGCTGCGATTGTTTCGATTGCTGTTTCTGCGGCGGCGCACCCTTCGTAACTTCGATAGTGACCGGTTGTGTTTGTAGTTGTTTATTATTGTGAGTGATGAATGCCGGCGCGATGACAAACTTTCCTTCCGCCCTCGGCTGAAGAATATAGGTGTATGAAACCGACATCGACGTCGCTCCATTGATGAATTGCATGTTCGTCGATTGATTAGGACCCGAAAGAGTCAGAAACTCGTTGAATGCCGGCGGACGGAAATTACTGCCCCCGCCCGATCCGCTCAGCATAAATGTAATTTCAAATTGTTCACCCATTCCAATTTTATTTCTGTCGACTGATGCAGTAAATGTTGCATCCTGCGCAATAGCAGCAAGAACTAATACAAAACAAAGTATAATTACTATTCCAGATTTTTGGATGTTTCTATAACCGGTCATTTGTCAATCGTCATTTGTTCTTTGCTCTTTGTTCTTTGTTTTACGCCCATAATTCATAATTTATAATTCATAATTCATAACTCATATCTCACATCGCATATCACACATCGGTTTTTTTACCAGTCCTTTTCAACTCGTACTCTGGCAGGTGCTTTCTTCTTCAATTTTTTCTGGACATCTTTTTCTTCATTTTTCAATGCTTCCAAAATTCTCTCGGCATCTTCTTTTGATATTTGCTGTTTTTTCTTCTGGGCTTGCTGTTGCTTTTGCTGTTCCTGCTTATCCTTTTGTTGCTGTTGATCTTGTTTTTGCTGATCCTGTTTTTGTTGTTCTTTTTTGTCCTGTTTCTGATCCTTCTTCTGATCCTGCTTTTGTTGCTGCTGCTGTTGTTTTTGAAGCATTCTTTTTGCGTACTCAAGGTTATACTTTGTATCGGTATCTTTCGGATTAACCTTCAGGGCATCCTTGTATGCCGCTATGCTTTCTGGAAATTTTTGTTCTTTCAATAAAGCATTGCCCAGATTATGAAGTGCCTGCGCTTTAGTCGCGCCGTCTTTTTGTTTCTCAGCGGCGATGCGATATTGTTCAGCCGCTTCACCGTAACGCTCCTGCTTATACAAAGCGTCGCCAAGGTTGAAAGGAGCCTGCTTCAGTTCTTTGTTTTTCTCCAGAGCTTTGCGGTAACTGACTTCGGCATCGGAGAATTTATCTTTTTTATACAACTGATTTCCATCCCTGATGAAAGACCGATCCGATTGTCCGCTTGCTAATATCCTGCAAAAAATTACCATCATTAATGTAAGAAATATTTTCATCTTCGTTCCTTGAAAAAATTTATCTTTGCAAGCCAGCGATTTTTCCGTTCAGAGATGAAATATTCAAACACCAATAAAATAAAAGCGGCTCCGAGAAAATATTGAAACCGGTCTTCATACTCGGTAAATATTTTAGCTCCGAACTCTTTCTTCTCCATAGTCTGCACAGCCTTGAATACTTCATCGAGTTCGTCCTGCTGAGTCGTAGCCCTGATGTACATTCCACCGCCGGCTTCTGCGATCTGACGCATTCCCTGTTCATCAAGTTTTGTAACAACTGTTTTGCCATCGGAATCTTTTTTGTATCCGGCTTGCACCGATCCATCATATGTAGGAATTGGTACGCCTTCCTGAGAACCCATCCCGACAGTATGAACTACAGCGCCTTCGGCGTAAGCTTCCTTCGCTGCGGAAACAGCATCATCTTCATGATTTTCGCCATCTGATATGATGATGATTACTTTATGCTTCTTCTCGCCTGCCGCGAATGATTTCATTGCAAGATTGATTGCCGTGCCTATTGCGGTTCCGGGAATTGGTACTATATCGACATCAATCGTACTGAGAATAAGCCGGGCAGCAGAATAATCCATTGTTAACGGCAGTTGCAAATAACTATCACCGGCAAACACGATCAAACCGAGTCGATCATTCTGAAACTTATCTATCATCCGCGAGATCTCCTGCTTAGCGCTCTCTAAACGATTCGGTTTGATGTCTTCGGCTTTCATACTGTTGGAAACATCGAGCGCAATGATGATATCGACTCCTTCACGTTTTACTTCTTCCATCTTCGAACCGATTTGAGGATTAGCGATACCGAGAATTAAGAAAGCTAACGCGGTAAAAGCTGTAAAAAACTTAACCGGCTTTTTGTACCTGCTCATAGCCGGCATCAGATTATCCAATAATGATGGATTTCCGAAACGTTCTAAATTTTTCTTTCGCATACTCAGTGACCAGTAGAACAGAACAAGAATCGCCGGCAAAAGTACTATTGCGTAAAGATATCCGGTATGTGCAAATCTGATCAAGGTATCTTTCTGAGAATTGTTTGAGAGAAGATTAATTCGAGCAATAAAAACAATCCGGCAAATAATGCCGCAGTGTAATATTCTTCTTTATGTCGGCGGAATTGAGTTACTTCGATTTTAGTCTTTTCCAATCGATCGATTTCTTCGTAGATGGCTTTTAATTTTTTATTATCTGTCGCTCTATAGTATTTTCCGCCGGTATGATCGGCAATTTGCTGTAGTAATTTTTCATCAATCTCCACCGGAACATTCTGATATTGTGTCCCGAAAGGTGTCTGAACAGGATATGGAGCCATGCCGATTGTTCCAACACCGATAGTATATACACGAATGCCGAACTCTTGAGCAATACCTGCGGCTGTCATCGGGTCAATAAAACCCCGGTTATTAATGCCATCGGTGAGAAGCACAATCACGCGGCTCTTTGCCTTGCTGTCTTTAAGCCGGCTGACCGCAGTTGCAAGTCCCATTCCGATAGCCGTTCCGTCTTCTATCATACCGCTTTTGATTTCAGAAAGTAAATTCTTAATCACTCCATGATCCAGGGTTAGCGGACATTGTGTAAAACTTTCGCCCGAAAAAACAACAAGACCGATTCTATCTGTAGGGCGTCCGTCTATAAATTCCATCGCCGTTTTCTTGGCGGCTTCGATGCGGTTGGGTCGGAAATCTTCCGCAAGCATACTTCCCGAGATATCGTTGACCAATACAATATCTATTCCTTCTGTTGAAACATTTTCACCTTTCGATGTGGATTGAGGCCTCGCAAGAGCGACCGTTAGAAAAACAATGGTTAATATCCTGAATAAAAATAAAACATGGCGAAAACGCTGGCGCCAGCTTCTCGGAACGGATTGGAATACTTTTACGGTTGATACCTGTAACTCAACTATCTGCTGTTTTTGTTTTTTCCAGTACCAGTAAATCATCAACGGCAGGAAGAGAAGCAAGAAGAAATATTCCGGGTTGGCAAATGTCATGCGGCTGCCTTTTGCTCCGGTTTTATCGGAACCGGTTCAGGTTCCTTCCAGGTTTTTTCCACAAAGTCGTATCCTATAGCCAAACTTCTTTCATTCTCTTCTGCAACAGTTTGAAACTTTGCAAACTTCACCAAATCAGCCAGTAACAGCATCTCCCTCAAATCACTTTTCGATTCTTTGGAAATAATCTCGTTCCCGAATGCATTTAATATTTCATCCGAAGTCGATTCCATAGCTAAAATATTAAATCGTCGTTCGATATATAATCGAACTATGTCGGTTAACAGCGAATGATATTCTTTCACTTTTCCACGTTGCCAAAGTTTTTCCGATTCGAGCGAACGGAGTGCTTCGAGGGCGACTTCGTTTGCGGGTCGCGCCGGAGCTTCTGGAATCAACGGTTCACCGCGTTTGCGTTTCTTAACAATATAACGGACAAGCCATATCACGCCCGCAATCCCAACAAACACAAGAAGATACGGCAGCACATCTGCAAAGGTGATTGGAACCGAAAGCGGCGGTTTCACATCTTTTATATCTTGCGAAGTATCCACAGCAACCGTTCCCACTGTAATTGGAATAGGAGAAGTTTCTACCATGTATTTAGTCGTATCACCTGCATGCTGATACTGAACCGGTATCGATGGAACGATGTGCATTCCTGAATCGAACGATGTTACAATGAAATCCTGTGTTTGTAGAGTTCGTTGATCGATCTGTTTTGATGAAGGCTGTTCGCGCTTGATGATTTCGAAACCTTCTAACGAGTCGGGTAAGGTTGGAATGGTTACAGTGATATTATTCGAATGCTCAATCTCAAGATGAAGCCTAAACCAGTCGCCTATCATGATATGATTGGAATCAACTTTCGTAGTAGCTCTCACATCTTGAGAGTAAGAGAACTGATTTAATAAACTTATCAAACCAACAATCAATAAAATCCTAAATACGAATATCTGCGCCAGAGGCGCATCAGCCTTCGGCTGAGAAACTCGAAACAATTCCAAATCTCTAAAATTCCAAATTCTAAATGTCGGTAATTTAGAATTTTGACTTTTAATATTTGATATTTTTAACATTTGAATTTTATATTTCGAATTTGTTTAGGATTTAGCGTTTAGAATTTCGGATATTAACTACCATCTTTTCTCCCTCGCTCTGAAGAAATTCATCAGCGGGTTGATGTAAGATTGATCGATACGAATATCGATTCCGTCCACACCGCTGCGGCGAAATAGTTTGGTTCGTTCTTCCTGACGATCACTCCACCATCTTTCATATCTCTGAATAACCCTGCGATCGGATGTATCTACCCAGACCGGCTCACCGGTCTCAGCATCAACAACCCGCATCAATCCAACGCGCGGCATATTTGATTCACGAGGATCAAACAGTCTGACGCCGATAAGATCATGTTTGCGCGCGGCAATTTTGAGCGCGTCGTTATATCCTTCATCAATAAAATCTGAAATTAAGAAGGCGATGCTTCTTTTCTTGATTGCGCTTGTTAAGTACCGTAATCCCTCGGAGATTTTTGTGCCTCGATGAGCGGGCTGAAAATCAAGAAGCTCCCGTACAATCCTCAGTATATGCGTTCTGCCTTTTTTAGGCGGAATAAATTTTTCTATTACATCACTGAAGAAAATTACTCCAACCTTATCGTTGTTTTGAAGCGCGGAGAATGCAAGCACTGCACAAAGCTCTGCGGCGATATCTTTCTTCATTTGATGAACAGTTCCAAACTCACCCGAGCCGCTGACATCGACCACAAGCATAACCGTTAGCTCGCGCTCTTCCTCGTATATCTTCACATAAGGATGATTGAAACGAGCCGACACGTTCCAGTCGATAGTGCGTATATCATCACCGAACTGATACTCGCGAACCTCGCTGAACGACATACCTCTCCCTTTGAATACACTACGGTATTCACCTGAAAAGATTTGGTTCACCAAACCTTTTGTTCGGATCTCGATCTTTCGGACTTTCTTTATTAATTCAGTTGTATCCATGAAGACTAAGGAACTTCGATAGTGTTTAATATATCATCCACAATATTTTCCGATGTTACATTTTCTGCTTCGGCTTCGTATGTAACCGCGATACGATGACGGAGAACATCGTGACAAACCGCGCGGACATCTTCAGGTATAACATATCCACGCCGCTTGATGAAGGCAAATGCTTTCGCGCCAAGCGCAAGGTTGATGCTCGCACGCGGCGACGCACCGTAGCTGATAAGATTGGTAAGCTTTTCTAATTTGAAATCTTTAGGTTTCCTTGTTGCGAAAACGATATCGAGTATGTACCGTTCGATTTTCTCGTCCATATATACTTCCTGAACAACAGAACGTGCTTTCAGAATGTCGGCAGGATTCACAACTGATTTTACCTGCGGTTGTGTATCTGCAATATTCTGGCGCATGATTAACCGCTCTTCGTCACGATTCGGATAATCGATTTTAATTTTCAGCATGAAGCGATCTACCTGCGCTTCGGGGAGCGGGTATGTTCCTTCCTGTTCAATCGGGTTCTGAGTTGCGAGCACGAGGAACGGCTCATCAAGCTTGAATGTGTTCTCGCCAATTGTTATCTGCCGTTCTTGCATCGCTTCGAGCAATGCGCTTTGCACTTTTGCAGGCGCGCGGTTTATTTCATCCGCCAGAATAAAGTTTGCAAAGATAGGACCCTTGCGAACCGTAAACTCGGCATTCTTCTGGTTGAAGATCATCGTTCCAATCACGTCAGCAGGAAGAAGGTCGGGAGTAAATTGGATGCGCTGGAATTTGGCTTGGATTGATGCCGCAAGTGTTTTGATGGAGAGTGTTTTCGCAAGTCCCGGTACACCTTCCAATAGTACGTGACCGTTGGATAGAAGCCCGATTAGCAGCCGCTCGACCATATATTTTTGTCCGATAATTACTTTGCCGACTTCCATTTGCAGTATATCGACGAAGGCGCTTTCGCGCTGAATTTTTTCGTTGAGTAATTTAATGTCTGTCATTTCTCACTCGATAATTGTTTGTAATAATACATCTGGTTGTTAGTATAAAGATAGTACAACGGGTTTAAATTTATTAGATGAAAAACTCCGCCGCACGGTTGACGATATAAATACTTATGTTAGCGTTATGCCAAAATAGTATCAATTTTGTAGGGTATTTACCTCGATTGGGAACATAATTAAGTGTTTGAAATGTAATAAATTCCGGTGAAAATTCCAACTTTTCAGTCTTGATTTTTCAAAATGGATTGAGTAGATTATAAACGATAGAAGCAAACATAGATCGGTTAACACTTTCGCACACGGAGGATGTATGAAGTTGAAATATTTGAAACGGTTTTTGATGACTTTAACATTTCTTAGTGGCATAGTATCCGCACAAAACAGTGTAGAATTTTGGATTACTGTAAAGGACGGTGCTAATTCTACAGATTCTGCAAAGTTGTACTTCGGTAATCACATCGCAGCAACGTACGGTATCGATAGTTTAAATTCTACAATCAAGGAAAAACAAGGACCACCACCGGGACCGGGGTTTGATGCGCGTTGGGTAAGCATTCCGGGAAGAGTGAATACTTGGGGACTCGGTTTGATAACGTATGACTTCAGATACGTGCAATATCCTTCGATAGACACATTCGCACTTAAATTTCAAAATATGGAACATCCTGAGGCGGACTTCACATTCCAGTGGCCCGATAGATGTTATTTATATTATCGATGTGACAGCATGGTCATTGTTGAATCTTCCGGCAAGATACCAAAAGTAAATATGTTCGACCAATCAAGCTTGGTGATTCCCACCGCAGGGGATTCTGGAATAAATAAAATATTCATCTATAAATATGGAATGTATCTCGAAGGCTGGGGGGATTGTGCCGTAAGTGTTCAGAATAATGCATTAGAAATTCCACCAGAATTCTCTCTGCATCAAAATTATCCTAACCCATTTAACCCTGCTACAACAATTTCATTTGATTTACAAAGACGCTCGGTTGTATCTTTAACCGTTTATGATGTACTCGGACAGGAAGTCAGTCGAGTAATAGAGAATCAAACGATCGATGCAGGAGTACACGAGGTTAAGTTTGATTCGAGAATTCCGCCAAGCGGCGTTTACTTCTACCGCCTTACTACTCACGATACTGAATCCGGGCAAATGATTTCCCAAGCCGTAAAGAAAATGATTATACTGCAATAAGGAGGTAAATTAATCATGAATATCCGATTTTATCATCGACTATGGTTGGTACTCACCACTATTATACTAAGCGTATCTACTGTGCAAGCACAAATGTCATCTGAGTTTTGGATAAACGTGAAGGATGACATCGATGCTTACAATAACTTTACTATGTTCTTTGGAAATCATATCAACGCCACATATGGAATTGATAGTTTGAATAGTACGATTCAAGAATGTAGATGTGTCCCCCTTTCAGACTTTATGGTGTTCTGGACAAACATTCCGGGAAGAGTAAACACATGGAATGTTGGTTTGTTTATGTATGATTTTCGAGGAATCCCGACAAACATTTCTAAGCAGGATACTTTTGTATTATCATTTTTTAATTATTTTGACACAGCCGATTTCACAATTCGGTGGCCCAAACGTGAATATCTTGCTCAACGCTGTGACAGTATGTTCCTTGTTGATCCGACGGGCCAGATTCCGAAGATAAATATGTTTGATATTGACAGCCTTTTGATTCAGGATGCCTTAATCAAAAGCATCTACAAACTTCGCATTTATAAATACGGCTGCAATATCATTGACGCGGTACAATCAGAATTCTCATTTATACCAACCGATTTCTCGCTTCACCAAAACTATCCCAACCCGTTCAACCCTACAACAACGATTGAATATCAACTATCTTTTACCAGCCGAGTGATAATAAAAGTTTACAACCTGCTGGGACAAAACATATCAACTTTGACTGATGAGATTCAACAAGCCGGATTCAAGTCGGTAACTTGGAATGCGAATGATGCAGCAAGCGGAGTATATTTCTACAAGTTAGAAGCGGTGAGTGTATCCGATCCATTCAAATCCTTTACGCAAATGAAGAAGATGGTGCTGGTGAGATAACCTTGGCACTGTGAGGGAATCCCACTATCTATGGTTTCCTATGTTCTGGATTCCCATTAAGAGCATGTGGGAATGACAAAAAGAGAACATGTCATTCCCGAATGTTTCTATCGGGAATCCAAAACCCTGCTTATTCCCTCTGCAATAGTATAATGTCTCCATCATTATATAGGTCTTGCCACTGTGGATTGTACTTTTCGATCAAATTTATTTTCCATGATCTATTCCACTTTTTCATCTGCTTCTCACGTTGAATCGCACTAAGAATATTTCCATGCTCTTCATAGTAAACAAGCATAGAAACATTGTACTTTTGAGTGAAACCTTTTACTAATTTTTCTTTATGCTCGTATATCCTACATACAAGGTCGTTTGTTACACCGATATATAAGGTTCCATTCCTTTTGCTTGCTAATATGTAAACAAAATATATTTTATCTTCATACATTTAAGTTTCCAATATCATGTCTGCTTGTTTTTAGCAAGTAATCATTCTATAGCTATATTCTGGATTCCCGCTTTCGCGGGAATGACATTAATATCCTACATCTTCTCCGGCGCGTTGATGCCAAGAATTGCAAATCCGTTGGCAAGTACTGTCTTTGTAGCAAGACAAAGTGCAATCCGAGCCGCAGTCATATTTAAATCATCTCCCACAACCCGATGCTCGTGGTAAAACTTGTGATAACTACCTGCAACATCGTGCAAATATTCCGCAAGCCGGTGCGGCTCATATGTTGCGGCGCATGATTCAACCATATCCGGGAATTGCGACAGGAGTTTCATCAAAGAAATCTCTTCAGGCTGATTCAACAGCGATAAATCGTACGACTTGCTTAAATCAACTCCCTTGCTTTCTGCAAGCCGGATGATGCTCGCTATACGGGCGTGGGCATATTGAAGGTAATAAACAGGATTTTCTTCCGATTGTTCCTTCGCAAGCTTGAGATCGAAATTCAAATGACTTCCAATCCCGCGCATCAGAAAAAAGTATCTCACAACATCAGCGCCCACTTCATCAATCAACTCATCGAGAGTGATGAAGTTCGCCTTACGCGTCGACATCTTAACAACCTCACCCTCCTGCAAGATTGTAACAAACTGATGAATCGGAACTTTTATTTTAGATTCATCGTAACCGAGCGCCTTAATTCCCGCAAGTACATCAGGATAAGTAGCAACATGATCTGCACCAAGCACGTCTATAATAAGTTCGAATCCGCGTCTGAGTTTATCGCGGTGATATGCAATGTCTGGTAACCGATAGGTCGGCTCACCGGTTGCTTTTACTATAACTTTATCTTTCTCACCGCCGAAAGCAGTTGCCTTAAACCATACTGCCCCATCTTGGTCATATGCTAAATCCCTTTTCCGTAATTCTTCAATAACTTCTTTCACCTGTCCGGTTTCGTAAAGTGTGTTCTCATTAAAGAAAACATCGTGCTTCACACCAATCCTTGCCAAGGTTTTTTTGATATCATCAAATATTTCCGTCTCGGCTTGCTGTTTGAATTTACCTTCGGTTGGCTCGTCTTTCAAATTTTTTCCATGACTATCAATAAGATGTTGCGCAATCTCTTTGATATACTCGCCCTGATAATAATCTTCGGGAAAATCAATCTTCTCACCTATCAATTCGAGATAGCGCAATCGAACCGAGTCGCCCAAAACGCGCATCTGCCTGCCTGCGTTGTTGAAGTAATACTCGCGCGTAACATCGTATCCGGTCCATTCGAGGAGCCGAGCAACCGTATCGCCGTACACCGCGCCGCGTCCGTGACCGACGGTAAGAGGTCCTGTAGGATTCGCGCTTACGAATTCAACTTGCGTCTTTAAGTGTTTGCCGACATTTGCTTTGCCGAATTGCTTTCCTTCATTGATAATATCCGCAAGCCGACTGTGATAAAATTTATTCGTAAAATGAAAATTGATAAACCCCGGACCGGCAATTTCTATCTTGTCGACAAGCGCATTATCCAGAATTAATTTCTCCAAAATCTGCTCTGCAAACCGGCGCGGGTTAAGTTTCAATTGTTTTGCAACGGTCATCGCGATATTGGTTGTCAGATCGCCATGCGTTTCTATGCGGGGTTTTTCAAATACAGGTGAAATAGTCTCGGGGACTCCCAGTATTTTAAGAATGGGGAGTAATTGTTCTTTTAGGTAGTGCTTCACTTTTTCTTAGCTGGTTTCTTGATAGCTTTTTTCTTTTCAGGTTTTTCCTCTACCTCTTCAATCTTCGCATCGCCCCAGAGTTTTTCCAGTGCATAATACTTTCTCATCTCTTTGTGGAAAATGTGTACCACAACATCTACGTAATCCAGCAAAATCCACTGTCGTTGTGAAAAGCCCTCCTTATGCCATGTTGGTTCATTAAGTTGTTCCGCGCCATCGATAACTGCATCGGCAATCGCTTTCACCTGTACATCTGAGTCGCCAGAACAGACGACAAAAAAATCCGTCATATCTGTAAGCTTTCTAAGATCCAAGATGATGACGCTGGATGCTTTTTTTGTAAGTGTTAGTTGTGCAATTTTCTTAGCAAGTGTTTTTGTGGTCAATCTGTCTCCTTAATTTATTTTTGTGAGATATTTAGTTCGCTGTAATCTTTTCCGATGACGACAGAAACATCCACAAAGTAATCCGGATTAATTTGTTGGATTATATTTCTTTCTTTCACGCCGAGCGCGGATGCTACGCGCCGCGCCGCGGCAAGATCGCCGATGCGGTCGATTATCAATGTGCGAGCGACCTGGAACGTTTTATAATTCTTGCTTTCAACTACATCAAATCCATGGGCGCGGAGGTAATCTGTAAATTTAGAACCGATACCTTTCACACCGCATCCGTTTAGAACATCCATCTGTAAAATACGCGGAGGCTTAGCTTCTGTTTTTTCATCGGTTTTTATTGAGTTCAGGTTCGAAAAATATCCGTAGCCGAAATAGCCGATAACAAGGACAAGTATGACGATTACCGAGCTTAAAATTGGCTTAGTGATCTTAGAAGATCTGCTTTCCTTGTCTGGCTCAGACAGCCGTTGTTGTTTGATTTGACGCTTGTCCGATTCAACCATGTAGATATTTATCTTTAAGTGATATGGTAATGGGAAAGAAAAACCGAATTAGTCTTGTTTTTAAGACCGATTCGGTTGCCGTGAAAAATTCTTTTAAATATCGCGTAATATTCAATGCTCGCTATTCACCTTCACGATAAAACGGAGAAGCAGACCAAGGATTGTTCCAGCCGAAGTAATTCATCGGCAGACGATTGTATTCGAATTTAACCATGAAATTTTCCCATGGTTTATAATTAAGTTGGGCGCGGCTAAGATAGACACCGCTCAACGCATTCTGATAAGCAGATGGTCCATATGGTGAACCCTGTAAGGTTACGTCGAACCGTACATTTAATGGATCTGAAATTTTATAGAACATACTGTTGGTATATGATGCAACCGATAGACCGGTTCCGCCTGACGATAAATAGCTCAATGAGAAATTATGCCGCATCATGAAATTATCCGGGTTAAGAAGACCGAGGAAACTATTAATACCAGTGGGTCTTACAAGCGATTGCGCTACACTTGGCTGCTCGCCCTGCGATTTGAATTGCGCGTAAGTAAAGGCAGATACGAGCAGAACCATCATCAATACTAAGCTTATTCTATTCATAATATTTTTCCAAACCTTCATAATAATTATACAGAAAAAGAGAGATATAATCAAACAACTACGATGTTGCTTTAATCTCCATCATTTTCTGAGCTTCTTCCAACTGCTTCAAATCGTTGATTCCCATAACTTCAACGGCATCAATCGCTTTGACGGCAGAAACACGCCAATTGTTTTTCCAGAACAACTCAAAAACATCGGTGAGATAATATTCACCCTGCACATTATTCGGCTTCAATAACGGCAGACATTCAAATAGTTTCTCTTTATTAAACACATATATACCGGAATTAATTTCCTTGATCGTTAATTCCTTCTTTGAGGCATCCTTATGCTCGACAATTTTTTTCACGCTGCCATCTTCATTGTGAACTATGCGTCCGTATCCTGCCGGATCTTCTAATTCCGCAGTTAAAATCGTGGCAACAGCTTCACTCGTACGGTGGTAGCCGATGAGCGCTTTAGCGGTTTTTTCCGTTAATAGCGGAACATCGCCGGACAACACAAGAACATCTCCGACAAAATCTTTCAGCGGGTCTATTGTTTGGATAACGGCATGTCCCGTGCCGAGTTGTTCATTCTGCTCTACGAACTCAACCTTATAGTTTAATTTTGAAAAGTGTTCGATCACTAATTGTTTCTGCCACCCGATAATGAGCAGTGTACGATGCGCTTGAAGCCGGCTCGCTAATTCAACAACGTATTCTACCATCGGCTTATCGTTGATATCATACATTACTTTTGCCTTCTCGGGATTTTTCATCCGCGTGCCTTTTCCGGCAGCCATAATAGTAACCGCTAACATAGTTTGTTTTATAGGATCGGGCATGAATATATTTTATATTGTGAGAAGAATATTATCAATAAGCCGTGTTGTGCCGAAGCGAACGGCGAGCAAGATTAGTATGGAGTCATTCGGGCGAAGAACAGCGAGATCCTCAAGTGATGAGGCGTCTGTTATAGAGATGTAATCAATCTTCGCCGACGGTTTAGATGTAATAAGTTTTGACATTTCAGAGATAATTATTGAACTATTTCGTTCACCATCATTAATAAGTTGCTGCGCTAACCGGATGGATTGATAAAGAACGGTACTGTCTTTCCGCTCCGTTGATGAAAGATACACGTTTCTGGAACTCATTGCAAGTCCGTCAGGTTCCCGAACGGTTGGACCGATGAATATCTTAATATCGAAATCCAAATCTTTCACCAATTTTTGAACGACAATCGCTTGTTGCGCATCTTTTTGACCGAAAACGACAATGTGGGGTTTGGTGATATTGAATAATTTTACAACAACCGTGGTAACCCCGCGAAAATGAGTTGGTCTGAAATTCCCTTCAAGAACGTTGGTGATTTTTTCTACATCAACCACAGTGAGATTACCGCCCGGATACATTTCCTCTTTCGACGGCACAAAAAGAATATCTGTTCCCACCGTCTCGGTAAGCTTTTTATCGCGTTCGAAATCACGCGGATATTTTTTATAGTCCTCTGTAGGACCGAATTGCATAGGATTTACAAATAGCGTAACAATAACAGCATCTGAATGTTCTCTGGCAATCCGAATCAGGCTGATGTGTCCCTCGTGCAAATATCCCATCGTAGGAACAACGCCTATGCTCTTACCGCTTTGCCGCAAATCATCGGCAACCTTCTGCATCTCAAGAATTGTCGTTATAATTCTCATTGGAAATTTATTTTCGCCTCAAACTTTATTGTTCTTCCCGGCGCAATATACCCGCTCCACCATTCATACTTATGATTGAGAAAATTATCAACTTCTAACGAAAGTACGGTTCGTGGAATAATATTTGATGCCGCGCCGGCATTTAATTGAAGAAGTTCGTCAAGAGTTTTACTCCCGGTCATTTCCACATTCTGTCTGCTCCAGAATTCAAGCGAAGACCATACTGCAAGCGGCAGATTAAGAGTCAGCTCGGCGCGTGCGGCGAGCTGAACGAGAGGAATCATCGGAAGCTGCCGGCTCTTACCATCTTCAAACGATGGTTGGATGACGCCGGTAAAAGTAAATCGGGTGTTATCTAACACATTCAGAGTGCCGGTTCCGCGCACGATAAACTGATCGGCATCAATAAAGGCAAGATAAAGCCTACCGCTGTCGGCAAGGGTTAAGCACTTGTCTGTGCTCTTTGCGAATGCACCATTGATCTCGAGAGAAAATAACCCGCTGTTGAACCAGAATGTTCCACCTACGTTGAACCATTTTCTTTCCGGATGCAGAACGATCTCGCGAATGAGATACGGATTTTTTTGGGTATAATCGCCATAGGATGCGAGATGCATCTCCGGCTTGAACCAAAGACTCATCGCACGGTCTTGCTCGAATTCCCACTTGAGAACTGCGAATGGAATGATCAGTGAATGACTGCTGCCGTCGCTGCCTGCGCCGCCCTGATATTCACCACCGATCAGCATATTCCAATTATCTCTAAGCCACCAGTTAGCTGCGGCAGAAATTCCAAACAAAGAAGGTGTTTGAGCCGGATGATCGTAATTGAGCGATGTGCTTAAATATGATATTTGTGTTTGAAGCTGGACATTGCTCACTTTTGTAGAATAAGAAGCTGTAAGCTCGGGAGATACTGCTGAGATTGATGAAGACAGCGCGGGCTGTTGATCTGAGAGAGACCAGATATTTGCCCGGAGATTAAAATCTAAAGCGCTTTCTTCGCGTTCCAATGAACCCAGCCGGCTGTCGAGCACAAGGTTTGTGCGTGAGCGGTCAATTAAACTGTTCTGAATTCCGAAAATTCCATATGTATCGTGCATTAATTGTAATCCGCCGGATACTCGAAATGATTTCAGAATTTCATTGTCGGTTGAAACCAGTGAATGAGCATTCGCATCCATATAGAAAGAATTTCCGGAAGCATGAGCAGTGTGTCCGTTCGTTGTCCGAAATCCTCCATTTCCGTAGATGCCCCACTTCTTTCCTTTATAATCTGCAAAAGCACGCATGTGACCCGTTGAAAAACTACCGAACGAGCCTTCCGCAGAGACATGCCACGGGATGAGCGGCTCCTCGTATCGCGGCAGGGAACCAACAGGAAAAGACATTTCTGGACGACTTTCTATTAAAGATGTATCGGGCGGTGATACCTCGTAAATGTCGATATCATAAATTTCACCTTTACGCGCGAACGGAAGTGTGATCGCTTTCTTCCCGACTATGGTGATCTCAGGAATTTCGAGCCTGGGCATCGTTGTAGTATCTACCCGAACCGGGTTATCCTGCGCTTCAGCCGCTGTCGTGATTATCAAAAAAAAGATTAATGAAATAAATATTATCCTCATCGGCGCAGCCTTTTCAATCGTACCTGAGCTTCTTTTTTTACAGCCGGATCAATCCCGGAATTCACCACTTTTTCATATTCAGTGCGGGCTAATTTCATATTCTTCAGAAGTTCGTAACATTTACCGGAACCAAAGTGAGCACGTTCGGTTAGAAGTTTGAATTCCGTGTATTGTTCATATACATCCTTGAATGCCTGTAACGCATCTTGAAGTTTCCTGAGCGATAGATAATTTTCGCCGACCATAAGCAGCGCTTCGGCGGCGAGATCGTCATTCCGTCGACCGATAAGATTGTTCAACGTATCGAGAGAAGCTTTGAATTCCCTCTTGCTAAAGTGCAAACGCGCAATCTGCAAACGGCTTCTATCGGCAAAAATATCTTCAGGATATTTTTGAATTACGTTTTGAAATTTGATAAATGCCGGTTTTTTATCTTTCTGATCAAGAAGCGCGATACTGAGATTAAATTCTGCCTCGGATAACAATGGTGAGTTGGGAAATCTCGCCTCGAAATTCTGCAATACACGTACAGCGTCAGTGAACTTGCCCGATTTAATATGAGACAGTCCCAGAGCAAGTGCTGCATTCTCGGCAAAATCAACTTCAGGGTAATCCGATAATATTTTTTCATAATAGACAGATGCTTGACTAGTATTGTTTTCCATCTCGAATGCACGCGCAAGCTGGTAATATGTTTTCGCCCGATCTGTCGGGTTCTGCTTCATTGATAAAAGTTTCCGGTATTCTATTACGGCTCCGCCGAAATCTCCCTGACCGAAAAGGATGTCGCCTTTTTTCATCAGTAAATCTTCCTGACGAACTCCGGAGGCAGCTGAGCTGAGAAGAGTATCAATCTGCGCAATCGCGGCGGTAGGTTTACCTTCTGCTTCGTATGTGTATTGCAAACCCTGCAATGCATCGGCAACTAAAGGACTTGCCGGAAATTCTTTCGGGACCAGTTGATAATATGCGCGCGCGCTGTCGTATTGGCGGAGATTATAGAAGGCATCACCCATATTAAATAGAACACGGGGCATCAACTGACTTTCCCGGTATCGATCAATTAATGTTCGAAATTCAGTTATTGCTTGCTGATACTGGCTTTTCGAAAAGTACGTCCATCCGATATTGAATTGCACAACCTCATTGTAGAGCGAGGCAGGAAACTGCGAGAGAAAATCACGAAGCCGCTCGATGCCGCGTTCTGTCTCCCCGCGCTGGATGTACGACATAGCGATTTGAAAAGCCGCATACTCGGCATATCGGCTGTTTTTCTGCAGATCGTTGATAGAATTATATAGAGCACTCGATTTTTCGTATTCACCCATAAAATAAAAGCAATCAGCCTGCCGCAGTGTCGCGTCCACAACACGCTCGTTGTTCGGATATTGTTCTATGAAACGGTCGAATGACGCGGCTGCCTGCGAAAATTTCTTCTGCTCAAAAAGTGTCCACGCAACTCCATACATCGCTTCAATCCGCTTTGGATTATTGGGAACTCGCCGCAATGCATCCGAGTATGAGCGTTCCGCTTCGGCATATTTTCCATCCTGATAAAGCGCTTCACCTCTCCAGACGTACGCTTCCTGTGTGTGCTCATCCTTGGAAAATCGTTTGAGGAACTCTGCGAATAAATCTGCGCTGCTTTTAAATCTCCCCAAGTGATAAAGACAAATACTTTCCTTAAACATGGAGGGGGCGAGCAAATCGGGTGAAGCATTTAGCTGGCGGACACGGCTAAACGCATATTGAGCATTCGAAAAATCGCCTAAAGCCACTTGCGTCTCGCCTAATATTCGATATGATCGTGCACGATTTTTCGATTCCGGGAAAAGTCTCGATGCCAGTTGGAATGATCGTCTCGCTTCAGTATAATGTTTCAACCGGTATTGTGCCATACCCATTTGATAGTATGCGTTTTCCGCGATGTCATCGTAAGGTGAGCGTTCAGTTAATGTATCGAAACGCGCAATTGCATCAACAGGTTTATTCTGAAGAAGCGCTAAAACACCGCTCTTGAATAGAGCCGTAAACCCGAGCGAATCATTTCTAACGCCGAGAGAATCGAATTCCCTCTGTGCGGCGGCATAATCTCCATTCTTCATATATGACCATGCTAAACCGTATTGTGCTTTTCGGGAATATCGACTGTCAGGATGTTCTTTGAGAAAATTTTTATACTCAATCCCCGCGCTTTCAAACTGATTCATTCGCAGATCGGCTTCAGCATGAAGGAGTGAATATTCCTGTTTTTGATAATTCTGCGGTCTGATCTCATCAAGTAATTGCGCTGTACGATTCGGATCTCCTACACGAAGTGAAAGTGAAGCTAGCCGTATATTCACATCGCCAACCAGCTTACTCTTTGGAAAATCATTCAGCAGTTTCTCAAGCAGATTGATTGCCCTCAGATATTCGCCTCTTCGTTCCAGAGAGAGCGCCCAACCCATCAGGGCGATGTCGTGATACTCCACCGAAGAAGAATCTTCAAAACAATTACTAACATCAGTTTCAGCCGTCTGCCAGTCACCCTTTTCCAATTTTGCCATTGCCCGCCAAAAAAAGCCCGCACCACGCATCGGGTGATCGATTCCATCTGAGATGAATTTATCAAGCGTCATGAGAGCGGCATCGGTTCTCTCCGTTTGAAAAGCGCTTACGCCATGAATAAACCGGGCTGTATTTACATTTCCGTCATTTGGGTATTCGGTCAAGAAATCACGCGACCACTGGAATGCGTTTTCATATTCTTGATCTTCAAACGCGCTTTGGAGAAGAACGAATAAAGCGTTGCGCTTGTCTTCCCGCGTGGTGAGAAACGGATAAAGCTGCTCCAATTCCTGCCGTGCAGAATGGTATCCCCTTGCCGACACCCATTCTTCCGCTTTCAATATTTTATTCGGTTGAATCGTTTGTTCGACTGCCGGAATCTGCGCACGCATTGATGCAGAGAGCAGAATAAATATTCCAATCCCAAACGGGAGAATTTTTGATTTTGTTTTAGAGATCACTGACAAGTCGCTTTTACTCCGGTACAATATCAATTATTACGGTACGATTATAGAACCGTTCTTCAGGCAAACGATTATCGAAGGGCGCTCGTCGAACATCTTCACCGAAACCGTAGGCATCGAATTTCACCTTGCGTTTTCCTGCTTTTACAAGGCTTTGCTCCAAAATATTCATTGTTTCATGTGCGCGATCTTGTGAAAGCTTTAAGTTGTGGCTTTCCTCTCCGATAATGTCGGTGTGTCCGTGGATGATCACGCTGCTGCCGTCCGCTACAAGCGGCACGACCGTTCTTGCGAGAAATTTCTCATACGTTGCGACTGTCTTCGATTGATCGAACTCAAATAGTATGCTGAAGCGATAACCGGGGGCATCTTCCGGTTCATCTGAACGAACAAGTTTCATCGTTTCTTCTTTCTTTACAATCTGACCATCGCTGGTTTGCCCTTCAAGCTCAACCTTGTACTGTCCTTTCATCTTGTCGCCAAGAATGGTCTTGCCGGAAATTCTTTCTTGTTTCGATGTAAAAGGACCAAAGCGATTTTCCTTCCCATTATCGCCGGTAATAATAACTGACCATGATGCAAAGTAATCTTCGGCATTCTGTACATTGAAAAGTACATCGCTATCAAGCGGATCTTCCTGTAATGAAATAATCTGAACAGGTTCGAGAAGTTCAGAAGATGTGCTTGAGATATCGACACGTCTGTCTTCGGGAACAACCAGCTCAAGTTCACGGGTGGCGCCCGGCAGTACCGATGGATTTGCCGGCTTTGAGGCTCCCGTGCAAATTACGCGCTCTGAATTAATGCCGAATATTTCGACGAGATATTTTTTCACTGCTGTTGCAAGCTCCTGTCCATCCGACTGTCCTTTTTCAGATGAACCGAAAAGGGTTACGCGTGCATCCTGAATTCTCCGCAACCGATCGCCAAGGATGTTCAGAGCGTTGTAATAAACTTTCATCTGTCGGCGTGAGCGGCCCGTCAAATCTTTCGGTTCCGGTTGTAATAATTGCTCCTCATTAAATCGGTCAGCTTGAACATTTGTAAGCTTGATGTACCGGTCGGGGATCGTCGTTGAACCCTGATCGAAGAAAATGTAATTCCGCACAGGAAATGTTTCTTGTACTTTTCTTTCCTTAGGGATGATTTTCGGCGCGCGTATGGAAAATTGAACTTCGCGTTCCACCCGCGATTTAATTTCCTTTGTGTTGCCGAATTTTACTGCAACTCCGGCACGCAATGTAGTAAGCGACCAGCTTTCAACTGAGCGCGGACCTTGCCCGAAGTGAAGCGCAAGAAACGGAGATGCTATAATTTGCCATTCTTTTTCCGGATCGCTCAAGGGGAATTCATACCCCGCGCCCAACTGTGCGCCGATTGAAGTACCCCGTACATTATCAAAATCGGCGTCAGCATTCAAACCCGGTGATCGCTTGTGCGAAAACGATTTTGCTACATTGAATCCTAAACGGGGTCCCGCAAATAAATACAGCGGAAACTTGAACGGTGAATATCTGACACTCGGTTCAAGACTTAAGTAATTCATTGATGTGGAAAGGGAATACAGAGTATCGGGCACGGCACGGTCGGTGAACGTTCCTCCTCTTCCATCGAAACCAAAATATAACATTCCGCCCCATACCGGATCGGGACGATATTCAATCATCGGCGAGAAGAATAAACCCACACCGGAACCCTTCGTGAACGATACCGGGAGAGAATTACCTGCGTTCAAATTTCTAAAATCACTGCTGTAAAAATTGAAGTTCATTCCTACTGCGCCGCCGAACCACCATTCAGGCTGGATGCGTTTAATCTCCTGAGCATGGATAGAAGCCGTAAAAATAAACAAAACTGTTAGAATCGAGAAGATTGAATTCAATCGCTTTCTTGGATATGACATATTAGATATTACTCCTTCTTTAAAACAAATTTAAATGTAATTTTACCCATCTGTGATATTTGTTCCAACTGAAATGGAAGTGGTTCGAACCGCCAGGTATCAAGAGCTGACATTGCCGCTCGCTCTAAAAGTTCATCGGTTTTTCGAATCGGCGTAATACCGCCGACCGAGCCATCGGGTAAAACGCTGAACTGCAGAGCGACCGACATTTGTTTATCGGTGCCATCCGGATATTTCGGTAAACGGCCGCTAAGTAGTCTTCGCGATCCCTTTCCTCCCCAATCGATGGAATAACCTTGTCCGGCTCCAATGCCGCCGCCGGATCCACCACCAGCGCCCCCGCCTGAACCGGGTCCGGTTCCGCGTCGTATCCAGCGTGTCGGTAAATCTGCGGCAACAATTTGTTTCTGTTTTCGTTTCTTCAAAGATTTCGGTTTTGGCTCGTTTTTCTTTGGGATCGGGTTAACCGGCGCCAGATCGTCATACACATGTATTTGGATCAAATTAAATTCTGCTCCATAAAGATCGGTTCCCTGATCTTTTTTGCTCGCCAGTCCTTGAGGTCCAAATTGAATATCATCATCCTCTGCTCCTTCGCCGCCACCGCCTCCACTGCCGCCGAATTGGCTTTCATTGGCGGACAAATTTTGATTTCTGTCTTCGTGAATATACCACATCAATCCCGAAAGAACTATAAGATGGATTAAAAGACTTACCAACAATCCAATTATCTGATTTCGCCGAAGGTCTTTATATGAAAAGAACGACCTTCTCATGCTTTCAATTCCACATCTCCCCGTAGTTTTTTTGTGTCAGAATGAATTACTTGATGATGGATATTTCCGACCGAAGCAATTTCAGTATACAATGAGTTAAAATATTCCATGGGTAAAATAATTTCCGTTAATATAACATTATAGATAACTTACAGAGATTCTAATTACATAAGTTTGTATACGATGAAAATACAATTCTGTTAAGAGACGGTTAATCGAAATATCATCAGGCAGACTCCGAGGATAACCGGTTCTTTGTTGATTACCGCGACATCCATTTTAACAACTTCGCAACGGTTTCTTTCATTTCTTTGCGGTGCACTACGGCATCCACAAAGCCATGTTCAAGCTGGAATTCGGCGCGCTGGAATCCCGGCGGTAAATCTTTTCCGATTGTTTGCCGTATGACCCTTGGACCGGCAAACCCGATCAACGACCCGGGTTCTGCGAGATTTATATCTCCAAGCATCGCATAACTTGCAGTTACCCCGCCGGTTGTAGGGTCGGTCATTACCGAAATATAGGGCATCCCTTCATCGGAAAGCTGCGCAAGCTTTGCGCTCGTCTTTGCCAATTGCATCAGTGAAAAGGCGGCTTCCATCATTCGCGCACCGCCGCTGGAGGAAACGATCACTATCGGCATTTTTCCTTTTCTGGCTCGGTCGATTGCCCGCGCGATTTTTTCACCGACAACAGAACCCATCGATCCCCCGATAAAACTGAAATCCATCACCCCGACCACAACATCGACACCGCCAAGCGTTCCTGTCCCGGTCCGGATTGCATCGTTCAATCCTGTTTTCCTGATTGAGTCTTTTATTCGTTCTTTATAACTTTTTGAATCTTTAAACTCGAGCGGGTCTTTCGATCTCATCTTACGGTCCATCTCCTTGAACGTCCCATCGTCCAAAAGCAGTTGAATATATTCTTTACTGCCGATGCGGAAATGGAAATTACATTTATTGCATGTATAAAATTGCTGTTCAAGCTGTTTGCGATGTATTATTTCTCCACAACCATCGCACTTAGCCCACATTCCGTCAGGGACGTCCTTTCTCTGGGGACCGCTCGTAATGCTTGCTTTCGATCTGCGAAACCATGCCATTATGTTGATTCCTTTTGATGTTGAGTTCGTACCAGCGTATAAAATTCTTTCACATATAACGGCTCCATGGAGGCTATATCTTCACCTCCATGTTCGGAAATAATATTTTCACCGAGCATCGCAATAGCCGCCGCACTGCACCGATTAACGGCATCCGGTAAAATAATATAAGAAGAGTTATCGTAATTGTCAGCTTTTTTTAAATACTGTAGGAATTTTTCCGCGCCATCGCCAAGTATAAGAATCTTACCGTTTTCCGGAAGATGTGCCGTCAAATGTTTAACCGCCATTGCCGTTGATGGAACAAGCTCCTCGATGATGCTTCCCTTCGGGCTATATAATGCGATATAAACCTCATCACGCCGTGCGTCGAGCAGGGAAAGAATATAATTCGGCCGCTCGGCAAAATTCATACTCATACCATACCGGGCAAGACCTTTCAGGGTTGGAACTGCGACAAGCGATTTACCCGTTGCATACGATAGACCCTTCGCCACACTTAATCCTATCCGCAAACCTGTAAAAGATCCAGGACCGATTGAAACTGCTATACCGTCGAGCGAGTCAAGATTACACTTCGCGGTTTGGAAACAATTATCGATTATGGAAACTAATTTTTCAGAATGGACGTGAGGCGAATCCGCACTGTGTTCACAAAGCACTTTGCCGTCGGCAACAATCGCCGCAGCGCATAGATTGGTCGCTGTTTCAATTCCAAGAATTCTCACGATTCAACCTCAGCAATTTCATGCACAGAGATTTCGCGCGTATTTTCGTCCTCCCCGAGCTTAAGAAATACATCAATCCGATTAGATGGAAGAAGCGCCTTAACTCTATCTGCCCATTCTATCAAACATACGCCGTCACCATAGAGATACTCATCAAAACCAATTTCATCAAGCTCGGAAATTGTTTTTATCCTGTAGAAATCGAAATGGAAAACATTCATCTCCTTGCCGGTATATTCATTAAGGAGAGTGAACGTCGGGCTTGCAACATGTTCCTGAACGCCCAATCCTTTACATACACCTTTGATGAAACGCGTTTTACCGGTTCCCAGATCGCCAAAGAGCGTGACTACACTTTTGATGGTCAATCTCTTAGCGAATTCAACGCCTAAAGTTATCGTCTCGTCTTCAGAATGTGTTTTGTAGAATTGCATCATCCTTTAGGCTTAAGTTTCACAATCGGCAAAATCATTTCTTCCATTGAAATCCCGCCATGCTGGAAACTATCACGGTACTGATTGAGATATTTATGATAATCAGTCGGATAAACAAAATAATAATCTTCTTTTGCAATCAGATAATTAATTGTAACGCTTCGTTTGGGGAGGCGATATTCTAATGGATTTTTGATGAAGATAGCATGACGTTCATCGGCTTTCAGGTTGCGACCGTATTTATATCTTAGGTTAGTCGAAGCCTCGCGATCACCGATCACTTTCGTGCCGCGCAAACTTCGAATGCTTCCATGATCGGTAGTGAGAACGATTGATACATTCTTATTCCGGGAAAGCGTTCGCAGCATCGAAAGAAGTGTAGAGTGCATAAACCACGAAGATGTCAGCGAACGATATGCTGATTCATCCGGCGCAATTTCTTTCAAAATTTGTGAATCCGATCTGCCGTGAGCTAACATATCAACAAAATTGACGACGATGGCAGTAAGCCTGTTCTTCGTATACGAAGTTATATTCTGTTCGATACTGCGCCCGAATTCCGCATCTAATATTTTGACATACTTTGATTCCGGCTTGAGCTGAATTTTCCTACGTTCCAGCAAGTTATCTAAAAATTGATGCTCGTATCTGTTACGGCTGTTGTCGTCGTCTTCCCATTGTTCCCATATCTCGGGAAATCTTACTTCAAGTTCCGAGGGCCAGGCTCCGCTGAAAATAGCATTGCGGGAATAGGGGGTTGCGGTCGGGAGAATGGAATAATAATATTCACGTGAAATATCGAAGTACTCACGCAGGACAGGTTCCATTATCATCCACTGGTCGAGGCGGAGGCAATCTATTACGAAAAAGAATACTGACTTATTTGTATCGCGAAGTTCCGGGATAAGATACCGCTCGACAATATCGGTAGAAAGCGTCGGTCTGTTTTTTTGTTCTACCCAATTCAAATAATTTCTTTCGATAAATTTCGAGAATTCCACATTGCATTCCCTGAATTGATCGTTCAAGGTTTGCCTTAAGCCCAAACCCTGATGCTGATCCATCTCGATCGACCAATCGACAAGCTTCGAATAAATTGCGGTCCAATCGATGAATGTAGGATTAGATTGCAGTGCGAGCGTGATCTCATTAAACTCTTTGATGTAATCGCGGGAAGCCTGCGCGCTTGCAATTTTTTTGCCTTCCAAAAATTTTTTGCATGCAAGCAATACCTGGCTCGGGTTCACAGGCTTCGTCAGATAATCGCTGATCTTAACCCCAATCGCTTCTTCCATTAATCCCTCGTCTTCGTTTTTTGTTATCATGACGATAGGCAGTTCAGGATGAATATCTTTTATTTTTGAAAGCGTTGCCAAGCCGCCCATACCTGGCATCATCTCATCTAAAAAAACAAGATCGAATGATTTTGCTTTCACCAAATCGAGAGCGTCTTCGCCGTTCGTTGCAGTTTCAACGGAATATCCTTTTTCAGAGAGCAATAAAATATGCGAGCGAAGCAATTCAATTTCATCATCTACCCAAAGAATCCTATTTTTTGTTCCAATCATATTGTTCACAACTCACCTTATATATAAAAATAAACATTTCATTTTATAGAATCAAAGAAAGCGAAAATGCCGGGAAAAAACGGCACGATTATCAAATTGAGATATGAATATCCACGCCGGCTTCGTTAGTTGTAACTCCATAAATTGTCGATCCGGCGGCATCGGGAGCTGTTTTTGTATAACGATAATAGAGCGCGGCAGTCACGCGGGTGCTTAAGACATAACGAATGCGCGGTTCCAACACTGTACGTATATTCCCTTCGAGAGGAATGCCTTCCTGATCGGACGACAGAAGTGTAGGATCGTACCGCCGGCGTGAACTCTTAGTGCGTGAATAAGTAAAACTGACTTCTATGTCGTTGGAAAGATTCAATCCAAAGAGCGGGAATGAAAAACCACGCCGCGCGTAATTCAACGTGAACGAGATTTCCTGAGCGAGCGCCGAGACTATATTCGGCTGTTGCGCAGTTAGATTTAGATCGTAATTAGTCGTTGTGTTATAACGAAAATTTCCCGAGAGATTTCCTTTTAACACCTGTTTAAAAGTCATATTCACTCCGGCAAGAGGAGAAAAACCATAGCTCATTTTTTCAGCATTCGTTCGCTGTCCTTTTCCCAGGTTGCTTTGAAAATCGCGCCGGAAATTTGATGAGTAATTATGTTCCAATGATAACCGCTCCATCACTGAACCCAGACCGACAAGTTTTTCTATACCATCCCAGCGAATAGTCCAGTTCGGTCTTGGCACATAGGGACCCAAAACCTTGCTTAGAAAAGGCAGAGCTTCAAAACCCTGCTCGAATGCTTTCGTTAGAGCGACATCGGGAGCATCTGTTTTTTGGAATTGCTCATATTTTTTCCCGACTGTTTCAAGATTACTCTTGAATACCTTCATAAAAAGAACCGGTGGAAGCGTTAAAAACGATCTGTCTATGCTTCCGGATGTAATCGGTTCGCCGCGTACGAAGTGACCTGCTGAATCTCTGATTGTTGTTGTCCGGCTATAGTTCCATCCAACTTTCCAGTTTATATCGATTGTAGCTCCGGTCCAAAGCGGGCGGTTCGTTCGCAGTGTAATATTATTTGACTGAGAAAATTGATCTGTAGGTTGCGCACCTGCCGGACGAGGACCATAAATAGTTTTCCATCCGAGAAATGGAAACTTCGACTTGGGCGCAAATTGCAGTGTACCGTGAGGATCCGTTATGATGCCTAATTGATACAGTCGGGATGGACCGTACTCGTCGAGAGAACCTTGAAAAGGCAATCGACCCCAGAAATTCTTGAAACCTGTACTCCCAATAACAGAGGGATTTGAAGACCGGTTCGATTGGGAATATGAAATATTGATTGTCTCATAATCGAGTAATGGAATTTTGATCAATATCTTAGCTATCGACCGCAATTGTTGAAGCATTTTTTTCGTGTTGCTCTCAGAAGGCTGTGCGGTTTGGGAAGAATCTTTTCTGGATGTTGAGTCATTCAATAAAGCTGTCCTAGCCGGGTCGGGTTTATTCATTGCCATCGGAGCCGGTTGTAACTGAGCAGTTTCCTCTTTTGTATCGAACCACGGATCGGTTAACGATTTCAAACGGAACCCGAGAGACATAGAGATATTATTATCGAAAGCCGCGCTCTTGCCTATGTCCCCCTTCGTAAAAGTATTCTGCCAACTGTAATTAACGGAATACCCTGTAGAGAAATCAAAATATTTCGGAAGGTCAAGTATGTTTGGAATTTTTGGTTTAAGATTAAGGCTAACTTTTTGCCCATAGCGGCTGTCCTGACCACCGAAGAATAAACTTTTCATTATAGATAGAAAATCTCTGCCGACAGAATCATTATCGAGCGGAGTAAGATTGCGATCGAGAGAGAGCCCATAATCGCCGCCTAAATTTAACAAACCGCCTTCCGTGAATTTCCATCCGAATCCGAAAGACTTGGTGGCACCAAAATTTCTCGAGTCTCTGGTCAAGCTGTTTTTTGCGCGCGGTATCTCATACGACCGGGATCTTGACCCACCAACCCCCGCAGATAAGCTTGTTATCGGAATATAATAAATCTTCCAGTCCTTATAATCCTCAAGAAAAAATATTCCCTTAAAGAGTGTAGAGAATGGTTGTATAAAATAATCGTTGGGTAGCGTGACGCCGTAATTCACCCTTAAATTCCATCCCCAGGTCTTTCGTAGTTCGAACGAAGGGTCACGGTCCCGTGTAGTATTATAATTAAATATGAATGAGAGCTTGCTGAATGTATCCCGAATGTACCATGCCTGAGACGGCAGTACAATACGAAAGTTTGAAATCGAATACGAATCTTTGATGTTCAACGTCTGCGATTGTGTTATCATACTCTTCGAGACATCGGGTGAGGCACGCCGTGCCGCTTCTTCTACAACGATATCGGTATTCGGAAGATATTTGGGCTTAACAATATTCTCTGAATGAGAATATGCAAAAGGAATCGATGTTCCCTGCCAATCCTGAGGCAGAAACCGATCTATAGAAATACTCGCATTCACTGCCCAGCTTGCCGCGGCAGTTTGATTTCCAAACCGCTGGTCTAATGAATGGAATGTAGGATCTGTCCGTGAATAATTGAACGCTACCTGCCCGATGTCGGCTAATTTTATCTGTGTATCAAATCTATATGCAGCCCCGGGCGAATTGTCTACATCAACCAGACGTAATTCATTCACCCACACATCTCCGCTGAGATACGGTACATTCACACATCTAATTCCAATTGATATTTCGCGAACCTGTCTTAATGACGGGCTGCCCCGCACTCCGTAGGTTGCGCCCGCAATTCCATTAAGAGCATCAGCGACATAATATTTATTCGCCATTGAATCGGGACGCGCAGACTTGACTGCCGTTATACGAGAAAAGATTACGTTGATTTCATTTTTAGATAATTCCCAGCCGGGATATATCGGTTGCCGGTATTCGTAGAAGTTTAAAGCATCGGTACCGAAGCGTAAATATATTTCCGCGTCACCCGGTGTGAATGATTGATCTCCGTGCACAAACATCTTCATCGATTTATAATTGAAGATATCGAGCGGTCGAGTAATAAAACGTTTTACAACCTCACGTGAGGTATCCTTCGGCAGACCGTTGAGAATAAGCGCCAATGATTGCTCATTCGCTTCGATAATTTGATTCGGATCGGAACGGTCTTTTTCACGCGCGATTCCCAACGCATCCCAATCCTCAGAGTATTGTGGATTATCTTCAATATTAACTACCGAGACTTTCATAACTGAATCGCTTTTTATCCGTTCCTCCCATTGATTGCCAACGAGATTAAGCTCGGCAACGCGAATACTTACCGGTTGAGAAAATCCTGAAAGCCATAATCTTATATACTGGACATCCTCCAACACAGTCGATGCATCGATACCACCGAATACTCTGGTCGCCTCGAGCAGGGGAATCCGATATTGATACCATCCATTCTCACCACCGCCTACGATATAAGTTGAATCGATCAGCGGTATTTCATATTCGAGATACAGCTCACTGCGGTCTATATTGCCGTTGCCGTTTAAATCCTCCGTATTCGGGAAAAGACCGGCTGGGTCTTGTCTGTTCTGATCGGTCCCATTGAACTTTGTAAGATGTATTCCGTCGCCGTATGCTGTCCAGTTATCTCCACCGGGATCATTTGGATCTACGTCCGGGTCACTGCTGTTAGATGCGAGAAAGGCGGCATGGATAATCTTTTCCTGATTATCATCGAACATATCTACGCCTGCATCTTCACCTTCATTCAGGACGCCATTCGGTATCCCACCCGGATTGATTTCAGTGTGAATGATATCCTCTGAATTCAAATTTCCGTCGGGTATTACGTCTTCGCTTATCCTGCCGAGGTCGATGTGCATTCTCCCTTTATTTAAATCATTGAGGTCATCGCTCGACGCTTTCATCCATATTTCAATGTACGCGATATTCTGACTGAGGACATTTCCTGCCATCGACCCGATGTAGCGCATGATACCACCCCAGTTTTCTCTGCGAGCGTCCGGGTTATTATATTTACCGGTTCCGCCGCCTATCTCCTGCCGATTTAATGTTGAATCGAGATCGGGGGAAAAATTATAGGTGCCGCGATGATTCGGATCGAAATCAAGATTCAATACGGTAACCTGATTTTGTCCCGCACGCGTTCTTCGGTTGGGCCATATATCAGAGGTTGTAACATCGGTTGGTAAGCGATTGTACCATGACAATCTGGATCTTTTATAACTTATCACCGAATCAGGAACCAGTTGGTTCGCTATCGAATCCATTGGCGTACTTGACATCGACCATGCTGCATATGTGATTGGAAATGGAATCGTGCGGCGGATTCCCTCAAAATCGTCGACATAGGCGATGCTCGCTCCATGATCGCTCAACACTGCGCTTTTCTTCGTGTTAGGGTCGGGAATCATGTAAGCGCCTTCCCCGTTGATTCGCCATGTAGACATTTCTTTTGTTCTAATCAGGGGCAGTGCGTCAATTGCATCGGTGAGAAACGGAAGATTTGCGCTCGTTGAAAAATCCATCCCGAGCATCATGTTGTTCGTAGGTTCCTCTCCTATCCTGACTTTATCACTCAGTGTTTGCTGGTTTAAATTCATGATTGTAAACCCGAGTTTAGTATTCGGGAAAGCGTCTAACTCTCCGCGAGCGCCGATCAATGTTTTCGAGGCAAGCTGAAACAGATCGTTCTGCTCGTATTTGATCTGAAGATTCGCTCCCGGAACAAGTGCTTCGGGCCTGCGGATAACAACCTGACCGATAATATAGTCAATAGTATAATCGACATTAGGTGTCAACGGACTGCCGTTCAATAACACATGCACGCTTCCTTCTACAAGATTCATTGAACCCAAAGTAAAAGTGCTCGTTGTGCCTCCTGCGGCTACGACTTTGATAATATATTTATTACGATCTGAGTTCTGGGCGGCTGACATAGTTGTATCATAAATATCTCCAAACAACAAAGAATCGCCCGCAGTTTTATTGTTACTCCTGAAATACTGTGTGATCGTCGAGTCAAAGGGCCTTAGTGTGGGGAAAATAACCTCGCCACGCTCAACATCAATAGTCAACCCGGGAATGAAATCGAAAAAATTATCCGGTGTAGGTGAATTAAACTGGTTAAACCGATCAAGCCCGAGGACCGATAATAAATTTAGTCCTTCGATATTATCCTCGTCTGCTCCCACTGTTGCACGTCTCCATATATTAAGTATAAAACCATCTTTCTTGAGATTCTGTATCCCGAGGGAATAAAAATTCTTCAATAATAAATTCCAGGCATGCGTGTAACCCGGTCTTAGAGATAGCGGCTTGATTAATTTTAAATATGTCAGTGTATCATTTCCCGCAATGGTGCCACCAAATACTTTATTTACATTGTTCTCTCCTGCAATAGTATAAGAGACAGCAATTACCTGATTATCGGAAGGAGCCGAATTAAGTGTTATATAACCGCCATATGTATCGAATTTATAATCTTTATTCGGGATAAGGCGGACAAAAATCCCTGCCTCGTATCTGCCAGATTGCTTGCTGAGCGTCTCAATCTGTTCGGAAGAGTAGTTCTCATTAACATTGATAGAAGGCAGATCGATATATGCTCTGCCTGTTTTATAATTACCCTGAGTATATGTTTGACTGCTTGTAGATACATTCGTCGCATAAACATCTAACTGTAATATCTGATTCGCCTCAATATCAGGAGTTAGAATCCGCACCTGTGATTCTTGCAGTTTAGCAAAATACTTCGCGTAAACCGTATCAAGGAAGAAATGGTTCTTGGTGTAATCATGTGCTTGAATTGTTCTTTCGATGGTCGTTGAGCCGCCCGATATTGTCAGTTCTTTTGTCTGTCCCTTCTTCTGCGATAACAAAGTTGTCAGCGTCAGCGGACCGGCTTGCAGTTTCGCTTTAATGCCGAATAATGCCTGCCCGCCTCCAACCAGCGAAGGTGTTTGAAGTGAAACGTTTCCGGCTTCGATACTCTGAATTATTTCGTCATCGAATCCGGTATATTTGATCTTCAATTGATTTTCATATTCGAATGTACGCTGTGTGTTCCAATCGGCGAGGATATTCAATTTTTTGCCTATCGTACCGCTCACATTTACCTGAACATTTTGGTTAAAGTCAGGCTCGTTCCGCGAACGATCGAGTTGTGAGATCGTCGATTGATCTGATTTGGTATTGCGGAATGCGCCTCGGATATCCACTCCGCCCGATATGCGGAGGTTATTTTCTGTTCCTCCAAAAATGTTAGAGATCGGATTCGAAGGAACGGTGATCGATATATTAGTTATTGATCCGAGAAGGTTGGACAGATCGTCTTTGGTTTGTGCTTTTGTATACTGGGTTGCAATCGACCGCCAGCTTCGTTGTTTTTCGTATTCATAACGAAGATGAATGTAATCCTCCAATTTCATCGTGGTCGGAATTTTCACATCCACGCCGTTAACCATCTCGCGCACCGTGATTGTTTCGCCTAATGTATCGAGCTGGATATCCCGTTTGTAAACCTGCAGGCTCGGATCGAGATAGAGTGAATAATTATCGCGTGGAAACATCTCAACCATAGGTTCGTCATACCTTTGATGAACGAATTGCTCAACGCGCGCCGTTGAATCTTTAAAGTCCTGCCACTTTTCACCTTCTTCTTCTTTATACAGAGTGTCGGTTGAAGCGGCAATCGAATCGATCAAAGCACCTATGGAATCGCTGACGGAAGGTGCCCTACCCATACGATGCTGAATTAGAGTATCGATATTTTCTTCTTCGTCGGGAAGAGGAGTTAGCAATTGCCGGGTTGAGTCAAAAGCTGTTGTATCGGGGCGATTGATGTAGAGTGAATCAACTTGCGCAAATAAAGAGGTGTAACAAATTAAAGCCAGTGTGGTAATATAAAAGAACCGAAGAATTCTTTGGTTAGCGAAGGATGTATTAATATAATGATGCGTACTAAAACGAGTCACTTTGCGTATATCGATTTTGTATGATTAATAAGTGCAGTGCCGTCGAATTATAAAATTCGATGGAATCTCGAACATTATGTGCGTTACTGCTGAACTGATACCAAAAAACCGATACCGATGACTCCTTTCAGTTAAAAAGCAAGATCAATGCTGTTTTTTTAAGTAGTACTTGCTTAAAAAATGTAGGAAAAAGCTAAGTGAATTGCAAGGGAATTTTGATTTTGCTCAAATTCAGGAAATTGTTAATATTCCCGCACAAACGAATGTCTCTACGATTACCTAATCATCTCCAGATAACATGTTGAGATTGTTTGTAAAATCGATGGATAGCGACTATATTAAGACAAGAATATCATGAAACTTTCTTTTCACATACTGAAAGCACACCTGGGACCGTTTCTGTTTGCTTTCATCACCCTCATGTTTGTTTTCCTGTTACAATTTCTGATGAGGGCAGTGAACCAGCTTGTTGGAAAAGGATTAAGCGCCTGGGTTATCGGCGAATTAATCGTGGTGAGTCTTGCGTCTATGGTCGTGCTTGCGGTACCGATGGCAGTTCTCGTCGCAACACTTATGGCGTTTGGGAAACTCTCGTCTCAAAATGAAATTACGGCAATGAAGGCGAGCGGAATAAGTCTTTACCGTATGATGTCAACGGTTGTTTTCGCATCGCTAATTCTTACATTCCTCCTGATTGAATTTGATAATAAAATACTACCCGAAGCGAACCATCGGTTTAAAGTTTTAATGATAGATATCCGCCGGACAAAGCCGACCTTATCGATAGTTGCCGGAATGTTTTCACAGGATCTGCCGGGGTATTCCATACTTGCCCACAAAACATTCGAACAATCGAATGACCTCGAGGGTGTTACCATCTACGATTACACAGATCCAAACACAAATGTAGTCGTGACAGGCGAACGTGGAAAAGTTTCTTTCACGCCGGATTACCGGAGGCTGATTATGGATCTCTACAACGGCGAAATTCATCGCGTAGATGTACGTGACAGAAGTACATACCGAAAGATGAAATACGTACGTCACCGTATTGTGATGAACGCAGAGGGATTCGACTTCGAGCGATCGAGCCTGAATGCTTTCGACCGTAGTGACCGTGAGCTCAGCGCACAGGATATGCAGATAATCGTCGACAGTTTGAGAAAAGTCAACGCCGCTATGTTCAATGAAATGTTTGACGATGCAGCAGTGCCAATGGCGATGATACCGGATCCGAGAACATCTATCAGGATGAGGGATACAACCCTTTCATCTCGACAACGCATAGTCGCCATCGCTCTTAATAAAGCCCGTATGATGCTCGGCAACATAAATCGGCAAATTCAATTCAGCGAATATAACAACCGCCGCATCGACGAATACCTGGTTGAAATCAATAAAAAATATTCTATACCGGCGGCTTGTTTTGTCTTTCTTTTCATCGGTGCACCGCTCGGTATTATTGCCCGGCGTGGAACATTCGGGGTGGCAGCGACATTCAGCCTAGGATTTTTTATTTTATATTGGGCTGCCCTCATCGGCGGGGAAAAGCTTGCCGACCGCGGGTTCCTCAGTCCATGGCTGGGCATGTGGATGGCGAATATTTTTCTTTTCATCCTGGGCGTTTATCTTACCTTCAGGATTGGTCGTGAAGCTCCGGCAATCAATTGGTCGGCACTACGGCGGTTTATACCGAAATCTTTCCGAACACCCGAATCACAATCGGTCGACGAATAAATGATGACAAGATTAGATCGATACATAATTCGGCAATTTATTTTAACTGCTTTCTTCTCGCTTTTTGCCATCACCATTATCTTTGTCGCTGTTAACTTAATGGACAACCTTGATGATTTCCTAGATCTCAACGCATCAGTAGGCAAGATCGCGGCATACTATTTATACTTCATACCTGAAATAATTAAACTCATGACACCGGTGGCTATGCTTCTTTCTGCTTTATTCACAACCGGACGTCTATCCACATACAATGAGCTGACTGCGTTAAAATCCGGCGGTGTAAGTTTATACCGTTTCATGTTGCCAATGATTGTGTTTGCAGTTTTCGTAAGCGGCGTGTCAATCTATTTTAACGGATGGGTAGTGCCTTTTGCAAACAAGAAGAAAATTGAAATCGGGCGGGTTTATTTTCAAAAAGATATAGAGTATGTATCGAAGAACAACATTTTTATCCAGGACTCACGCACGCGGATTATTTCTATTAGTATCTTCGACGACACACGGAACGTTGCGATTCACGTCAGCATACAGGATTTTGATCCGGGAAATTTATCGGTTATTGCCGCGCGATACGATGCAAATGAAATGCGCTGGGATCCTGCGGCGAAACAGTGGACTTTATTTCAAGGCTTCGAACGACGATTCAATAATGACACAGAAACCCTCAGATCATTCGATTCATTATTCATCGGGGTACTTAATTTTTCACCGGATGATATCCGCAAGAAACAGGAAAAGCCGGAGGAAATGAACTACAACGATTTGAAAAAATTCATCGCCAATCAACAGCGTGCCGGACAGGATGTATCAAGATGGCTGGTCGATTATTACGGTAAGATCGCATTCCCATTCGCGAGCGTCATCGTTATTTTGTTTGGAATTCCATTCTCATCGATCAAGAGACGCAGCGGGCTCGGAGTTGAAGCCGGCATTGCAATCGGCATATCATTTCTTTATATGATATTTTTGCAAATTAGTCAGGCTTTCGGTTACAACGGAGATATGCACCCGCTTTTGACTGCCTGGCTTGCAAATATTATTTTCTTCATGGCAGGAATATACGTTCTTTGGCGCGTCCCAAAGTAGAGATTATTTTTTCTTGAGATTGCAATCACCGGTGCAGTAATTTTATTACTTCGAGATAATCCCGATGTGAATCTCGGATTAGAATGAATATTGAAAATCTGCCCGCGCCCCGGGGAGATAACCGTACGGAGTTTTATACATTTCCATCCTTACCGATGCGTGAAGTGCTTTATTATATCGCGTCGCCGTCCATGCGGCATCAAGTGCGCTGAGAATATGATTCACGATGATAACCGATACGAATGCGTCGGCAACCTTGTAATATTTATCTGCCTGGTTAAACATTGCAAAATAATCATAATATTGCTGGTTGGGTGTCATATAATCCGCTTCGTTCGGATCTTCAGAATCCCACCCCTTGCTGAATTGCCGGTATTTTCCTATCAGTTCGTAGTATTGCTGTTCACCAAAATATTCCAGCTTATGTGTAAAGCCTTCTGTATTCATATCGTTTTCCAATTTATTTAATTCAGCCCAGTTCAGACATGGATAAGGCGGCTTGCAATTATCATCCGGCGGATCAGGATTGAAAAGCTTATAGTTGTCCATATTCAAAGTATTATTATAATATTTTGCATTATTGCGAAGCCACTCGGCATAACGAACCGGGCTGTAATGTTCGTTAGCATAATTTTTGAAGAGAGTCGTCTGATCGTTTCCTTTTTTATCGTAAACCAATGCGGTGATCCATGACCCGACCTCAACACCGAAAAATATTCCCGCTTTCACATAACTTTTAGAGTAAAACTCACCGGCGCCGGGAACCGCCAGCGAAAGTAAGCCCGCTATCCATGGAGATTTTTCTCCGTCGGGATTCGGTTCGAACTCCTGCAAGTTGAGATTCGGCTGTTGTGATATTAACTCGTTGGGTACAGACTTCGGGCTGCCGAAGAAATCAACTTTCGGGTTACCCGTGAGATATAGCTGCTGCTTTTCACCAGCCGTTACCAGAGTTGTGAAAATTAATATCATAATAAATATTTTATATCTCATTGAGCATTCCTTCTTTATTAGTCTAGGTCAAAGCCGAATAAAACACCGAAGTGAAAATTCCACTCCCTGCCGTAGGTAACCACTTTGTTAGAGTTTTCAATTGTATAATCAAACTTATCGAAGCCGTATGTTGCATTTAAAAAGATTCTTGTAGGGAAAGCATAGTAGGAAAAAGCTTCGATTCGTAGTTCAACGCCCGCATCTTTTTTCCATTTACGATTTTTCAATCCGCCCCCCGTCCACGCGCTTCCGGCATCGCCATAGACCGAAGCATAGAGACTGTTGAATTGCATCTGCAAAAAACGGAGATCGATATTTTCAAGCAGCGGGAACCTGTAAGTTAGATTTGCCATCGCAAATTCATTCCCTCCGAGCGAATAGAACGAATACCCCTTCATGCCGGCGAGTCCGCCAATATAAAAATTAAAGAAATTATCCACCGGCGGACCGAAGATAGTACCACCGCGTAGATGCGCAGACAATGTATGTTTCCATGCAGGAAGTTTAATAGATTCCCGCCATCCAATCTCCAAACGATTGAAATTTATGTGTTCATATTTTGCGACTAAAACACCGTTCTTCACATCATACTCGCCGCTTGGATTGAATTTATTGAATTCATGTTCATATCGTAAACGGATTTTCCTTCCTACCGGATTGATTTCCGATGTCTTAGACGGCAATATCCCGTCGTATCTCAATGTGAGCGAAAGATTATTCCCGACCAAATAAAGCTCGCTGAATGCAGGGAATAGACCTCCGGGTAAATCGAATTCTCCTATCGTTGCCGTATATCTACTATGAGCATACCGTAATTCTGCATCAAGTCGCTCATTTAGAATTTTTTGTTTGAGCGCTACATCAAACTCGATTAAATTATAAGAAATACCAAGCTTGATAGTATCGATAGGCAAAGCAATATACGAATCTGTTTTACGTGTAATGTTGTACGCTTCCAATGATAGCGCAGGCTCCAATCCGAGCTGATAAAGTCCCGGTATCTTCCCGCGATAATCGAATGTGAAAAAGACATCACGTTCACCTTTTAAATTCATCGCGCCGCCCGCGAAGAAACCGTACCGGTCCAAGACATCGTACGAGTACGCATATAATCCTAACTTGATAACATCGATTCCTTTATTCTTCGGATTATAATTATCTACACGTAATAACGGGACGAAAGCTAAACCCGTGGAAATGTTTTTATACGTCGTGTCCTTGAATGCCGGAATCTGAATGTCGTCATATGATCGCAGTTTTTTCCAATCCATCTGCAAATTTTCATTCTCAACCGATGCTAACGCTCCTGCATTCGCCTGAATATAATTACCGGGATTCTGGAGCGACTGCACACTGTCAAGCAGCGCTATTATAAAACCGCCGGATGCGTACGAGGCAAAAGCGATACTACCTTCATTACTAACGGTGGGCATAAATGTTCCGCCAAATACATTAGTGAGCTGAACGGAGGTTTTAGCCAATAGATCGTATTCATATATATTGAAGATGCCGGTTTTGTCGGATGAATATATTATACGATTCCCATCCGATGTAAACACGGCATTACGTTCATCCGATGAAGTATTCAAAATAAATTTTACCTCACCGCCATCAGCAGGAATAATTGTGATGTCTCGTCCGTCGCGTACCGAGTAATCAAAAATTATCGATCTGCCGTCGGGTGACCATTTAGGATTATAAACCTGCTCGCCGTTTTGGTAAGCGGTAAGCTTCTTAACATTTTTGCCGTCGATATCCGAAGTGAAAAGATTGATGGTTCCGTCACTCGCGATTACAAATGCAATTGTTTTCCCATCGGGTGATACTGCCGGAGACCCTGCACGCAAACCGTTGGTCAGGCGTGTCTCCTCATCCTGCTCGATATCGTAGACATAGAGATCGAAAACATTAGCCCAATGCGGGTTATCTTTGCTGATTTTTGAGTAATAGATTTTCTTTCCGTCCGGTGACCATGAGAGATTCGACCGTACTCCATGCATGAGGAGTTTCTCTGTCTTCGATAAAATATCATACAAATATAGAGAGGATGAACCGAAGTAATCTCCATTTTTATTGCTTATAAAAATTATTTTCTTCCCATCCGGTGAGAAAGTCGGATAGAAATTTGCAAATCCCTCACTCGCGATCATTTCACCATCGATGATATTAGTTTTTATCGGAGCAACTCTGTCTGCATAATCTTTTCGAAGAAATTCTTTCCACTCGGCATATAATTCTTTTCCGCTCTTGCCGATAGCTTTTTCTATCGCACCATCGATTGAAACTGCCGTCAGCGATGATAGATGCTCGGAAATTTCGCGCAGTTTGTCTTCACCGTAATGTTTCGCCAAATAGCTGACGAGTGAATATCCGGAATTGTACGATGATTCATTGCCAAGGCTTGTCTTCCCGAAAACCGACATCTCATTCCATGTGAGTAATTTATCTTCAAGCGCGTACATCCGGAGAATCATATCTCTATGAGAATCCCACGATTCATATCCGAATTCTTTCCGGTTATATTGAGCAACGCCTTCGGCAAACCATACAGGAACGACGAATCCCGAAATCGGATATGAAACGATTCCGTTGGGATAGCCATAAAGTACATCCGTACGTCTTTCAGACTCATATTGCAGCCATTGTAAATAAATGGCAGGGACCTTTCGTCCGAATTTCAATGCTGTTTGAATTTGAATGAGGTGTGTGTATTCGTGCGAGATAACGTTGCGCAGCCAATTGTGTGTTCCTCGTAAATCATAATCGAGCGCTGATGACCAAATTTCAATTTTGTTATCGAAGAAATATGTAGCTCCGTTGGAAAAATCATCATAATCTTTAATGATGAAGCTAACTCTACCTTCCGGTTTGTAGTGATAGAGTGATGTTATCGGCTCATATATTTCTTCCGCGATCTTTGCCGTTATTCGGGCGGTGCGTTCGGTACCTGTATGGTAATGTACATAAAAATGATCGGTCTGTATTGTACGCCATTCCAATTCCAGATGATAAAATTCTTCCTGTGCGGTAATTTTCCCGATGATGAGAAGAAGAAGAATTGCGGATAACCAGTGTCTCATAATATTTTTCATAGGATAAACGTACCGTTCGTAACTCTATCGTTAAATAACTTGATTGAGTCGTATATAACGCTGCGATCTGGAAGTTGTAATTTAAGTTTTATCATCGGTAATATTTTATAAACAGCTTTGAAAGTATCTGGCGAATCATAATAATCGAACTCTTTGCCGATGGGCAAATTATTGCGCTCGATTGTAAACTTTCCTCTTCTGTCCGTTGTATCAGTTCGTCTGCCATCGAGAACAACCGGCGAATATTTTACAACGGCTGTATCGATATAATACCGGATTAAATACATTCCGCTTCCAACCGGACGATACATCCAATCTAAACCGTCCCACCAAATGCGCCGGATCGGTCCGGTACGGTGCCAGAATCCGAGAAAGATCGTACTGATGAAATCGTGCTCTAAAGTAAATACGGTTATATCCACAACTTTCATAGAATCGGTAACGATCACTTGCTGTGTGTCGGTCGGCAGTGCGGCAACAGAATCATAATAATAATAAAGTGAAACCGCCAAATCTTGTATCGCTATTCCGCTGGAATCTATAACAATTCCATTAAATTGATACTTAGTTGCAGAAGATGATTCAGTGTATGGCTCGATCTCCCGACATGAAAGCGTAATCACACACAATAAACCGGCAACAACATACCGCACAAAACACCTCACTTCACGACAGCTATCTTAATGATCGCATACCCGCTCTTGTTCGATCCGCTCGCATCGATGTGGACGAAATAAATTCCGCTTTGTATCTTCGAAACGTTCCAAGATATTTCGTTATCGAATCCGCCGTACCCCGGTCCATCGAACTCGGTTACTAAATCGCCGGCAGGATCGAAAATCCGAATATGTACTTTAGCATCGTCACTAAGAAAATATCGTATGTAAGTCTTGAAATCGTCCGATGCGCCGACAGGGTTGGGCCAGTTGTATGCAAGTGCAGTCGGCATAAATTCGTTGCTCTTTGGGACGAGAGGGGATGTTGATTCATCTAAGCCTGTGTTTTGAGCATCGTGCATATATTGGGACCACGGCATCATTCGCGCGGTGTCGGAAATTGTTTGTACCGTTCCAGTTCTCCACGCATAAACATACCCGTCATCCGATGCAACTGCTAAACCGATTCCGATTCCTGTTGAATCGGCTGGTAAATAAAACGCGGCTGGTGAACCGATGCCACCAAGAACCGGGAACCCGGTTGCCATCTTTCCCGATTTATCGTACGCAACAATTAAACCTTCCTGTGTGACAGCCACAATATCGAGCGTGCCATTACCGTCAATATCTGCAACAATTGGAGGTGACCAAATCGATTTATCTGTAGCAACTTTTATCGGAAAATTATCTAATAAATTTCCGACAGCGTTAATAGTATAAATCTTATTGCCGCTGAATACTATAATATCTTTCTGTCCATCATCATCGATATCTGCGAGAGCTGGAGAGAGATAGATTTTACCATTTGTTGATGATGGAAATCCCGGCATGGCGTTCAAATTCTCATCGAGAAGATAAACGAGACCATCGTCAGATGCTGTAACAATCATTTTACCGATAGTTGGTGAAATTACGCCTGCTATTACTCCGGGCCATAAATGCTTTGAAAGATTTCGGGATCTAATCATTCCTGCTGATGTAAAAATTCCGATTTCACCATAAACACCTGTAATAACAAATTCATCCGGTTGTCTCCAAACGCAGATACCACGGATATAAGAAGAATCGGGGAAAGCTACCGAGCTGTGTGTTTCTTGATTTCCGGAACGTTTCATCACCAGAACCAAATTCCCATTTGGAACGCAATAAAAAGAGTCTGACATAACTATAGATGAGAAGCCACTGCTTGCGATTTCCCCCTTTGTTAAGTCATCAGCAAGACTATCGTTATTTTGATCCCTCAGCATATAAAAATTAAACCAAGTCTTTGGTGGGGAAAAGAAAAATGATTCCATACCAACAATACCAAAATCCTGAACTTGATCGGCATTGATATCGCCAACAGCAGGTTTTCCAAAAAACAATTTTAGGGTTTGATTTGTTGTTTGAACCAAAATTCCGGATGAATTATAATATGGTTGAATAGCCATACCATTCGTTTGCCATCCTGCAATTATTCCAGGCAACGCTGCAATTGTTCCATATGTATTTGCCGCAACCAGTATATCTTTTTGACCATCACCATTCAAGTCGGCAACACTTATAGAATTACCCGCAAATATTCTTTGAAGATTTTTCGGAAATCCCGCCAACGGTCTAATCACATCATCTCCAACCTTAATTCGCGCCTTCATTATTGAACCGCGGTATGATAATCCGGTGGTATCCGAGCTTGTAGTATTACCAATATAAATATGGCTGTTTGCGCCGTAATTACTCCCGCTGCCGGGATATGAAGTCGGCGTAAATGCGTTAAGTTCCTTGCGAAGCAATGCGCTGTGGCCGCGAAACCAGAAATCCAAAGCCCAGCCATTCTCCGTGCCCGAACCTGATTGAAGAAGATCGTACGACTGCCCTATATCCTGCGAGCCGTCCGCCTCCATCAGATTTACACCGCGATGTTTGGCATCCGCATTCACCGAATTTGTTCCGAGGTTGGCATCAATCACCACCTCATCGATATGCCAGATAAGTAAACCACCGTCGTATAATACTTTTGTTTTACTATCAACGCCGCCCGGCAGACTCCAGTCAAATTCATCGACATCGGTGATAACACCGTACAGCGAATCAGGACGATCGGCGTTGAAACCCGTTGTATCGCGTTCCCAGCTTTTTTCGATCGATTCACCGTTGTAAATCATTTTAATTTTCACACTGTCGCGGTTTGCATCACGGTTGCGATTTTCAACGAGGAAATATTCCTTCGCGCTTATCAATACCTGGTAGATTGTGTCAACGCTATCTGTCAGCGTGACGGCGGGGAAATTATATACAGTGTCGCCGGATGAAACAATATTCGGTTGAACCCATCCCAAAAATTTCTTTTCCCATGCGGATGGTTCGGGAGGAAACGCGCCATTCCAACTGAAAATCGATTGTCCGTCCATCAATCCGAAACGACCGATCCCTGAACGCCCTGTCTTTGTATTGAATAGATCTGGCAAACCAAGATAACTTCCAACACTCGCGGCAAGCAAGCCATTGATGCTTAGGGGAAAAGGAACCTGCTCACGCGTTTCAGTCTCCGGTAAGATCATCGAGTTAGTAATGTTGAATGTCGTGTTCCCCATAGTTACCGGAAAACCGTTCGACCAATCTGGATTCATTTTTTGCAAACTCTTCCCGTTTAAATAAATCGATGGGATATCGAACGGCGTCGGATCGTATCCATAAACATTCACGAGGTCGATGTCTCTGCCGGCTCCGGCATGAAATATCAGAAAAGCATTATACTGACTGTAGGAAATATCGAGCAGATGCAGTTGAACAAGCGAATCAACCGCGTGCCAGGTATCTCTCATCAAATATCCCAGTTCGATATTATTGGTGCTGGATTTTTGCGGACTGTAAAAACGCATCGGATTGGGAACGCGTATAACGCTATCGATCAGAGTTGTATGTACCGCAAGTTTCCCGTCGGATGCTTTTCTAAAATAATTTTCTAAAAAAGTCAGGTGGCTCTCAAAATAAGATCTATTATGCGGCGGCGCATCGAGAGTTTTTTTTGCCGGAAGTGAAAGATCGAACTTTCCATCACCTGTTGTCCTGTCATCGGAATCTGCCGGGAACTCGACCATAACGGCAAGTACGTTGATAGAGGATTCTGGATTTGCAACCCGAAGAAGTTGCGGTATGTCCGATGGATTGTCATTTCTCTCAAGCGTCAGCGAATGATTAAAAACGGGAATCTCTTTTGTTTGTCCTTGAAGCGATACGGCAAGCAGTAACAGTAACGAAAGAGTTTTTATGGTTTTCATACGAACAGATTAAATTTCATAATAGTACGTGAAGAGTCAATACAACAGCTATGGAGAAGGTTGCTTTATTCCTTCTCCATAGTAATTATAATTATTTATGTAATGATATAATTATCTTTTTGATTATTCTTCTTGTTCTTCACCGCCCCAACTGATCAGTAAAGTAAAGCGGAGAGTTTCGCTAAGCGGGTGATTCTCTTCGAGAGTGGAGAGATAGCTAAAATCGAATCCATATATATCGTAGCGGATGCCGGCGCCGAAAGTCATAAACTTTCTGTTTCCATAATCAGGATGTTCGTAGAAATATCCCCATCTCAGGGCAAAGAGCTTCGGCTTACCGTACCAGTATTCCAATCCGCCGGCTACAGTAACCTTCTTCAATCCTCCGGATCCCCACGAACTGAATAGTGATTTAGGAAGATTATCCACATACGATTCCTGAACAACTCTGCCGCTGTCATCTTTCACCTGCGGATAGCGTCGTACAAGCATACGGCTGAAGTCAACTACCGCTTCCAGATTGTTGAATTCACTTTTCACGATTTTGAATCCCAATCCCAATCTCAAATTAGTCGGTAATGGATCTGCCTGTGATTTTTGGATGTAGGTTATTTTCGGACCAAGATTCGAGAGGTTCATACCGGCGCTGAAACGATCTTCGATATCACCAACAAGCGGCAGTACTATCGAGGAGGGTTTCCATAGAGTTCCGATATCGAAGCTTACAGTCGAACCGACACCTTTGATTCCTTGTCCTTGTGACGGATTAGGATCGAGAGCGCTGTAGATGAATCTGATATTCAACCCTAAACCCAAATCGGTCGCAACCTTCGTTGAATAGCCGCCGGTTATTGCAAACTCGTATGCTTTGAATGTTCCTAAGTTATTATTCTGGTCATCGCGCCGTTCAAATGAGCCGAGGTTCAGATAGATGATGCTTCCGGAAACAGTTCCGCCCCAATCCTCGATATTCTGAGTATATGAAAAATATTCATAGAACAAATCCGAGAGATGAAATTGCGGCAACCAGTTGGAGTGAGTAATGCTTATTTCCTGACCCTTTGCAAAGGCTAGCCCACCCGGATTCCAGTACGAGGCAGATCCATCATCACTTAAAGCAGCACCTGCTTCACCCATACCGTCGGCACGAGCGTTTGGCGCAATTAGTAAAAATGGAACTGCAGATTCGCCGCCGCCGCCCGACTGACCGAATGCCGGTTGTGCGGTAAACACAGCGAGAATCGCGAATATTATAAGAGCAGAGAGTTTCGCATATTTCTTTTGTATCATGATGAGAATCCTTTAAAAAAGGTTATTAAATGATGAAAATACTTCGATTTCTGTTTTGCCTGAGAATTAATTTACCACCTTCGACTTTGAGAAGCAACTTGCCTCAGGATATTTTAATTTATTTTAAAACGCTAAGCTTGCCGAGCGCTTCGCTTGAAAATCTTCCATCTTGTGTTTTTGCAATAATTTTGTAGAGATAAACACCGTTTGCGGGAACATCCCCGTCACGGTCACGGCCATCCCAGGGAATACGCGCAAATTGATTTGCAATATTATTCTGTTTTATCGTTTGAATCAATCTACCGGCTACGGTGTAAATCTTAACCTGCACATCAATATTAACAACCTGATTGTGGTCGAAGGTGAAAACGGTTGCTGATGAAAATGGGTTCGGATAGTTGAATACATTGAATATCTTTAAGCCGTCGCCCGATACAACATTAAACATCGTCTCTTCGGTGGAAGAATTATTATAAGTATCCCACGCGCGCAAACGAAGTTTGTGAGTTCCCTTTGAAAGAGTCCCCAGAGGATATTCTATGATACCTTCGGCGTACGTATCGAGTTTACTCTTATAATAATCAGAGAGATCGAAACTTTCCGGTTTTTCATCGAGCCAGGCTTCGAGCCGATGTCCGATGCCTGCCCCGGATGTATTTAGCCCGTTTGAATCGGATAGTTCGGCAATTAGTGTTGGAGATGAACCGACTACGTCGCCAGGGCGAAAACTTTTACGGTCGAGGTAGAGTTTTATTTGCGGTCCTATGGAATCAAGCGAGGCATCCGGATTTGTACCATTCACTGTAATATTTGTAAATCCTGCGCCATCAGTTGAATCATTCGAGAAATAAATCGTTATGCGGCCCGGCGAATCACTGTACGCTATATCTTTAGGCACAATAAAATCCGAACGGAGCAATCCATTCTGAATGCTGTTCTGCCCACGAAAGATAATACTGCCGGACGCCGTGTATGTCATCGTACGATTTATTTCCGGAGCGATAATTTCCGGAGCGATAAGCTTAATCGATTTGTTCGCATCATACACTACAACCTGCGCCTGCCCCGTGAAATTTATCGGGTTATCTGTTGCGGTATCCCTAACCGTTGCTTTGAAGGATGCTCGCTCAAGGGCTTTCATTCTGATACTGTCACTGCTTGGGTGATTATTGATACTATCAATCGATGCGACAAGTTTGGGAAACGATAGAACCAGCGCGGGGTCACCGAGTAAAAAATACTTCCGATCATTATCATCGTTCCGGTCTTGTTTTGTTCTGTACACGATATCTCCTATACGCTGTGACCGTAGCTTGCCGTATCGAATCGTATCGAGAAGATAATGATAAAATGTTCTATTCAAATCGAAGTTCTGATGTGCATAGACCGGTCGTGTGGCAGAGAAAACGCCGATAGCGCCTGCATTCGATAAATTTACGAGGATCTCTCCACTGCTTCTATCGCTTAACTGATCGAAGTTGGCATAATTACAGGTTGCCGCAACAAGGAAAAAATATTTTCCTTTGTTATGAAGCAATGGAAAATCGGTTTCCCGGACAAACACGGCCTCGTGGGTCCATAGACGAGGGTTACCGTGACCGGTAAAATTCAGAATAAGCGTGCCCTGGTTAATCGCATTTTGAATGGCAGTGTTCACATCGGGTTTTCTTCTTCCGCTTGCCGTGAATACAGTGGGGTAATCGTATAAATAAATTTTCTTTTTCTCAAAAACCGGAGGAACCATTTTGGAGATATCATCTGCCTGCTGAGTGTGTATTAATCCGTCTGTGATATCACCTGCCTGGGGACCATCGTCGGCAACGAACGTAAAATTCAATTTCCAAGAATCTGCGATCGATTTTGTTTCGTAATCGATGATCTTATCGACCATGACATTTGCCTCTTCAGAAGTTCTTGCCGTGAGCCGCCCGATTCCCAAGTTAACCCGGCTACCGCTGAAAAATATTCCATAATCATCGTCGGTTGTATACGTGTATAATTCACGGAACGATTCTTGCGATTCCCACGGTGGTATCCAATTAGGATTGGTTGCGCCAAGTTTACGCTTGTAATCATAATCTCCATCGCCCAGAAGAAGTACATATTTGGGCGGTACGGACCAATTCTTATAGACATAACTGAGATAATTTCGGATTGCCATTGGCGAAAGCAGTCCACCGCCGAACTCGTTATATATTTGATTCACGTCGACTATCAGAGTTTTTAGATAGCCGTTTCCTGACTGCTCCCTAAATGTTTTTAACCGTTGTGCTGCTGTCAAAAAATCTGAATGAGTTATTATTATATATGATGCTTCGGTCGGGTCGCCATGCAAGTTTTGATTTCTAACCGTTGTGAGCGTGGAAGGCGTTTTAAAACCATTCTGTCCAACCAAATAAAATTCCTTCACCGTACCGGATGTTAAAGTTGTCTGGAATGAACAGGTATCAACTGAGACATTTGGATTCGCAATCACCAAAACACTATCGAACTTAGTTACATCGAACACTAATACTTCACCACCGCTGAAACCTTTTATCGTATATTCTCCAGCCACCGTAGTATCATGAGTATGAAAACTAAATACATCGTTCTGTGCGTTGAGAAATCGCTGATAAAATATTTCATACCAATCGAGATAACCCGTGCCGCCGGATCCGGTCGTCGAAAACTTGAACCGCAGTCTGCTTTCCGCATCAGAAAAAGCAGGCGTGGTGTTTATTTCTGAAGAAACAAACCTCAGATCACTACCGCTCGGTGCAATGTTGACAACCCGTAGGGAGCCATCATGTTCCTCAAGTGTGAACTGAGAATAGGCAGAAGAACTTGCGCCAAGGTTATATCGATATTTCATAGATTGATTCAAATCTATGCCCGGCAGAAGTTGCCGGTAAACAATCTGGTCTCCCGAATTGAACGATTCTCCAAGCCACTCAATCCCCGATGAAAATACGTTCACCTTATCATCTTCACGAAAGAATTTATTTACGGCAGTTGAGGGTTTATATGGATTCGGGTCGCTCAAAGAAGAAATAGATGTCATCAATTTTGACGGCTCCCCGCCATAAGTAAGCCAGTATACATTCGACTCGGCAAAATGATTGATATAATGATTGAATGATTTTGATGTACGGTTGTAAATCCACCCGCGCGTGCTCTTGCCATAAAAGGCGATGAAATCGGCGGCATCTAATTGTCCCGGTGTTCCAGCATCATGTATATAAATTGCATCCTGAAGAAGATCGTCGTCAGCTTTCACCATAGGCGAATATGGCAGCTCAACACCGCCGTTACTGAATATTTTTATTGTCCGGATATCGGTCGATGTTGGTATTCCCGCGTCCAGCAACGCCTGTCCGGTTAATTTATACATTCCATCTTCAGAGATAGTAAAACGATACCAGGAACCCGAGCTTAACACGCTGTTGTATATGGATACTATCCCCGCAGTTTGTATTTCAGACGGAAGTGATTCGAACGCGTCTTCATTCAAAGCTAATCCATTTACTGAAGCTGTATATTTGTGAGGTTTTTCGGCGGCACCAAAATTTATTCGCGCAACAATCCGGTTACATTTCCTCAATTGACGGCGGGAAGGATCATATTGAAGCGGATTGAACCTTAACTCCCCGAGAAAAACACCCCGTGTTTCACCGATATTCATTAATGATCCGGCTTCCGCTGGAAAATAGCCCTGGACATTATAAGCTTCAGGATTGAGAATATATTTCGGTACCGGATCGACATCGCCTCTTTCAAAATACGGTACGGGCGCCAGAGTAACATTCGAGATTTCTTCATAGTCAAGATTAATAATCTCAATCGTATTATTTTGGGTTCCCGGAAATTTCAACAGCGCCGAGCGAACCGCCATTTCGGGTGATCCGGGAATATTGGGTCCCGCTATTTTTCCGTCCGCGAAATGATAGCGAATAAATTCATTTCCGTTCGAGGTGAACTTTTCGGGCGTCAAATACCGGGGAGTATACTCAACCACAACACCTTCTGATGTAGACTGGAGGATTTTTATGTCAGTCTGCTGAGCGAATGTTGAGGCATAAATAATGAGCCATGTCAGCGGAAAGTATCGCAACAGAGCAGATAAAATATTTTTATGGTTATAGATTTTTGATCTCATGAATAAAAAAATAAAAAACCGAATCTCGGAATAAACCTGACATTCGGTTCTAAATCCTGAAGAATAAAGTCCCTGTGTTTGTCAAAGGTTTTCCGCATACTTGTTCTTTTCAATTAGAAACTTACGCGTGCAAATCTAATTTACAACAACCTAAATAAACCTTTAACAAAAACGAATGCTTTACTCCTGCATGGAACATAAATATTTATCTTTGGTCAATATAGTTAGTTTTGGGATGATTGTCAAGATACCAGTTGATATTCTGGCATAAAATTCGTAAATTGTTTAGCAAATTGATAATTTCCTCACTATTTCGTGTAGCATGCCAAAACCAATAGGTGTTCTCTTTGTAGCAAGCGAAGCGGATCCCTTTATAAAAACAGGTAGCATCGGAGACCTTGCGGGAAGTCTTCCTAAGACCGTTAAATCTCTTGGGCATGATATTCGGGTGATGCTTCCGGGTTACGGCTCAATCAGCAACCGACGTTTTCAAATCCATAATTTACTTCGTATGAAAGATATTGAAGTACCAATATCATCGGATACTGAGCACGCGCACATCAAATCATCCTATCTATGCAGTGAGAACCAAAAAGTACTGGTATATTTTCTTGCCAACGATCGTTATTTCAATCGCGATGGTTTGTATTTTCATCCGGAAACAAAAAAATATTTTGCTGATAATGACGAGCGATTTATTTTTTTCTGCCGCGGAGTACTTGAGACATTAAAACGGCTGCACTGGCAGCCGCAAATTATTCATTGCAACGACTGGCAGTGCGGTCTCATACCTGCATATCTTAAAACAATTTACAAAGACGACCCCTATTACAAGGATATGAAGACTGTCTTTACTGTTTACAGCCTTGCATCGTATGCTTCTTTTCCAAAAACCTCTATCGAAAAAACCGGATTACCTTCAAGCTTATTCAACGGTAACGGCGATGGTACTGATACAGAACGGTTAAATTTCCTCAAGATGGGTTTAACCTATGCCGATGTTATTACAACATTCGGGAACAAAGCTGAAAAAGGAATTCTCAAATCGCAAAATGATGGAATAGGAAAAGTTTTTCTCTCCCGCAAATCCGCAATTGTATCGATGAATTCCGATAATGGCACACGTCAGGATAATATTGCTCAAAAACTTGTCGATATCTATCGTGACCTGGCAAAGAGCAACTGATGAAGCAAGTCGGTATTTTTATTGACCGGGACGGCACGATTAATAATGAAGTAGAATATCTTAACACATTGTCCGGTCTTAAACTCATTCCGGGATCCTCAGCAGCAATCAGAGAAGCGAACGAACTCGGTTGTAAAGTATTTGTCGTTACTAATCAATCGGGAATTGCGCGCGGAATTATAACCGAGGATGATCTTGCAAAAATCCACCTAACACTTCAGGAAACTCTCCGGCAGGACGGAGCTTACCTCGATGCGATCTATTATTGCCCGCATCATCCGGAGATTGGAGAACAACCATACCGGATAGACTGTGATTGCCGCAAACCAAAAACCGGCATGATCCTCCGCGCGGTAAAAGAGTTCGATGTCGAGTTAAGTAAATCTTATATCATCGGCGATAAAATGATCGACATCCTGACCGGAAACAACTGCGGGATTAAATCGATTCTTGTTCTAACCGGATATGGCAAAGAAGAATTAAAACTCTGCCGACAGAGTAATGTTAAAATTGATTTTATCGCTGATAATTTGTATGATGCGATACAGTTTATTAAGCGGAATTTACACCAGGAAATATCAACCTAACACAAACTATCACTCTTTAGATGAAATATCTCTTTTATTCAATCTTATTTTTTTCGCTAATTCTATCGATAATAACAGGCTGTAGCGATGATCCGAATATTCTGGGCATTGGCTTGATACCTTCACAGGATACACTAAAAATTTTTTCAACCACAGCCGAAGCGACTGCCGATAGCACCTTCTTATATCGCGTAATCGGAACTTCCGGTTCTATCGTCGGATTTTATCACGATGCTTTATCGAACACTTCACTAGAATCGAGAGGATTGGTTCAATTCCAGGGATTCACTGTTTTATCCGAGACTACTCAGGTAATTTCTGCTATAGTGAAAATTCCCGTCGATTACAAATTCAAAAATTCTACCGGCAAGATAAAACTCAATGTCCATGAGATTTTAGTATCATGGAGCGAGAATGCGTTAATATGGAACCACTGCACCCCCGATAGCTTCTACAAGCGTGTTCCGGATACAACGTTTTCCACAGATATCGACACATCAACTAGTGTTTTGACGGTCGATATCGCGCCCGTTGTTCGTCGATGGATTAAGGAACAAACAGATGTCCCTTACGGCATCCTTCTTATTCCGGATTCACTTATGAGCGATATAATCGTTGGAACAAGAAACAGTTTTGACACGTTAAAGGTAGAATATCGCAGCGCCGACACTACGGCATCATTCAGCGTAATTTCAACCCAGCAATCATTCATTGCGAATGGAGCCGTTCCGCAGTCGGATTCGATCAGATACATTCAGGCAGGCATAGGTTACCGCGAGCTGATTCGTTTCGATATTTCGTCATTGCCAAAACGAGCGGGAATTTCTCAGGCAACATTCGAAGTAACCTCCGATGAAAACTCTGCAATAAAAAACGGTTATATGCGAGACTCTCTTGTCGCCTATCTCGTACTCGACGACACTTTCCCGTTCGCGTCTTTATCGCTCGGAACAATCTGCCCGAAATCCACCGATGGATCGCGGACGATTTACAGCGCCGATATTAGAGCAATAGTTCAGAAGTGGGTCGTTCGACAAACAAATTACGGTATCGTATTGCGTTCATACAGTGAAGGATCGAGCTTTGACAGGTTTGCCGTTTTCGGCGCATCGTCTCAAGATCCATCCCGTCGTCCAAAACTAAAAATCAAATATACTGAACTTCCTTGATATGAAAATCAAATCATCAAATAATCTTATTATAGTCTTGCTGATAATTTTTGTTGAACTATCGGCAACGGTTAATTCATTCGGTGGAAACGGCGGTTCCGGATATTCACGATATGGAATAGGAGATATTCGCTACTTCCTGTCAAGCCGCGCGGCAGGAATGGGCGGTGGTGGAATCGGCGTTCTTGCAAATAATTCAATTAACAGAAACAATCCCGCCGGCTTGACGCCAATCGGTCAGACGAGTTATTCTCTAGGGTTTTTATACGAAGGTTTTTCTACGACCGATGGTGAAAAGTCGGGTTACTTCAGCGGCGCATCCTTCAACGGAATTCAATTGGCAATCCCAATCATGCCGACTGAAGGCATTGTATTAAGCGCCGGATTAGTCCCATATAGTAACATTAATTATCACGTTATCTCACCGGTAACTTCCCCCGACTTGAGCTATGATGTAGAATATTTGGGCAATGGCGGATTGAGTATGGCGCATATTGGTCTTTCTGGAACTCTCGTCAGCGATTTTCATGTTGGCGCGAAGATGAATTACTACCTCGGTACCTTGAACTATACAACACGGCAATCGTTCGGAAATTTGAATTATTCAGAAGTACTCCGTTCTATGGAGCTGAGCGGGTTTGGTCTCACGCTTGGAACAATTTATAGCGGATTGAATAAGGCGATCGGACTATCGAGCGCAAAGATGTTCACCATGGGCGCGGTATTTACAACGACGTCATATCTGACAGCAACTGAAGAAAAGTTTTATACATACCGTATGCCTTCAGTGCTTACCCGCGATACGACCACAACGAACGAAACAAAAATTAAATTGCCGTTCTCTCTCGGTTTCGGGATCTCATATCTCACGGAGAGATTTTTATTCGCATGCGATGTGCATTACCAAAACTGGAAACAGATTACTGTTGATGTCAACACTTTAGAGGAACTTCGGGATAGTTATCGAATAAGTGTCGGCGGTGAATTTTTAGCGAGGCGCGATCAGTCGATATCGTATTTTCAAAGAATACCTCTGCGTTTAGGATTCTTTTATAATTCAAGCTACTATCTGATCAAAGGAAATCCGATAAACGAGATAGGCATAACCGGCGGTTTCGGAATCCCAATTTTCGGCGACACCCGAATTGATATAGGCGCGGAATACAGCTTCCGTGGAACAACCGACCAACAGTTACAGAAAGACAAAATTCTTCGTTTATCGTTCACACTCAACGGCGGAGAGATTTGGTTCATCCGTCCACAACAAGAATAATTCAACATCAATCTATGATTGCCCTTGGTGCAGACCACGCAGGATACGAGTACAAAGAAAAGATAAAAAATCTGTTGCAATCGCTCGGAATGGAGTATAGGGATTGGGGCACCGATTCAACTGCGTCGACTGATTATCCCGATTATGCTCACAAAGTTGCCGAGATTGTCGCCTCAGGCAAAGCTGAGTTTGGAATTTTAGTTTGTGGAACAGGCATCGGCATGTCAATCGTCGCGAATAAACATAAAGGTGTTCGCGCAGGTAACGTCGAATCAATCGAGGCAGCAAAATATGCACGCCTACACAATAATGCTAATATTCTTGCAATCGGTGCCAGATTGATTTCGTGGGAACAGGCAAAAGAGATCGTCAAAATTTTTTTACAAACAAAGTTTGAGGGCGGCAGACATCAGCAAAGGGTAGAGAAAATACATTCATTGACTAATTTATAGATTTTAGAAATTGTAAAACCTCAGAGAAGTATCATGAATAACCTCAGCAAGCGCGATCCGGAAATTTACAGCACAATTCAAAATGAAACCAACCGTCAGAACACAAAATTAGAACTCATCGCATCGGAAAATTTCGTAAGCCGGGCTGTACTTGAAGCTCTTGGCTCGGTGATGACTAATAAATATGCCGAGGGTTACCCCGGCAAACGCTACTACGGGGGCTGTGAGTTCGTCGATATGGCGGAAGACATTGCACGCGACAGAGTTAAGAAATTGTTCGGCGCCGAGTATTCAAACGTTCAGCCGCATTCCGGTTCGCAGGCAAATATGGCTGTGTATTTCACATTCGTCAAACCGGGCGATAAGATTTTGGGGATGAATCTTTCTCACGGCGGGCATCTTACACACGGCTCACCTGTGAATTTCTCAGGACAGCTTTATAACTTCGTCGCTTACGGAGTCAAAAAAGAAACGGGTTATATCGACCTCGACGAAGTCGAAACAGTTGCAACACGAGAAAGACCAAAAATGATTACCGTTGGCGCAAGCGCTTACTCGCGTAACATCGATTATAAAGCGTTTCGTGTTATCGCCGATAAAGTTGGTGCATTTCTCTTCGCCGACATTGCACATCCGGCAGGATTGATCGCAAAGAAATTATTGAACGATCCTCTTCCCCATTGTCACGTGGTTACATCCACCACGCATAAAACACTTCGCGGACCTCGCGGCGGATTAATACTGATGGGAAAAGATTTCGAAAATCCTTTCGGTGTCGTCGCTCCAAAATCCGGCAGGAAGAAAATGATGTCGGAACTTATCGATTCGATGGTAATCCCCGGCATACAGGGTGGACCTCTGATGCACGTGATTGCCGCAAAAGCTGTCGGATTTCTTGAAAATCTCCAACCCGATTTTGAAACTTACGCAAAGCAGGTAATCAAGAATGCACAAGCACTTGCCAAAAAGCTGACGGGGCTTGGCTATTACATTATCTCTGGTGGAACTGACAATCATCTCATGTTGATTGATCTTCGGAATAAAAATCTCACAGGCAAAGCGGCACAGGAAGCTCTCGATCCGGCAGGAATTACGGTAAATAAAAACGGCGTTCCATTCGATGATAAGAGTCCGCTAATCACAAGCGGTATACGAGTAGGTACACCCGCACTGACAACACGCGGAATGAAAGAACCGGAGATGGAAATTGTTGGAAGTTTGATCGATGAAGTTCTGCGCAATATCGGGAACACGTCTGTATGCAAAGATGTTGAGAATAAAGTGAAAGAGTTGTGCATAAAATTTCCATTATACGAAGGATTATAAACAACGGAGGTGATATCTTGAAAAAATTTGTACTGTTTATCTTATTGACTTGTTCATTCCATATTGGTTTTTCACAATCAAATTTTAATTCTTTAGATTCTCCCGTCGACGCCCGAAGTATCTCAATGGGTGAATCGTTTGTGGCTCTAAGTAATTCATCATCTGGTAGTTTCTATAATCCGGCAACATTAAATAGTATCAAGGGAATTACAACATCGTATAGTAAGAGATATTTCGATTGGATGGATTGGACGAATGGCATGTACTATTTTTCGCTGAATGGTACCGTACATACTACATATGGAACTATAGGTTTATTTTACAACAGATTGAACTGGGGCGAGATGACCATCGCCAGTGATGGATATCCGGAAGAAGTTGGTAAAGCAAGAATTTATAATCATACTTATGGGATCAGCTACTCAAAAGAAATTGACTCCCATTTTCAGGCGGGCATTACTCTAAAAACTTACAATGATGTTATCGATTACATCGTTCGTCCTTCGTGGTTAACTACATCTTTCAAGACTTCTCAACCCTATCTTTTCGATTTCGGAATTCTCTACCGGGAGATAGGATTTTTTTCATCCAATAACATTACCGATGAAATCTCGGTTGGTGCAGTTCTTCAAAATTTTGGAACAGATTATAAAGAAAATGATCATTACGTACGGATACCCCATTATGCCCGCTTAGGATTTGCCTATACCTTCAATTTGATGAACGAAAGTGAAGATAAACTACCGCCATTCCGATTTACACTCACGGGCGAATACTGTAATCATCTCAATCAGTGGAAAACTGCAAAATCGTATAGAGATTACTGGAAAGCAGGAATGGAAGCAACATTTTTTGATGTCGTTTCCCTTCGAATGGGAGGGGATGCAAGACCTTATTCCAGTATTTACAGTGAAAAGGGATTACCATCGCTCCGTTACGGATTTGGATTAAATGCCCCACTTCACTCAATGGGAATAAACACACCGATTGTTGTTTCATTTGACTTCGCGGCAATCCCACTCAATGAAATTAATTGGTTTTCAAATTCTTATTCGAAGCGCACCTTAACCGCATTTACTCTTGAGATAAAATATTCAAACGATTTATTCTAATTTTTGTGGATAAGGAAACTAATAATATAATTCCTCCGGATTTCGGAGAACCCATTCAAAGTGAACCTGTTGAAAAAGAGATGACCTTCCTCGATCACCTCGAAGAGTTGCGCTGGCGACTTGTGAAATCGGTGATCGGTCTCCTCGTTGCTACAATAGTCTGCGGAATATTTTCCGACTGGCTTGTCAACGAAGCTATATTGCGTCCGAGCCGGCTCACAAATCCGCCTCTCGTTCTTATCAACACAGTTCCGTACGGGCAAATTACATTTTATATGGTAGTAGTTCTTATGGCTGGTTTGATTCTTAGCTCGCCCTGGATACTTTACCAACTCTGGAAATTCATCCAGCCGGGGCTGATGCCGAAAGAACGCAAATATATCTCCGGCATAGTAACTTTCACCACAATCTGTTTTCTTTCCGGTGTTGCATTTGCCTACTTTGTTATGCTTCCGTACATGCTGCAGTTCTTCTCGACATTCGGGACAACATCCATCCAGAACATGATCTCGGTCAGCGAATACGTTGGTTTTGTACTCCAGCTTATTCTGATATCGGGTTTGATCTTTGAGCTTCCAATGGTTTCTTATTTTCTCGCACGGCTTGGAATCCTTACGCCGAAATTCATGCGCCACTACCGCCGCCATGCAGTCGTGGTTATATTGATAATCGCCGCGATAGTCACACCGACCACCGACCCGTTCACGATGGGAGTGTTTTCTATTCCGATGCTGTTGTTGTATGAAATCAGCATCTGGATTGCCGGTCTGGCAAAACGGAGAAGAACAGCTTCTGAACTTGCAGGTTGATATTTGATTATGAAACTACCGGAAATACTTGAACCGATAAAACAGGAACTCAATACCTTCGACGACCAATTCCGCGATGCCATGCGCTCGAAGGTCGCATTCGTGGATATGGTTGCACGGTATATCGTGAAGCAGAAGGGGAAGCGGATCAGACCCGCGCTCGTACTCCTTTCTGCTAAAGCTTGCGGTGAAATCAACGCGAGCACTTATCGCGGTGCATCGCTCGTCGAGATACTGCATACCGCCACACTTATTCACGATGATGTTGTGGATGAAGCGGATACGCGCCGTGGATTCCCTTCGATCAATGCGGTGTGGAAAAATAAAATCGCCGTGCTGATGGGCGATTACTTGCTTGCCAAAGGTTTATTACTCTCACTCGATAACAACGATTTCCAATTCCTGAAAATTACATCCGATGCTGTTCGCAGGATGAGTGAAGCGGAAATACTTCAGATAAAAAAGAGCCGCGACCTCGACATAGACGAAGAGACATATCTAAAAATCATATCCGATAAAACTGCATCGCTGTTTGCCACATGCTGTGAGATAGGCGCAACGAGTGCAATCTCTGATGAACAGTTTCATCGCCGGATGAAAATTTTTGGGGAAAACCTCGGAATGGTGTTCCAGATAAGAGATGATTTGCTGGATTATATCGGCAGAAAAAGCATTACCGGAAAGCCGACCGGTTTGGATGTGAAGGAAAAGAAACTCACACTGCCGCTTATTCATTCGCTCAGTAAAGCGCCGCGAAATCGCTCAAAAGAAATTCTCCACATCGTTAAGGATGGAGGAAAAAAGAAAGACCTTCAGCAGGTTGTAGATTTCGCACACGAGTTCGGCGGGATAGAATATACGGTGAAGAAAGCAGAGGAGTATTCTGCGATTGCACTTGATGCCTTGGAGCCGTTAGCCCCATCCACAGCGAAAGATTCTTTAGTACAATTTGTTGAGTTTGTTATGGAGAGAAGTAAGTAAAAAGTTCGAGTTATTTAAAATGTTGTCAGAACTTTTTCTTTGTTTCCAAATTCTTATTGGAAAATTTACTGAGCTAAGTTACCTTGTAGGTCCCATTGATACTGCCAAGATAATCATTGTAAAAAAGGAAAATACGACATACAAAAAGAGGGCAACGTTTCCCCTTCTGATTTTAGACTCATCGAACACAAGGTTAATAATCTTGTTCTTTCTGAATAATCGGCTCACAATTAAATAACCTGGTAAAAAATAGAGAACGCCGGCTTCCAAATATTGCAACCATCTTGGGTCAGATGTACTTCCTGGGAGTAAATCTGTCGCATTAAATATACGAAGAAGAGTAATTAAGTTAAGAAAGATTAAAAACAGAAAAGCAAGAATTGCAGCCTCATATGCGATACGGTCTGTGTTTCTGCTCCTTTCATAATATTTATAGAAAAGATAGAGAATAAATTCGATTGCTTTTCTCAAAATTATCTCCTTTGTGTATCTTTACTAACCTGTAAGGGAATTACACCCCCGATAAGTTTTGTCTTTCCCTTTTTTTAGAAGTACGACTCATTCCATCGGTCTTACAACCAGCACGGGACAAGGAGCTTTGCGTACAACTTTCTCCGCCGTCCCGCCGAAAAGAATATGCTCAACACCTGTGTGCCCGTGAGTTGCAATGATGATGAGATCGACTTCCTCTTCAACCGCGGTATCAATTATTTCGAGGAACGGTTTGCCCGTCCGCACCATTGCACGAGCCGGAAGCGCGCCTGCGATTTGCGTCTCAACAAGCTGGTCTAATTCCACTTTCCCGCGCTCACGCAGTTCTTTCTCGATGCTCGGCACGGCAACCTGTCCGAAACTGAAATCGGCAGGATAGATTGTCGGTTCGACGACATAGACAAGTATCAGCTCGGATTGAAATTGCTTCGCAAAAGATACGGCATACTGGAGCGCGTTCTTGGAGTGCTCGGAAAAGTCTATCGGGACAAGTATCTTTTTGATAACTAGATTATCCGCAGATACCAAACGTTTCCTTGGAGCTGTTTGCTCTTTCTTCTTTTTCGATTTGAGTCTCATATTCAAACCTCCATTAAGTTAAGTTCTTAAATTATTAATCCCTAAACTTACATAAAATTTAGGGATTAATATGCTGAATTCCAACATTTACTCTCTTTAAATAAATTTCAGCCAGCCGTGCTTATCGTTGCCGTTATGGACAATATCAAAAAACAGTTTCTGCATTTTCTTTGTAATAGGTCCGGGTTTTCCATTCCCGACTTGAATCCCGGCAACCGACCTGACCGGTGTAACTTCAGCGGCAGTGCCCGTAAAGAATACCTCATCTGCGATAGACAGAAGCTCGCGGGGAACAGATACTTCTTTGACCGTGTAACCGTTCTCCTGCAATAATGTAATTATTGAAGACCGCGTTATGCCGCCTAAGATGCTCGAAGTAAATGCCGGTGTATAAACAACTCCGTTCTTAACCACAAAAATATTTTCACCGCTTCCCTCGCTCACCTGACCGTTGACATCGAGTGCGATACCTTCTGAGAATCCCATCTTCAATGCTTCGACTTTGATAAGCTGTGAGTTCGCATAGTTCGCGCCGCTCTTCGCCATAGTAGGTAGAGTATTTGGCGCAGGACGAAACCAAGACGACACACAAACATCGATTCCATTAGTCAAAGAATCATGACCAAGATACGATCCCCATTCCCACACAGCAATTGCAACATCGACAGGATTGTTGAGCGGAAAAACTCCAACATCACCATAACCGCGATACACAACCGGTCTGATGTAGCACGCCTTCATTTTGTTCGCATGAATCGTTTCAATGATCGCTTTTTCCAATTCATTCTGTGAATAAGGTATTTCGGTATAATACATTTTCGTGGAATCGTATAACCGCTGTAAATGTTCAGGAAGCCGGAAGATGGCAGAACCCTTTTTCGTTTCGTAACATCTGATTCCTTCAAACCAGCTCGAGCCGTAATGGACAACATGAGAAAGAACGTGAATGTTCGCGTCGTTCCAGTTAACGAGTTTACCATTCATCCATATTTTTTCAACCGGTTTTACAGGCATTGAGATATTCCCGTCATTATAGATTTGTTTGGTAGAGGCGGTATGTTTTGTAGCGATCGGCGTTGAGAAATTCAGCGGCACGGATCATCATGACGTTATCTTCCAGAACCCAGCTTGCTTCTCCATCGGGATAACCGTTCTCGATACAGCGTCTTGCCGTTTCGTAGAATAACACGCTTGCCGCGCCTGTCTTCAGCCGCTCAGGCACTACACCCAAAACCAGTACACGCGCCCAATTAATTTTTTTCTTATGAATCAGCATCCGCACAATGGCTGGAAGCAAATAGCCGCCCTTGTTGTACTTCAATGCGATATTCAGATCGGGGATTGATAATGAAAACCCAACCGGCTCACCTTTATATTCAGCAAGAACTACCAGCTCGGGAACGATAATTTGTTTCAGATCAGCGGCGAGGTAATCGAACTCCTCGTCTGTCATCGGAACGGCGCCCCAGTTATACTGCCATGCTCTGTTGTAGAGACTTTTAATGGCGGCAACTTCTTTATCGAACTCCTTCATATTGATCGTACGGAAAGTCAGTCCTTCACGCTGGCGAGCGCGCTCGGAGATGTTCGTCAGTCTTTCATTGAAAGATCTATCTCTCGAAACATGATAAGCATAGAGGTCTTTAATTTTCGTCAACCCTGCGCCCTCGATAAGTTTCGCATAGTATGGCGGATTGTACGGCATCAGAATTACGGGAGATCGATTGAATCCATCGATCAGCAAACCATATTCATCGTTCACCGAAGGATTTGCCGGTCCGCGAACTGCCGTTACTCCGCGGGCTTTCAACCAATCCTTCGCAGTTTGAAACAGTGAGGTTGCAACCTCTTGATCATTGATGCATTCAAAGAAACCGAAGAAGCCGATGTTCTCCTTGTGTTCCTTGTTGTGATTATGATTGATGATTGCCGCGATCCTGCCGACGATTTCATTGTTGCAGTACGCGAGGAAAAATTCCGCTTCTGAATGTTTGTAAAAAGGATTTTTTTCTTTGTCGATAAGCTTACGACGATCCATTAAAAGCGGTGGAACCCACATCGGATCATCTTTATAGATTATCCATGGAAACTTGACAAACCTTTCAAGATCGCGTTTAGATACTGCGGGTCGGATATCTATCGAGTTCATAGTTATATCCGACTAAATGATACCGAGATTTTTACCGGCTTTCGAAAAGATTTCGAGTATTCGATCGAGATGATGATTTTCGTGGGTAGCCATATAACTGGTACGCATCATCTGTAAACCCGGCGGCACACCCGGACTGATAAATGCATTGACGAAAACTCCTGCATCAAATAATTCCCTCCAGAATTTGAACGCCAGCATATCGTCTCCCACGATCACGGGCACTACGGCAGATTGACCCTCGATGATTTTGAAACCTGCTTCTTTAAATCCTTTACGCATTCTATCGGCGTTATGGATTAATTTCGTAATACGCTCCGGCTCTTTTTCCAGGATGTCGAGCGCGGCTAATGCCGCGGCAACCGAAGCCGGGGTTGGACTTGCGCTAAAGATGAGCGCGGGTGATTGATGTTTGAGATAATTGATTACTCTTTCGTTGCCAACCACGAAACCGCCAAGCGATGCGAAAGTTTTACTGAAGGTTCCGAAAGTGAGATCGACTTCGTTCTCCAGACCATAATGACTCGCAGTGCCGCGTCCGCCTTTTCCGATAACTCCAATTGCATGAGCATCATCGACTACAACACGCGCGTTGTATTTCTTAGTGACCTTGATGAGATCGGGAAGATTTACAATCTCGCCGGATGTGCTGAAAACACCATCGGTTACTAAAAGCTTACCGACATGAAGCGGCAGTTTTGAGATAACACGTTCCAGGTCTTCAATATCATTATGTTTATACCGAACGATCTCCGCAAATAAACCTTTCGCCATCATATAACCTGCAACTATGCAGGCATGATTATCTTTATCGGTAATAAGATATTCGCCGCGTTGAACGATTGTAGGAATAATTCCCTGAGCAGTCTGATATCCTGTACTGAACAGCAGGCAAGACTCCTTCCCCATATACTTCGCGAGGCGGGATTCAAGTTCATTATGGAGATCAAGTGTACCTGTCAGGTAGCGAGAACCGGAACATCCCGTCCCATATTTTTCAACTGCTCGCACAGCAGCTTCTTTCACCTTGGGGTGAGCGGTCAGACCCAAATAATTATTCGAGCCAGCCATTATAACTTTTCTGCCTTCTATCTGAACTACCGGACCTTCATTTTCTTCGATAGCGCGAAAGTATGGATAAAACCCTGCCGCCTTTACTTCATCGGCGCGGGTAAATTCATAACATTTCTGAAATATATCCATTATTGGTTTTGAAGCCTGCGAATCTTTATCAAGAGGTTGTGTCATAATTGGTAATTTGAGAATTGTCAATGTCTTCGGTATGGATGATAAAATGGTTAAATTGCATACCAAAATTTTTTTTAATATACTTGATTGGCGTTTAAAAAGCAATTACGTTTCCAAGACTAATAATTCTTCTTTTCAATATCAATATAAATAGACATGCAAGTTCTGATTACAGGATCAACGGGTTTTATCGGAAGTCATCTTACTGAAAGACTTCATGAAAAAGGATATCGGCTAAAATGTCTCATCCGAAAATCCTCCGACATTGGATGGATAAAAAATCTTCCGGTCGAATATATATACGGTAACTATTCAGATATCAATTCGCTTAAAAGCGCTGTGTCGGGAATCGATTATATTTACCATACTGCGGGAGTCACAAAATCTAAAACCAAATCCGGTTATTTTGAAGGCAATCATATTGCTCTTCGTAATATGCTGCAAGCGGTGGTAGAGTCGAATAATAATCTCAAGCGGTTCATCCACATCAGCAGCGGGACCGCCACGGGACCAAGTCTTGACGGCAATCCCATCGAAGAAGAAGCTCCATTCCATCCTATCACAACCTACGGTGTCAGTAAAATGGAGGCAGAAAAAGAATGCCTGCGATTGATGGATAAGATACCAATAACGATAGTTCGTCCACCGGCAGTTTACGGACCTCGGGACAAAGATGTTTTTGAATTTTTTAATACCATGAGCAAAGGTTTACAACCGATGATCGGTTTCAAAGACACCTATGTAAGTCTGATCCACGTGAAGGACTTAGTTGACGGAATTATACTTGCGGGTGAAAGTCCGAAAGCAGTAGGGCAAACATATTTTATTTCAAGCGAGCGGTATTACAACTGGAAAGAGTTGGGCGAAATAACCGCGCACATCATGAACAAAAAAGTGCTGCGTGTCAGAATACCGAAATTTTTTATATATGTCATCGGGTTATTTGCGGAATTCTTATCTGTATTCAGCAGTAAACCGGCGCTGATAAATATAGAAAAAGCCAGAGACATGGTCCAAAATGCATGGACGTTTAGTGTCGAGAAAGCAAGGCGTGAATTAGGATTCCGGGAATTGATTACAATTGAAGATGGAATACGGGAAACAGTAAATTGGTATCGCGAGCACGGTTGGTTGAAGTAGATTCACCGATTGTTTGCTTTGCCTGTGGTATTTATGTATATTGATATACAAATGATCGCGGGGTGGAGCAATTGGTAGCTCGTTGGGCTCATAACCCAAAGGCTGTAGGTTCAAGTCCTGCCCCCGCTACTCCAACTACAGAAAAATCCTAATCATCAAAAGATGGTTGGGATTTTTTGTTGTACAGATTAATTCTGTTGTATTATTTTACCTAATTATTTTGGGAATAGATTAATTATCTTGCATAAGAATAATGAATTCCTTATTTCTCCAATTCGTCTGTTCTAAGTTTAACTCCGATAAGTTTTAAAAATTCTGAGGGCAACTCTCCCCCTGCAAAAACAAATACAAAATCGTTCGTAATCACTTTTTGTTCATGGTTTGCTTCCTGTAAAACAACACTATCAGTCTGAATCTGAGTGACTTGCGATTTAAATAACATGCTTAGTTTTCCCTCTTTTTTCATTTCCAGAATGTTTTTTTCATTACGCTCCTTCAAACGGAAAAATTCTTCTTTACGATAACTTATTATCACTTTATTGCCGGGTTGACGCGCAAGTCCAACTGCTGCCTCGATTGCACTATCGCCGCCACCCACAACTAAAATATGCTTACCGGTAAAAGATTCCGCATCAAAGAGTCGATAAAATACTTTGGGCAGATTTTCACCCGGTACATTCAACTTGCGCGGAGTCCCGCGCCTCCCCATCGCAAGAACTATACTGGATGCGGTATACTGCCCGCTATTAGCCAATATCTGAAACTTATTTCCATCTTTCTGTATTGAAAGAACTCTGTCTCCGGTACGAACGTCAAGTTGATACTTTTGAACAAGTCCGTGAAAAAGATCGAGTAATTTTTCCTTACTGATTTCTGAAATCTGCAATTTTCCAAAGAGAGGCAACTCTACAGGGGAAGTTAGAACGAGTTTCTGTCGCGGGTAATGAAGTATCGATCCGCCAAGATCATCCTGTTCAAAAATGATAGAGCGGAGTTGATGATACTTAGCACTAAGACCGGCAGAAATACCTGCTGGTCCGGCACCTATGATAGCGATATCTGCATCAATATTTTTGTTCGGCTGAATATTTGAAGCGATATGACTAACCGCTTTTATACTGTGTGAGAAAGCATTTCTAATAAGTCCCACACCGCCGAGTTCACCAACAATGTAGAGACCTTCTATGTTCGACTGATAATGTTCATTGTAGAATGGAATTTCCATCCCCTGTTTTGGTTTTCCAAAACCCATCGTGATACCGCCAACAGGGCAAGCATCTGCACATAGAGCATGTCCAATGCACCTTGCACCGTTAATAATTGCCGGCTTTCCATTGACCATGCCGAGTACATTCTCGGGACAAGCTTGTACGCATCCACCACATCCAATACATGATAACATGTCTATCCGAGGATGAAGAGTTGCCGGTTCTGTCATACCGGCATTAACATTTTTTTCATGCATCTTTCTTATCAGCTTCTTCTTTTTCCCCACGATCAGCCAGTACGGTACGGCTATAACAAGAACGAGAAAAATAAATATGAGAAGAGAGAATACAGTTTCCATCAGAATTTTTTGCGGATTTCGGCGAGAAAAATATAACCATCAGAGGCATGCCCAATAAAACGTTCCACACTTCCCCACAAGGTTATGGACTTGAATATGTTTGTAAAGATATCGAGTGAATACGATGTGTAAACCAATAAGTCACCGGTTCGTGATATCGTATTGCGATTCACCTGATATCGTAGTGATGCATCGAGCAAATTGAAAATATTTTTCTGCACACTCAATCCATAAATTTTTGACTTAGCGTATTCGGTCGAGTTCAATGACACAGAAAACCGTGATGTGAACCCAGAATTAAAAGCATTAGAAAAATTGACTGAAGAATAATTTAGATATTCTTTACCAAGTTGACCGGAGACCAGGCGGGGCGAGTAATTGTTATAGATTGATATGCCATAAGGTAACCACACGTTAATATTAACATTCGGTGTAGTACGAATTCTTAAATCGAGAAGAGAATCCGGGATTGTTCGGATTGAAGCGAATGAATAGGACGGTCTCCACATAACTAAACCTGCACCTATTACAATTGTAGATGGAAAGCGATAATCAACATTCGCATTGAAAAGAGCGGGTTTTGGTGATAGAATGTATTCAGTTTCAGATTTCATTCGCAAATCAAGATCGCACAGCGCGCTAATGCTCAATCGTTCAAGAGGAAATATTCTGAAGGATCCGCTTAAAGACTCACGATTAAGAAGAGAGCCGTAATATGATCGAGCATAAGAAATACTTAACGATGGATGCAGTATACTGTTTGTGGAATATGATCCAAATACAGCCGCTTTTTTAATGTTTGAGGAAAATGTTCGTTGTGTATATCCCGGTTCAAATCCGGCGACTAAACCAAACGTCAAACCATCAGAAGTTCTGAGAGCCATTAAACCGTCAACGTATCCGATCCCCGGAGAATATGTTGGTACAATTCGTCCTATGGAAATAATATTTGTTCCATCATTGAATGAAAGTGAAAATCTATAAATCCTCGAACGGTCGATACCTTTGGAGGAAAAAGGACTTAAATTACCTTGGTATAACTGTCTAAGGTTAGCGTAGATTTCAAAGCTAGCCGGTATCCCGGTCAACCTGCCGGTGAGATTAATGATGCCACCAGATTGTGAATATTTAAAATTAGTTACTGAGGAGGTAGTACCCTAATATTGCAATCCGACTGAGCCATGGATTAATAACCAGCTATAAGATGATGATTGGATGCTGTCTTTACCGACAGAGTCCGTTACAACAATTATTGGTTTGGAATCAATTACGGTTTCTATGGGATAATCGATTGATGAACTTTTGGTTTCACTGATGAGCGGAATAAAAATCAATGCATCTCCAACCTTCAAATCTCTTTTCTTATCAAGAATAGTGCAGACTGATGTTTTTGAACTCGTGGCAAAAACTTTCAGAACTGCAATAGTATCATTACCTGAAAAAGCAATAATTAAGCTCGAGTCAATAACACCGGCATCTCTTCCCAAAGATGTATATACAACACCTGATGAAATGTAAGTAATGCGACCAGTGATAACGGATTTCTGCCCGTAGGCAGATAATGCGAAAACAAAAAAGATGAGTATGAATGTAATACTTTTCATTTTACGTTTTCATGGCATCTAAAACACTCGGAACTCAAGTAAACATAATTTCCAACATCAGTATGTTTTGCATTCATGTCTGTTTGATTGTGCTCATGGCAATCAACACATGAATACTGTTTATAATCGGACTGAGTAGTGTGGCAATCCGTACATAGTGTCCATCTCCCCTGATGCGCTCCTGAATAGATTCTGAAATATTGCTGATCATGATTAAAGGTTGAAGGAGACCAGGCAGAAGTTGAATGACAGGGTGAACAATCATGCGGGAAATTGGCAACTGCATGATTAGGATCCGTCGGTCGAATGTAATCATCCTGATGACAGGCATAACAGTCAGAGTACGTGAGCTGATAATTGTCGCCTGTGTGGCAGGACAGACATTGTGTAGTGGTATGCTGACCGGTTAATGGAAATTTCGTTATCGAATGATCAAACGTTGCCGGACTCCATGAATCAGTAGAATGACATTTAGAACAATCTGTATCATAGTTTCCGGCAAGATGATTTGGATTATTCGTATTCTGATAATCGTTTTGATGACATGAATAGCAACCGCTGTAAACAAGCTGATAATTACCGTTTAAATGGCAAGATTGGCATGTAATTGTTTTGTGTTTACCTGTCAAATCGAATTTTGTAGTAGAATGATCGAATGTTGCAGGCTCCCAAGAATCTGTAGAGTGACACTGGGAACAATCGGTACTGAACCCTCCGGTAAGATGGTTCGGATTGATCACATTCTGATAATCGGTCTGATGGCATGTATAACAGCCGCTATAGACAAGCAGATAATTGCCATTAATGTGACAAGATTGGCATGAAATTGTTCTATGTTTACCGGTTAGATTAAATTTTGTTGAAGCATGATTAAACGTTGATGGAGTCCAAGCAGCGGTTGAATGACACATCTGGCAAGCATGACTCACTCCTGCAGAAACATGATCAAATGAAACAGCGGTTGTGAAATCTGCTGAGTGGCAGTTGAAACACTCACTTGAAAGATTCCTGAATTGATTGTTCTTATGGCATTGTATACAAATAATTGCACGATGAGCACCGGTTAACGGAAATGCAGTCAGCGAATGATCGAAGCTTCCACCCCAACTTAAAGCTGTAAAATTATGACAATTCCGGCAGTCAACAGGGAATAGTTCTTTGACATGACTTGGATTTAAAGTCGCTCTATAATCATGCTCATGACAACCTATACAAGTGATCGGTGTTCCTGCGAAGCGATAGGTTGATGCACGCTCATGACAGGCACTGCAATCCAACTGGGCATGCTTACCAAGCAGTGGAAATCTAGTTTGCTGATGCTTTTGTTTCATATCCGTGATTATCCATGAATTCATATCATGGCAACGTTTACACTCATTACCGAGTTCCGATCGGTGAACATCAATATGACAAGCGGTACATTCGGAATTTTGCCGTACGAACTTTAAATCATTGTGGCAAGATTTACATGGAACATTCTTGTGGTATCCTATGAGAGAAAAACCGGTCGAATTATGATTGAATATTGTACTATCACTCAGCTTCCAGGATGTTGTTGAATGACATTCCCCACAAGGTCGATTTAGTTTCCCGTGAGGAGATTGCGACTTTTGTGCGTTGATGTTTGTAACGCCTACTAATATGGCGAATATAATAAATCGTATCATTGGACGATTCCTTTTTGATGACATGATTCGCAGGAAATTTCCAAAGGTTTGAAGCGAATAAACTGCAATTTCCCGTCTTTTTCAGATTTATGACATGATGAACACGATACATTCAAATGCTTACCGGTGAGTTTAAATTTACTCTGTGTTTCGTGATTGAAGATTAGCGATCTCCAACCTTCAGCCGTATGGCATTTGAAGCAGTTTGTTTTACCAGACTCGCTAAACTGCCCTATATGCGGATCAACATGGCACGATTCACAATCGGATGGTATTTTTTTAAAAACAACTTTACCAGATAAAATATCGGCAGCTTTATGACATTTAGCACATCCAACATTTTTGTGACGACCTGTGAGCGAAAATGCGGTGATTGAATGATCAAACGATGCGTTCCTCCATCCTGTTGTGACATGACAATTCCCACAACTTTTTTCTTTCATAATCGAAGTGAAAGCACCGCCATGAATATCCTTGTGGCACGATTCACACAAAATATTTGTAAAACGAAATATTGGAATCTCAGATTCTTTTTTACGATGACAACTATTACATGGTATAGCCGCGTGCGCCCCATTAAGCGGGAAACGTGTGGTCGTGTGTTTTTCCAGTGAATAAGTGCTTAGCTTAAATCCACTAAGAGAATGACATACCGAGCAATCGTTTTTATAAGAGCGCATGAATACTCCATCGTGCTTATCAGAATGGCAATCTGTACAATTATTATGATCTCGTTTAAAGCGGGCTTTAAAATCCTGTTTATCAGTCTTCGAATGACATTTCTCGCATTTTATTTCTTTATGCATGCCCGTAAGTTTATATCTGGTCATATCATGATTGAACTGATTATTCGATGCTTCTCCCCATCCCACCGGTGAATGACAGCTTGAACAAATTTTCTCATTCAAAAATGAGTTGTGTGGAGATTGATGGCACGGTTTGCAATCTGTAAAATCATTTTTTATTAAAGTGATTTTACCATCGTGGCTATTCTCATTCATTGATGGATGACATTTACTGCATTTGGTTTGCAGATGTTTTCCAATTAATGGGAATTTTGTACGAGTATGATCTAAGCGGCTTACTTTTTTCCATCCGTCTGGAGTGTGGCAAGAAGAACACTCCTGACCGAATTTGTTTTTATGAGGATCAGGATGGCAAGATATACAAGCATGAGTTAATCCGAGATACGTCTTGCGTTTACTTTTTTCCAAAATTTTCTTTATGGTCATATCTTTGCGATATATCGAAGAATGACACTTCTCGCAACTGATAGAAGAATGTTTCCCAGACAGATTAAATCCAGTTTTAATGTGATCAAATTTATTCTCTTCGAAAAGGACTGTTTTCGATTCACGACCTAAATGTTCTTTATGACATTTTACGCAAGACTCCGTGGCTGTAACACCGTGATACCCGTGTTTTTCTTTCCTAAGAATTTGAATTTCCTCGTGGCAGGTGAGGCATTTCGCTCCACTGATTTCCGAACCCACTTCATGGCAGTTTGTGCAATTCTGTGAACCATCAAGATGCTGGTGAGAATTCGAAAGATCACCTGGAGAAAACTGAGCAAAAAGATTTATAGTAATGAATCCCAAGAAAAATAGTTGATAAAAAAATAGAGAACAAGATATCCTTGACAAAAACATTTTATTCATTTGTGGCATCAAAATATCCATCTATACCCAAGTAAAATTACAACAACAACATGAACGATGAGGGTGACAAACATAATAATGGTAAACGGTAAATGAATAAGATGCCAATTATGAAAGAACCGCTCGACCTGTCCAAGCACAAACGTTTTTTGAGTCAAAGCTGCTCTTGCAAGAGCAGCATGTTTAAGAGGCAGGGCGGCCTCGGGTGCAATTTTATTCCATGATAAGATTTCATGAATTTTACCCCGCACTTGAATCTTAGATTTTTCAAGTCTAATGATCGTTACTATGGTTTGCCAGAAAGTTTGAGGGGGTTGAAATCCAGTAAAAGATCTGTCAATCGTTTGCCTTAAAAATATTCCAACAGGATATTCCTGCAGAACTTCAGCAATATTTTTCATTTCCGATTCAATCTCTTCCATTGTCAGTTGTGTGCCATTGAGATTGCGCGGGATAAGGACATACAAAAATCGACCAATTATTCCGCTCATTGTCACTGAAAGCATAGTCCAGAGAGTAATCGCCGCAATACCACCCGACTTGAACGTAGTATGATAGATGATAAATATCGGACCAAGTAAACATAGGATGATATGAAAATGCAACCAGTTGGCTAACAAACCAAAAGAGCGAAGTCTATTAATTCTCTTGCGAAATGAATAAGAACCTACACCGATAATTATCATGAGCGAACCCGCTATTCCAAGTCCATGGCTAAAAACACCCGAAGGTTTCATTGTTTGATAATCTGGACGAAATGCCCTTAACGCAATTGGTGTATCGTAATAATTCCAGCCATTAAATGTCAAGAGAACTATCATAAAACCGCATAAGGCAAGAAGAATAATTGGGAAATAGTTTCCTATAACTCGTTTCATCGGCCGTTTACACAATCGATATTAAATAACTTAAATATGACCTATCAACAATAGATGAGTTTACTTCATTTAAAATATGAATTTTTATTGATTCCTCAAACGTTTTTGTGATAGAATTCACTAATGTATTGAAATTGATATTTTTGAAAAGTATAAGATATTCTATACAATATAGTAAGAAGAATGAATGACAAAGCAAAAGCAATAACCTCTGTTTATCTTATCAGTAGTTTTATTCTCACACATCGAATAAAAATTTTTATATCAATAAATTTTTCAGAACCAGAGAATTTGCCAACTTCACTTTGCTACATAAACTGAATATATCTCATGTCATTTAAGAAGGGAACTCGATTTACTGAAATACTGTTGGTTCTATCAACCATCATTTTATGATTACAGATCCAAATACCATCCTTCGCGATGAGAATCAGCGTCTGCGCAAAGCAATTGACGAACTTTCCGTTCTCAATGATTTGGCTCGCGTTATCAGCTCGGCGATGACTCTAGACGCCGTTATCGAAAATGTGGTCAAAAAGTCTGTAAAAGCTGTTCGCGGACAACAGGGCATGATCACGCTCGTTGACGAGGATATTCCTACCGAAATGAAGACATTGATCAGGACTCAGAACTCCACATCGGACCATCAACAATTTCACCTCAACCAAAATATACTTGGCTGGATGATGATCAACAAAAAACCAATGATGACAAACGACCTATTGTCAGACCCGCGATTTACCGGTGTTAAGACAGATGGAGAGATACGATCGATTCTATGTGTTCCACTTCTTGCAAAAAATAAGTTGATTGGGATTCTCGCTGTTTTTAATAAAAGTGAAGGTAACGGATTTACTGAGGATGATAAAAGGTTACTTTCAATTCTGGCGATACAATCCGCTCAGGTCTTGGAAACTACTCGCCTCTATCAGCAGGAGCAGTCGTTGAAAGTGATTCAGGAACAAGTTCGTCTTGCGGCAGTAATTCAAAATGATCTTTTGCCAAAAAAGTTTCCAACAGTTCCGGGGTACGAAATTGTTGGCAGAAGCATCCCGGCACAACTTGTGGGAGGTGATTATTTTGATTTCATTCCTCTGAATAACACGAAGATGGCGATTTGTGTCGGAGACGTATCAGGGAAAGGTTTTCCTGCTTCGCTGCTCATGGCAAATCTGCAAGCGACATTACGGGGACAAACCATGGTAACAACCTCAGCCCGACAATGCATCAATCATTCAAACAAGCTTTTATTCGAAAGTACAAGTTCGGAAAAATTTGCAACCGTCTTCTATGGTTTGTTAGACTGGGAACAGCACAAATTCCAGTTTTGCAATGCCGGCCATGATCCCCCCTTTCATATTTCCCATCATAATGAGCCAAAACGATTATCGACAGGTGGAATTGTTCTCGGAATTATGGATTCATTCCCATACGAAGAGGAAGCTGTACTTGTATCCCAAAATGATATGATTATCATCTATACAGACGGAATTACTGAGGCAATGAATAATCGACAGGAAATGTTTGGCGAGGAAAATCTAACTTCGTTTTTAATGCAGCACCGCGATCTTTCAGCCGGTGAAGTTATGAATTTAATAACCGCAAGAATTAAATCTCATATCGGTGATCATCCCCAATCCGATGATATTACGATTGTCGTTATTAAAAGAAAACTCTAAGTCATGTTTAGATCTATCTTCCATGTAAGAGGCTCTCACATATGTTCATTATTATTTTACATTTGCCTACAGATCGGACAGAAAGGAGTATAGATTATGCACCTTCGCTTTGTACAAGTTAGAATCAAACCAGACAATATCCATAGTCTGCGCAGTGTATATGAAGAAAAAATCATTCCAACCATGCAAACAGTAGACGGATGTTTGTATATCGGATTGTTTCATAACATCCAACATCCCGACGAGTGCATTTCCATATCACTATGGTCAGACAGGGATAAAATTGACTCCTATGAGAAAAGCGGTGTCTTTGCAGAATTGCTCAACGCGAGTAATAAATATTTTGACGAGTCTTCGGAGTGGCAAATGAACCTCTCCGACGATCTTACACTGACGTATACCCAAATCCCTCAGGAAGCCGTTGTTAAAGATTTTATTATTTCCTCCTCCGATCAGCGACCTATTATCTACGGTAAAACACTCTATGTACGCATTGTGTCACATCAGGTCCATTCCGGGATGAAAGATGAATTTAAGCGAATCTATAACAATGAGGTTTTACCTATACTCACAAAGGTCTATGGTTGCCGTTCTGCTTACCTTACAGAAAATCCCGAAGACGAAGGAAAATTATTTTCAATTTCAATATGGGACACACATGCTGATGCAGATAAATACGAACAAAGCGGTTTGTTCGATACTTTGCTTAATAAATTAAAGCCCGCTTTATCGGGTGTATATCAGTGGAAAATGCGACTTGAGCGGGAAACAGGTGCTCAGGTTGTGACAACTGATGACATTACGGTTGAAGGATATTCCATACTCACTGGAAAGAGTTTTCAATTGAAAGGATCAATATAGAACAGATGATTAATCAAACAGTTTCTCATTATAAAATACTAGAAAAGCTCGGCGAGGGCGGGATGGGTGTCGTATATAAGGCACAGGATCTCAAACTCGATCGTTACGTAGCCATTAAGTTTCTCCCAGCCCATCTGTCTTCCTCAGAAGAAAACAAATCTCGCTTTCTCCAGGAAGCAAGAGCCGCCGCCGCCCTGAACCATCCCAATATTCTCGGGGTGTATGAAATTGATGAGCCGGACGGAAAGATATTCTTCGCAATGGAGTATGTCGAGGGAATGACGCTTAAGAAATATATTACGAATCTGAAATCAGGAAAAGGCATACCGATCATCCAGGCATTGGAGTGGACAATTCAAATAACACAAGGACTCAAAGCCGCCCACGGCAAGGATATTGTACACAGGGATATCAAGCCGGAAAATATCATGGTAGCAAACGATGGCAAGTTAAAGATTATGGATTTCGGAATTGCGAAGCTCAAGAGCAGCTCCGGATTTACGAAAATAGGGACATCGATGGGAACACTTTCGTATATGTCGCCGGAACAAGCGCAGGGTGAGGCGGCTGATCAGAGATCAGACATTTGGGCTCTCGGTGTGGTGCTTTATGAAATGTTAACCGCAGATCTGCCATTCAAGTCCGAACACGAGGCGGGTCTTTTGTACTTGATTGTGAATGAGGAGCCACCCGTACCCAGTCTAATGGACAGAAAAATTCCTCACCAGATAGATACGCTCACTAAGAAAATGTTGGCAAAGGAAAGATCACAGAGATATCAAAATATGGATGAAGTTCTCCAAGCACTTCAGGATACCAGACGAGCAGTTGAAACCGCCACGGTGCAGCCGCAGATAAAAGCAATTGCCGTACTTCCGTTTGGAAACATTAGTCCCGACAAGGAAAGCGATTACTTCAGCGATGGTCTTACGGAAGAACTTATCATCAATTTGTCGAGGTTGAAAGATATCCGTGTTGTTCCTCGAACAACATCAATGCAGTACAAAGGAACAACGAAAGAAGTCAAGGCGATCGGGAGGGAACTTGCAACTCGGTATATTTTGGCAGGAAGCGTTAGAAAATTTCAGGATAATCTTCGTATTGCAGTTGAGTTGGTCGACATTGAAGCCGATGCTCAACTTTGGGCAGAGACCTACAAGGGCAAGCTTGCGGATGTCTTTGACATTCAGGAACAAGTATCGAAGCAAATTGTCGATGCACTGATGGTGAAACTCACACCGAAAGAGCAAGTTGAGCTTACAAAACGTTCCACGTTAAACACTCAAGCGTTCGATTGCAATCTTCGGGCGAGAGATTCATTGTACCGATTTACTAAAACCAGCGTGCAAACAGCGATCGAACTTTTTCGCAAAGCAATTGAATACGACGGACGTTATGCAGACGCTTATGCAGGTATGAGTGAAGCGTATGCTCACCTCTACCAGCAGTTCGACAGAAATGATGCATGGCTGGATAAGGCGTTGGAGGCTGGTCTGAAAGCATTGATGTACGACCCTTCGTTATCAGAAGCGTATTCTGCTCTAGGGCTGGTATATCTTTATAAAAAATCACATGATGAAGCTTTAGAATCGAGCAAAAAAGCGATCGAGTTAAATCCGAGTAACCATATCGCATACTGGATTCTGGGCAGAACCCACAGAACAACGGATCACAATCGTGAAGCCGCTGAACTCTTTAAGAAAGTGATAGAACTTAGCCCGGATTTCTATGCAGCATACGGTGATCTTATCCTGTGTTATGATGTTCTGAGAGAAAAAGAAGAATTGAACAAGTGGGTTGTAATTTCAAATCAGATGTTTCCTCGATACCTGTCTCTCCATCCTGATGACGCGCGCGCCCACATCTTTTTTGCTATTTCGTTGGTTCGAGCTGGACGGATTGAAGACGCGAAAATTAAAGCAGCTCGCGCAATTGAATTAAGTCCAAACGATCCACTGATGTTTTATAATGCGGCTTGTTTTTATTCGAGTGTGGGCGATAAACCTCTTGCACTGCAATCTCTCAAAGATGCTATTTCCGCAGGGTATGGTTTTTATGAATGGATCAAACGAGATCCGGATCTCGACAACATCCACGATGAACCGGAGTATATTGAAATGATGAAAGGGAAATAAATAATTGGTCGGACAAACAATTTCTCATTACAAGATTCTCGAAAAGTTAGGCGAGGGTGGTATGGGTGTTGTGTACAAAGCGGAAGATACAAAATTAGACCGCTATGTTGCCCTCAAGTTTCTTCCAGTCCAATTGAATACCTCAGAGCAAGATAAAGCCAGATTTCTCCAGGAAGCAAAATCTGCCTCTGCATTGAATCATCCGAATGTTTGTACCATTTATGGAATTGATGAATTTGAAAATCAGCAATTCATCGAAATGGAGTTGGTGGACGGTGTTACACTGCGTGACAAAGTCGCTGAATTTCAGGTATTAAACATAAAGCAAGTTATTGAGTATGGCGTTCAAATTGCTGAAGCGCTGCAAGAAGCCCACAGCAAAGGAATCATTCACCGTGATATCAAATCAGAGAATATCATGGTGAATTCCAAAAACCAAATTAAAGTGATGGATTTTGGTTTGGCAAAGTTGAAAGGTTCTTTGAAACTGACAAGAACGTCCAGCACGATTGGAACACTTGCGTATATGTCGCCGGAGCAGATACAAGGAATTGAAGCAGATATGCGGTCTGATATCTTTTCCTACGGAGTGGTATTATTCGAAGTGACAACTGGAAAGATGCCGTTTCGAGGTGAACACGAAGCGGCGATCATGTATTCCATTGTGAATGAAGAACTTGAAGATGCATTAATGTATCGAGAAGATATTCCGTCAGAGTTGCTTCATATTTTGAAAAAATCTCTTGAAAAAGATCCTGAAGATCGCTACCAATCGATGGCTGAGATTATTGTTGATCTTCGACGCCTGAAGAAAGAATCGACAAGAGTAGTTAGAACTCAAGAGTTTCAACGACCGGAACAAAACAGATCGAATATTTTATCACCGACACCGCAAGCACCAAAAAATACATTCCTCTCAAAAAAATATTTGGCAGGCTTTGGTATCGCAATTGTTCTTGTAATTGGTGTTTTTCTTTTTAAAGATTCGATCACATCGAGTATTGCCGGGAGTAATGATAAAAAAATAATCGTCGTTCTCCCGTTTGAGAATCTCGGACCAAACGATAAGGATTATTTTGTTGATGGAATGACCGACGAGATAACGAGCAGGTTATCAGGACTTTCTGGGTTAAAGGTTATCGCACGATCGAGCGCAGTACAATATAAGGGCACAACAAAAACCATAAAGCAGATCGGAGCAGAGCTTGGCGTGAACTATGTGTTACAGGGAACGGTTCGGTGGGAAGCAACTGGGGGTCAGACAAACGTCCGTGTGAATCCGACGCTAATCAGAGTGGATGATGGAACACAAGCATGGTCGGAATCAATGGAATCGGTGCTTTCAAGCGCATTCAAACTGCAATCCGATATTGCCAGCAGGGTTGCCGGTGCTATGGATATTGCTTTGGCTACGACAGAACAGAAATTGCTGGAAACTTCTCTTACTGAAAATTCGGAAGCATACGATTATTATCTTCAAGCCATTGAGTATTCAAATAGAAGTGTTTCGAAATCCGACCAAGAAATTGCCATCCAATTATTAGACCGTGCAATACGACTTGATCCATCATTTGCTGCTGCCTTTGCTAAACTTGCAAAGATACATGCAAGTATCTATTGGTTTTTCTACGATCGGTCTGAGCGTCGTGTTGAACAATCACGTTTAGCCGGAGAAAAAGCAATTCAACTTACCCCGCAGCTTTCCGAAACCCATGAAGCTATGGGATGGTATTTTTATCATACAAAACTTGATTATTCAAAAGCATTGGGAGAGTTCTCTCTCGCCCTTTCGTATAGACCAAGTAATTCTACTGTTTATTACGGCATTGCAGCGGTCATGCGTCGTCAGGGAAACATACGCGGCTCAATTGAAGCGTTTGAGAAATCAATAGAAAGCAATCCCCGCGCATCGGATATTATTCGACAACTTGGAGAAACACAAACGTTGTCGCGAGAGTACGAAAAAGCTGAGCGTAATTTTGATAAATCACTTGAACTGACCCCTGATATCACAGCGACCTATTGGGATAAGGCGAGGAATCTTTTGTTATGGAAAGGTGATATCGATGGTTCACGATGCATTTTTGAAGAGGCTCGAAGAGTGGGAAAAATTAACGAATCAGAATTTATTGTTGACTATATGAGCTATTTTATTGAATTGATGGATCGGAATTTCCAAGCCGCTGAGAACGCAATAGACCGCGCAAATACGAAGGAATTGTTGAATGATCAATTCAGTTATGCTCCTACAAGTCTCCTTCGTGCACAGATGGAAAGTATTTGTGGGAACGAATTGCAGGCAAAAAAATATTATGACAGTGCAAGAGTATTTCTGGAATTGAAGCAAAAAGCTAATCCAGCCGACGAACGACTCTCTAGTGCTCTTGGCCTTGCATACGCAGGATTGGGTCGCAACAAAGAGGCGGTGATTGCAGGAGCACACGGTGTTGAAATGCTTCCCGTTGAAAAAGAGGCGTGGCGCGGATCATTCCGTCTCCATGATCTTGCAAAGATTTATGCTATGGTTGGTGAACATGAAAAAGCTATTGATATACTTGAGCGGCTGTTATCGATCCCATGTGAAGTGTCCGTTTCATTATTGAAGATTGAACCGTGGTGGCAATCGCTGCACAATAATGAACGATTTCAAAAATTAGTGGCGGGATAAATTTATGATTGGGCAGATGATATCTCATTATAAAGTTCTTGAAAAATTAGGCGAAGGCGGCATGGGCGTGGTGTATAAAGCTGAAGACACCAAGCTTGACCGCACCGTCGCACTGAAGTTTCTTCCAACCCAATTGAATGCCTCAGAGCAAGATAAAGCCAGATTTCTCCAGGAAGCAAAAGCTGCCGCGGCACTGAATCATCCCAATGTATGCTCAGTGATGGATATTCAAGAGCATAATGGACAAGTTTTTATAGTCATGGAGTTTGTAGATGGACAAACGTTGCGGGAGAAGGAAGGCACTTTCACATTTAAACAAGCGATCGATATTGGGATTCAAATTGCAGATGGACTTGCTGCTGCACACGAAAAAGGCATAGTCCACCGCGACATCAAACCAGAAAATATCATGATCCGCAAAGATGGCATTGTACAGATCATGGATTTTGGGTTGGCTAAACTTCGTGATGCCGGAAGCAAGATTAATCGTCTTACCAAAGAAGGTTCTACAGTTGGCACAGCGGGTTACATGAGCCCCGAGCAAGTTCTGGGACAGGATGTTGACCACAGAAGCGATATTTTCTCACTCGGAGTTGTTCTTTATGAATTATTCACCGGACAGCTTCCTTTCAAAGGGGTACATGAAACGGCAATGGCGTATGAAATTGTTAATATTGATCCAGCCCCAATGTCGTCCATTAAACCTGAAATTGATCCTGGTTTTGATGAGATTGTGCTTGAATGTTTAGAGAAAGATATTAATGAACGGATGCAATCGGTTAAGCAGGTCTCGATCAATCTCAAACGATTCCGAAGAGAATCCAGTAAGCAGCGCCTCAGCCGTGTTACCACATCCCGTTCAATTCCTAAAATTGCCAGTGTTGAGCCAATTGAAACCGCGTCAAGAACCTCTCGTTTACAACCGTGGAAGTGGTTAACAATTCTTTTCATCATTACAACAATCAGTTCTATTTTCTATTATTACTATTTCGCAGACACGCGAGTACACAAACAGGTAATCCGGGCATCTATTCCTTTGCCTGAAAAATCTTCACTGAGCAATGAACGTGGAGGCGGTCATATTGCATTGTCACCGGATGGGCGGAAGTTAGCATTTGTAGCTGTAGACTCTTCCGGAATAAATAATCTATGGCTCCAGTCACTTAATGCTTTGTCGGCTCAGATGTTGTCGGGAACAGAAACTGCTCAGTTTCCTTTCTGGTCTCCGGATTGTAAAACAATCGGTTTTTTTGCCGACGGAAAACTCAAAAAGATTGACGCTGCCGGAGGAACGCCGTTTACAATCTGCGATGCGGCAGATCCGCGGGTTGGTACATGGAGTCAGGCAGGAGTCATTGTTTTCGGACTCGGTTCCACCGGCGCAATGTATCAGGTCTCTGCCGCCGGCGGCACATCATCGCCTGTGACTAAATTGGATAGCACACGAAATGAACAAACACATCGCTGGCCCTACTTCTTACCTGACGGCAAACATTTTTTGTTTTTCATTCGCACAACCGCTGCCGGCAGTGGAAGCGGGAACGATTCAATTTGTGTCGGGTCGATAGAATCGAGGGAAGTCAAACACCTCTTCAATGGCGCTTCGGACGCGGCATACGCGCAAGGGTATCTACTTTTCATACGCGAATCAGCTCTTATGGCTCAGCTGTTCGATCTCAAGACGCTTGACGTTTCCGGTGAACCCATCCCAATCGTACAGCAAATTCAATACGATGCCCGGTTCAGTAAAGCTACCTTTTCTGTTTCTCAGAACGGACTTCTTGTATATCAATCTTACGGCACAAGGTGGAAACGTGAACTTGCCCTCTTTGACAGCAGTGGAGTAAAACTTATTTCCTTTGGTCAACCCGAAATTTTTCAAAGCGCCAGTCTCTCGCATGACGGAAAACGAATCGCAATGGAAGTAGTCGATCTCCAATCGCATAACATTGATCTCTGGTTATATGAAATTGAGCGAGGCATTCAAACCAGATTCACATTTGATCTAGCGCCTGACATGGCTCCACTTTGGTCGCCAAACGGTGACCGTATTGTCTTCAGTTCTAAACGGAAAACTCATCATGATCTTTACCTGAAAACTACCACAGGTTCAGTCCCCGAAGAATTGCTGAGTGATTTTGGCGACGGAGACAAATATGCCGATGACTGGTCATCCGATGGCAACTATATTCTATTGGAGATAACGAATGATCCAAAAACAAAAAATGATTTATGGATTCTACCGATGACAGGTGACCGAAAACCGATTCCTTTTCTTCAAACAGAATTCAATGAACAGAGCGGAGTTTTTTCTCCAGACATGCACTGGGTAGCATATGTCTCTAATGAATCAGGGAAAGACGAGGTCTATGTTAGGCCATTCATCGAACCGGGCTTACAACAAGCTTCGGCTTCATCAGGCAAGTGGCAGATATCGGCAAATGGCGGTCTCAGACCCAGTTGGAGATCTGATGGAAAGGCAATTTTTTATGGCGCAGATAATAAAATTATGACGGCAGAAATCAGAGCGATCGGTTCGACCTTTGAGGTTCTTAAGGTTACTCAGCACATGGATTTACAGGCAAAGCGTCAAATTGCCGCATCAGACATTTCGTCAGACGGTAAGAGAATTCTCGGCTCAATTATTCCCTCTCAAGAAAAATCAACTCCGCTTACACTCGTCGTGAATTGGGATGAAGAGTTGAAGAAATAATATTCAAGCAGGCAGTATCACATTACGATACTCTCGGAAATACTTGGCATAGTATCGCTCACCTGGAATTATAGGTAAATTAGACCAAAGAATGAAGGTTTTGATTCATAGGATAGGATTTTTTATTTTTCACAAAATCGGAACTAGAGCCTAAAGCCAAACAAATTTACTTAGGTCTAGATCACTTTTGGGAGGACAGGTCATCAGAAGATGATTAGGATTTTTTTTGACGGTTTCGCTGATATGTTATTTTATCGTGAACCCCATTTAGAACCTACTGATGCGATTTGTTTTATCTTATCGAGCGGGTTACTAACGACTAAACTCAAGCCGAATTTTTAACAGGGTAAAATATTGTGAATGATGAGATGAGTTACGATGTATCACGTTAGACAATTCACACTATCATCAAAAAAAACGAGGAATTTGCGTAAGCCGATTGTGTTATTTACAAGTCAAACAGCAAGAGAACAATTCATGGTGAATCTGAAGCATTGACAATATTGAATATAGTTTGTACTTTGTAATAATAACAAATAAAGATTACGGTATCTATACTTAAATTTTCGGTTTAATAGATATATATGCTTGATACTGTAAATGAATATGATGTCAGATTAAGACAGGATTTTATGGTTATTATTTCTTTCAACGATATCATACCGGTTTTCGTAAGCCATCTCCAACATCTAATTTATATGTAGTTTCAATAATCATAACTAATAGAATACACGATGCGAGCAGATGAACATTCAGATAAGAAAGACAGAAGATATTGGCACTATGTTGGTTTAATTTCTTTTCTTTGGCTTATTCTCCGCAGTGTAGAGAATCCAAAACGGCTTACATATCCATGCCAGAGAGCGGCGCTTCCCCTTGCTATTAATTGGATTATTTCATTGCTGGTATTCATTACGGGAAGTATTTTAATACGAAAATTTATAAAAACATCTGCCGTCATAATTCTTGCAGCAGGGATTGTTTGGTTTACAGTTACATTAACGGATAATTCCAATGCCGAATTATTCGGCGCATCCGATCTGCCTGTTTGGGAAGTTTCAAATCCAATTTCAAAAGTTTTTGTGTTAGATTCCATACCACCCACAAAAGGTTCGCTTGCCGCCGGCGATGCTACCGTACCCGACTCGTGCTTAAGTGACCCTGCTATAGACACCCTCTGTCTAATGCTTGCATCAAAAGGAACTTATATCCATAAAACTTTAGCGCATCCGGGTGGAATTGTAGGAGCGGACAATATTGTAATCATCAAGGGAAATTTTCAATGGACAGGAAAGGTCAGTACGAGCACAGATCGCATCAAGGGATTGATATGGCAAATACTAAGCCATCCCAACAGCTTCAACGGTGAAATACTAGTTTGTGATAATACGCAATACTATTCAAACACGATAGATCAAAACGACAATAATTCTGAAGATACAAGCCAGTCGATCATCGACGTCGTGAATACGTTTCACGCAAAGGGATACCCTGTTTACACGATGGACTGGAAATATTTAAATCCGGTTGATGGATTGGAATACTCACAGGGCGATTACAAAAGTTGCTACATGTATGATGCGTCAACGAAAGTTTCATATCCGAAATTTCGTTCACCATCCGGCAAACATCTCATTTCCCTGCGATACGGTATATGGGATTCTCTTGCCGCACGATACGATTCCTCGCGACTCTGTATAATCAATTTTCCCGTTCTAAAACACCATAGTATGGCAGGCGCAACGATTGCCGTTAAGAATTGGATAGGCGTTATGTCAACCGATAGACCCGATCTGCGGTATGGAGGTTGGGATGCGATGCATTACACATACTTGTTTTCTCAATATGCTCTCGTTACAAGAATTATGGCAGTAACCTATCCACGACTTTCTATAGTTGATGCGGCATGGACTTCGAGGTGGGGAAATATTTCTCCCGATCTTGTGTCCAACACAAAAGTTTTGCTCGCCTCAACTGATCCCGTTTCTGTTTCATGGTACGCCGCAAAATATATTCTCACACCTATCGCCGCCAGACCATTAGAAACCGATCCCGACTTACCGGATGGTAAATACCATAACTCGTTGACAAACTGGACAACTTTCCTGCATGACTCTGCTGGACTACCTTGTACGATGGATTCAAACAATATTTCCGTATACGGACGGGAAACTTTACTCCAAACAAATTTTCCTGCAATGCCTGTATTATCTTCACCTATAAGTGGCGCTGCAAACCAATTAACGGTCTTGAATTTGAATTGGAACACATCATCATACGCTATATACTACCATTTACAGGTATCTCTTGATACTCTTTTTTCGAATCTGCTTGTCAACGATTCGACGTTGACCGTGCCGACCTATAACCTGGAACAATTGCTCAATTCTACAACTTATTATTGGCGCGTGAGGGCAATAAATAGTGTGGGATCGAGCGACTTCTCAGTTAGTTGGAACTTCACAACCGGTAATTCAATAACAAGAACGATTCAGATGAATGCCGGCTGGAACATGATTTCACTACCCTTTACAGATGGTGATAGTCTTCTGACCAATATATTCCCGACGGCAATTTCCGATGCCTTTGCATATAGTTCGGGAAATTATCAGTTCAAGGATACACTGCAAAATGGTGTAGGTTATTGGGTAAAATTTAGTGATGCACAATCGATCATGATTGCCGGTACACCCAATATTATTGATAGTATTGAAGTAACAACCGGATGGAATTTAATCGGATCGATTAGCAATCCGGTTCTGGTGAGTGGCATCATATCCATTCCAACCGGAATAATTAGCGGCGATTTCTTCGGTTATCAGAATGGTTATGCCGCCGCCGATACCATTGAGCCTGGTAAGGCATACTGGGTGAAGGTAAGTGATAATGGTATGATAATTTTGGATGGATCGAATCTAATCAAGAAGTAGATAATTATATACTAATACAGAATACTGTTTATTTATTCTTCCACCCGGAATTCCGCATCGTTCGGACGAATATCATCGTAAGATTTTCTGAGTGCATCATATGCGGCTCTACTCCCTCGTTGAGCTGCCTCGCGGTATAAGCGAATCGATTCGGCTTTATTTGGTTTGACGCCAATCCCCTTCTCATAACAGTAGCCAAGTGTAGATTGTGCAAGAATTGATCCATCAAGTATGAATTCCCGAAGCATTTTTATAATATCATTTACTTTTTCGGTATGCTCACTATTTTTCAGTCTGATGGCGTAAACTCGAACTTTTGCATCGCGGCTTCCCAACTGCTCGGCATGCAGTAACAGCTCTATCGCTTTCTCACGATCCTGCTTCACCCAATGTCCGGTGTAATAACAAACAGCAAGCTGAACTATCGCCTCTCTGTATCCCTGTTGTGAAGCATTTTCGAGAAGTTTTAGAGCTTGCGTTTCAGTTAATTGATGATCAAAACCAATATCGATCAAACCAGACCAAACAAACTTTGCGGCTGGATCGCCCGAATCGACCCGATCGTTAAGCTGTCGGAAATAATCTTCTTTTCGTACTATACTCCACAACAGCATCGGCGACCAGGGTGAATCGAACCGCATGGCGCGAAGATAGTAAACAGATGCCTGAATGAGATTCATCTTAACTCCAATGCCCTGCTCATATAATCTGCCGAGCATAGTAAGCGCTTCAGGACTTTCGGCTTCGCCGGCATCGTATAATGATTGCAGTGTATTCCTATCATGCGTGCCAAAAGAGATAAATGACATCAAGCTATCGGAAATTAACTTATAACGATTACCTACTTCATTAACAATTTCTTTCAATAAAGTCTTGTTATCCGGGTCCGGTATTGAATCATCCTTGAAATCCAAAAAAATTGGCTGCAATGCCGGCTTTTGATATTGGGGGATATTCGATTGGGCTGATTGCCGGGTATTCTGTGATTCATCTGTACGCAGATTTATTTTCGTCATGATACCTTTAGCGGCAAATTCCTTTAACACTTCCTTTGCCGGAGAGAACCCTGAATCAGCCGCCATCTTAATCCAGCGATATGCTTCATCATAGTTCCTCTCAACAACTAAATTATCTGTCCGGAATAATCCATAGACACATTCGGCTTCTACCAAACCGCGTACCGCGGCATATTCGAAATGCTTATACGCTTCAAAGGGGTTCCATGGAACACCCCATCCGTTATTGAGAAGCAATCCAAAATTATACTCGGCAGTTATCAGGTGCTGGTCGGCTGCCTTGCCGATCCAGTATGCCGCTTTCACTGTATCGGGGGAGAAATCTTTTCCAATAAGATAACGCAGTCCAAGTTCATGCTGGGCGACAGGATCTCCGGAGTTTGCTTTCTTCATTGTCATGAAAGCATCCCAGAGCACCTCAGCTGAATTATTCTCTTGAAGGCGAAACGGATTACGCTCGGGAGCGAAGTTCTTCAAGACTAGACTCTTTGTACTGTCAGCTCCGTGACTGTATATACCCGGAACGATTGATAAAGCTAAAACCATTATACAATTGCAGATTATTTTTTTAGACATTTTTAACCTGCAGATTTATGATGTGGAATTTTGATGAAGATAATGATATGTTTACCTGAACGATCGAATATGTATTACATAGCGGCAAAATTGTTTTCAAATGAAACCTTTCGCGCCCATGAAGCAATAGAAAGAAAATGAACCAACATTATCCCTATAATTCATATTAAGAATGAGTGAAATGGACATATATGTAATGTTTTGACAGAAACGAGATGCTAAAGTTTAAAGGGAGTGTAAGATCGCCATTGAAATAATTTTATTCATCTTAAGATTTTGCGGCGCGTTCAACTCAAAAAATGCACTACCATTCCATCTCTCAGCTTCGGCTCGAACCATGTCGACTTTGGAGGCATAATTTTTCCGGCATCGGCAATGGACATCAACTCTTCGATAGATGTCGGGTATAGCGCAAACGCCACAGCCATCTCACCCGAATTTACACGGCGTTCCAGCTCATCCAAACCGCGTATTCCTCCGACGAAATCAATTCGTTTGTTTGTGCGGGGATCATCGATACCAAGAACAGGAGATAAAAAGTATTTCTGCAGAATGGAAACATCCAATCGTTCAACGGGATCAGGATTATTAAGAAGCCGGGAAGTAATCTTCAAACTGTACCAGCGATGGTCGAGATACATGCCAATCTCGCTTTTTGATGTCGGGCGGTATTGTGCCGGATTTTCTTTCACTTCAAAAACCTTTTTTAATTCTACAAAAAAATCATCCGCGTTGCGTCCGTTTAAATCTTTCACTACACGGTTATAATCCATGATCCGCAGTTGATTATGCGGAAAGAGGACTGCGAGGAAATAGTTGTACTCTTCCGTTCCCGTATGATGCGGATTAGCCTCGGCACGTTCCTTGCCAACCCTTGCCGCAGCCGCGGAACGGTGATGTCCATCGGCAACGTACAGGCAATTCACACGTCGAAATGCGTCATTAATCTTTTCGATTGTACGTTTATCGCTTACTACCCATAACCGGTGACGTATACCGTCATCTGCAATAAAATCGTTTTCCGCAGGCGCAAGACGAATGCCATCCACTATTGCATCGATTGAGTTCTGTGCTTTATATGTAAGAAAGATAGGACCTGAATGTGCGTTTGTTACCTTCACATGCTTCGTCCGATCGTCTTCCTTATCCTTCCTCGTTAATTCATGCTTCTTGATCGTATTATTCAAATACTCTTCAACAGAAGCACATCCAACAATTCCAAACTGTGTATGATCGCTCATCGTTTGAGCGTAAAGATAGTAGCAGGGCAATTCATCTTCCTTAAGTATACCATCGGTGATGAGCTTATTCAGATTTTCCTTTCCCCTTTGATAGACACATTCATCGTATAGATTTGTGCCGGGGGGAAGATCGATCTCCGGTTTTCCGACATGAAGGAAGGATATCGGGTTGCCGGCGGCTTCAGCGCGCGCTTCTTCCGAATTTAAAACATCGTAAGGCTTTGCCGCTACAGCTTTAGCGTACTTTGGCAGAGGTCTGTATCCTCTAAATGGTCTGACGGTTGCCACGGTAGTTCTTTCTTAAAATACATTAAAATAATAAAATTAGGACGCGCTTGCCGACAATCGTTTCACGATGCAAAACGCGTCCTTTAAGTTGTTTAATCTGCTGTTGAAGATGCCGTAGTATTTTTGAGTGATCTCTTTTGAGATAATTATTTCAAAGCTTCAACGACTTTCTTCGCAATTTCTTCACCGACACGTTCTTGCGCTTCAACAGTCGATGCGCCGATGTGCGGTGTTACCGAGACATTCGGATGTTTTATCAACTCATATTCTTCCGGTGTAGGCGGTTCAGTCTCGAACACATCCATCGCTGCACGTGCAACTTTGCCGCTCTTCAATGCTTCAAGGAGGTCTTTTTCCGATACCACACCGCCTCGTGCGCAATTGATAAGAACAACGCCCTTCTTCATCATATCGAATTCTTTTTTAGTAATTGTCGCACCGGCTTTTTTATCCAGAGGGATGTGCAGAGATATATAATCTGAGTTTTTCAAAACTTCACCCGGGGTTACAAATTTGATATTCAAGCCGGATTGTTTTACTGCGGTGTCGTAGGCAATAACATTCATACCCAGACCAATCGCACGTTTTGCCACTTCACTGCCTATATTTCCAAATCCAAAAAGTCCGAGAGTTTTACCGGTTAGTTCTATACCTTTGCTGTATTCCTTCTTGGGCCATTTACCCTCGCGCATTTCGATGTTTGATTGATGAAGGAATCTGCTGAGCGCAAACATATGTCCTATCGCAAGCTCTGCAACGGATATAGAGGATGCACCCGGCGTATTCAGTACTTTTATGCCTTTGGTTTTGGCGTACTGTACATCGATATTATCAAGCCCGACACCGCCGCGGGCAATAACTTTTAAATTTTTGCCGGCATCGATTACATCCTTTGTAACTTTTGTGGCTGAACGTACTATTATCGCGTTGTAACTTGGTATCTCGTTCAATAATTCATCCGGAGTTAGTTTCTTGTCGACGATTTCGAAACCCGATTCAGTAAGAATCTTTTTTCCAATATCTTCAATTCCGTCGGAAATTAATATTTTCATATTTAATCCTTATTTAAGTTGTAAGATTTTTTCTATTGCCGAAGTAACTTCTTGTATGTCGCTCATGGTCAGCTCACCCATATGAGCGATGCGGAAAGTTTTCTCCTTTAAGTCGCCGTAACCGTTCGATATTTGCAATCCCACTTTACCCAAAGCGGAATTAAGGTCGCCTACGCTGATATTTCTAGTATTGGTTATTGTTGTGAGCGTCTGCGATGAAAATTTTTCGACGGGGAACAACGCAAAATATTTCTTTGCCCACGCGCGCGTGTACTCTGCCATCTCGAAATGTCTTTTATATCTGTTATCCAATCCTTCAGCTAATATTCTGTCAAGTTGATAATTCAATGCGAACATGTGCGACAACGAAGGCGTAGAAGGATATTGATGATCTTTTTTCTCGATATAACTGTAAAGATCAACAAGGTCGAGATACAATCCACGGTTCTTAACAGTCTTAGCATGTTCAAGCGACCGCATTGTAACTGATGCAATCGACATACCCGGAGGAAGAGCAAGCGCTTTTTGCGTGGAAGTGATGCACACATCTATTCCTAACGCATCGACATCAATTTTCACACCGCTGAGGGAACTGACCGTATCGACAAGCCAATACACATCGGGATATTTTTTCTTTAATTCTGCAAATGGCTGCAGGTCATGCATAATGCCGGTGCTCGTTTCATTATGAGTTATAGTAAAGACATCGTACTTTCCTGTTGACAAATATTGATCGACAACCTCGGGGGTTGTAGGTTTCCCAAGTTCCGCTGAATGTTTGTCTGCCGGAACTCCGTTCGCTTCCGCCATTTTAAACCACCTGTCTCCGAACGCGCCAACGGAGAATACGACTGCGCGTTTCGCTGTAAGTGAACGTATAGAACCCTCCATCAAGCCAGAGCCGGATGTTGTTGACAGCAAAATAGGATTTTGTGTGTACATAACCTTACGCAGTTTTTCTGTAATTTCGCGCTGAAGGTTAGACGCATCTTTCGATCTGTGTCCGATCATCGGTGTTGCCATTTTCTGAAGAACATCGGGCGCAACTTCAGTAGGTCCCGGGATAAACAATTTTTTTCTCATATTTGTACGAACTCCTGGTTAGTGAATTTTTTATTCAAATATAATTTCTTTTATAGATATTAATTTTCAATCGAATTCTATCTATTGTGTTGACCACTATCCTGCAAATTTGGCTTTTTTATTAAAAAGGAGCAATATGCATGTTCGGCGGTACCGGATCAAAAGATAACAATAGATAGGGATTATATCAAGATTTGCATAATTAACTATTTTACTTTTTTCAGGAATAATTATTCGTTAGTCGCGATTTCTTATGCTACACAGTAAAGCGGTATTACATTTTTTAAAGATCAATAATTCTCCTTGTCATTGAAATATCGAATAGACCATAGGCATCTAATCTAATACATTGTTTTCTTTTTTAAAATAACGGAAGACTTTCGTTTTAATTTTTTCTGTCCATTCATCAAGCAAAGAATAAGCCGTAGGCATCACCACCAGAGTTAAGAAAGTCGAGATGGTCAAGCCGAATATGATAGCTACTGCCAGCGGTCGCCAGAATCCCGCGCTCTCGGCACCAATAACAAAATGGAATTCACGCCAATCGAAATCAAACCCGGTAGCCATTGGCAGAACCCCGAGAACCGTTGCAGCGGCAGTAAGCATCACCGGACGCAAACGAATCCTGCCAGCTTCAAGCAGCGCTTCCTCAAGAGATAATCCGCCTTCATTATGTTTATGTTTAACGAAGTCAAGCAACACAATTCCATTGCGAACAACTATGCCGGCTAAAGCTACGACTCCAACACCGGTCATTATAACACTCGCCGGAGTCTGTGTGACGAGCAATCCGAGCATAACGCCGATCAGCGATAGAAAAACCGACAGCATGATTACAAACGGGACTTTTAATGAATTAAATTCAGCCACCATTATCAAGAAAACCAGCAGTAAAGTTATAATAAACGCGTTGGTGAGGAAATCTGCCGCCTGTTGTTGTTCTTCTTCCGATCCGGTTAGTTTCATGATGTACCCCGGCGGCAGGCTTACACCTGCAAGTCGTGCCTTAATATCGCCAATGACTTCTGATTGCACTCGTCCTTCAACATCTCCCGATACTGTGATTACTCTTTTCTGATCTTTGCGACGAATATCGGTGACAGCGGTGGTACGATTTATTTTCGCGACCGATGTCAAGGGGATAGATAATAGCTGTCCGCTTTGATTCATGAAGTTAACGCGCAAATTTTCAAGATCCGCCTGCGATGTACGCTGATCCTCTCTCAGTCTTACGCGAATTTTATATTCATCTTCACCGAGTCTATACTTTGACGCTTCAACTCCAGCGATTGCTGCACGAACGGTAGATGCAATCTGAGCTGTACTTGTCCAGAGAAGTCCGGCTTTCTCCCGATCTATAATGATTTCGACTTCTGGTCGACCGGTATTATAATCATCCTTAAGATCAACAAGTCCCTTAACATCTTTTATTTTTTCTCTGATCATTTTACTTAGCGAAGCGAGTTGAGTATAGTCCTCACCCGATACTTCGACGCTGACCGGCGCCCCAACAGGAGGTCCCATTTCTTCTTTGGCAACCCTAAGATCAGCTCCGGCGATTCCAACAGTCGATTTTCTAACCTCTTCGAGTGTTTGAAAAGTACTTTGGCTACGATTTGACTTTTCATAGAAATTGATCGCAACCTGCCCTTTATTGGATGTACCCTGACCGCCGAAATCAAACGGATCATCAGATGTTCCGATACTGGTTGCTATAAACTCAATATCTTTCTTACCGGGAATTTCGTTCAGACGATTCTCGATCAATTTCGATATCGCGTTAGTTATATCCAACGATGTGCCGGAGGGCGTTTCAATACTTACGCTTACCTGCTGCGGCTCGGTGGCAGGGAAGAAATCGACTCCTTTATTGAATAACGCAAAAAGTATTACCACGAACACAAGCAAGCTAAACGAAATCCAGAGGGTCTGCGCTTTATTTTTTAATGTCCATCGAAGCGTTCGAACATATTCCCTCTGCATCCACGGAAAAAAGATTTCATCTACCTTATGGTATAATATGGTAAATGGATTGTATTTCCTGTACCAGTGCGGATGCTCAAGATTCTGTTTTGCCCTGCGAATATCTTTTTTATAATTGATCCACTGCGCACTTTGTACCGGACTTATAACATAAGCGACGAAAAGCGAAGCGGTCAAAGTGATTATTAGTGTGAACGGAAAATACTTCATGAAATCGCCGACGATGCCGGGCCAAAACGCCAGCGGGAGAAACGCCGACAGCGTTGTTATCGTCGATGTGAAAACCGGCACAAACACTTCGCCTGCCGCCGTTTTGGCGGCTACAACCGGATGTTCGTTGTATTCCTGCTGGTGCCGGTAAGTGTTCTCAATTACTACGATCGCATCATCGACTAAAATACCCAGAACAAGAACCAACGAAAATAAAACTACCATATTCAATGTGAAGCCCAGGGCTGACAGGATAACGAACCCGATAAACATTGAAAGCGGAATCGCGGTTGATATGAGAAGCGAATTTTTAAAACCAAAAAACATGAATAACGACATCACGACCAGGAACATTCCTGTCATAATACTGTTCTCTAATTCCTTGACCATACGCTTTACAAACGTCGACTGATCATTGGAAATATCGAGCTTGATACCAGAGGGCAATTGTGTTTGTTCTTCCTCTACTATTCTTTTTACTTCATCTGTAATTCGGAGCAGATTTTCACCGGCACGCTTTCTAACAGCCAGAGACACGACCTCAGTACTATTCAACCTTGCAAAGGTTTGACGATCTTCGAAAGAAAAATTAACTGCCGCTACATCCCGCAAAAATATCGGTTTATCGTTCTGAATCTTAAGCACAATATCTTCAAGCGGTTTAACTTCCTTGAATTCTCCGGGAACGCGTATCGTCAGGCTTTTTTCCTTCGTATCAATTGATCCTCCGGGAATCGAAAGATTTTCACTGCGGATTGCGTTCGCAACATCATCAAAACTGATCTGATAAGCATTCATCCTGTAAACATCGACGTTTACCTGAACTTCCGGTTGCAAACCGCCGGTAACATCTGCACGAAGCACACCGGGGATACCTTCAATTTTATCCTGAAGGCTTTCTGCTATTTTTTTCAATCGCGCCAATCCGACATCGCCCCCAACATTGACAAACATGATTGGAAATTCGCTTATGTTGATCTCGGAAATTATAGGATCGAGAATATCGTCCGGAAGTTGCGCACGCGTAGAGTTAACCTTATCGCGGACACGGCGCAGGGCTTCATCTATGTCTACACCGGTATTGAATTCGACCCTGACAGTGGATAATCCTTCCTTAGAAACAGAAGTAATTTGTTTAAGATCCTTCAACCCTTTGAGCGCGCGTTCAAGCGGCTGTGTTATTAATCCCTCTATATCTACCGGTGATACGCCCACATACGGTGTCGCTACTATAACGAGCGGAATAATTACCTCGGGTGTAGCTTCACGCGGTAAACGATCGTAGGAGATATAACCGAATACAACTATGAGCGCCATCAAAATATAGACGGTTACTTTATTATCAACTGCTATGTTCCAAATTTTCATAATAGGTTCTCCGTCTATTGAGACACGCTGACTAGCGTACCATTAACAAGTTTTTGGAATCCGGTCACGATAAGACGATCCCCCGGCTTCAATCCATCGAGAATTTCAACCATATTTCCCTGCCTTCCGCCCAGTTTTAAAGTACGTTCTTCTGCCTTGCCGCCGTTCTCTACATACACAATTGCCCGATCGCGATCTACTAGCTGAACGACATTTTCACTAACCAGAATAGCGTTTGATTTAGTTTCGCGAAGGAGTTTTACTTTTGCAATCATTTCGGGTTTAAGTTTTTGTTGTATATTATGCAAAACTATTTCTACCATAAGCGATCTATTCGCTGAAGAAAGGGTTGAGCCAACAAACGCCACATTTCCTTTTAAAGTAATTCCAGACAATACATCGATCGTAACGATAGCATGGGATCCAACCGGAATAGCGCCTGAGTATAGTTCTGATACTTCTGCCTGAATTTTTATCTTAGTCGTGTTCACGATGCGTGCAACCGGCACACCCGGCGGAGCGTATTCGCCGACATTGGGAATGATATTATCGACGATTCCATCAAACGGACTGCGGATCTGCGTTCGATCCCAGCGAGCTTTCATTAAATCACTGTTCGCCCGGGCAGCATCACGCGAATATTCAAGATTTTTATATTGAAGCTCGCTGATGCCTTGCTGATCATATACTTCCTTCTGCTTTTCAAGATTTAATTCTGCCATTTTATATTGAGCATCTGCGGCATCATATCCTGCTTTGATGACATCATCATTAAGCGACACAATAACATCGCCTTTTTTTACCGACTGACCTTTCTTTACTTTCCATTCTTGAATAATACCGCCTTCTTCGGTAGAGATGTTGGCATCCTCATATGCTTTAACCGTTCCCGAAACTTGAATGGCATCCATTAATCGCGCCGGTTTGATCGTTTCTATACCGACATTAACAAGCTGGATCTTCTGCTCATTGTTTTCTCCATCAGATTTCTTGCACGAAGAAAATATCAAAAACATCATGATATAAATAATTACTATATAGATCCGTTTCGATAAAATCATTGAAATTTTCCTTCTAATTAAGATTGTCAGTTGTTCTCTTCCATAGCATAATCAGGCACATAGCCGATGAGTTGATCTAAATCTGCGGCGGCAACTAAATAATCGTATACCGCTTGAACTCGGTTAACCTCTGCCTGGGTAAGCGCTAATTGTGCGTCATTCACTTCAAGCTGGGTGGCGGCATTGGCGCGAAATCGAGCCGATGCAATACTATATCCGCGCCTTGCAGTTTCAACAGTTTTTTGCTGTGCTTCTACACGCTTCTGTGCTTGTTTCAGATTTCCTATAACTGAATGAACCCCGGTTTTTAATGAGCGTTCCAGGCTGACCTTTTGCTCTTCGCTTTTCAATTGCTCAACCTGTGCTTGCTCAACGCGCGCGCGGGTCTGCAATCCCTGAAAAATATTAAGAGAGAACGTCAGACCTATCTGAGTGCTTGCAATCAAATCATTGCTTGAAAATTTTAATTCATTTTTAGCTCCCTGGTATTGGTACTGCCCGAATGCGGCAATAGTAGGAAGATAATTCGATTTTTCGACGAATACTGCGGCATGGTTAAGTTCAATTTGATGATTGATTGCCTGTAAATTCGGATTAGAATTCAGCATATAATCTTCCGCACGCTCAATGAGTGAGTCATTAACAGCACGGAATACAAGCGAATCGACAATGCTTATTTGTTCCTCCTTATCTGAACCAATTTCGTTGCGGAGAGCATCAACGGCTAATTCATAATTATTCTCACATTGTATCAGCGATGGACGAAGGTTCTCAACCTGCACAGATGCGCGAAGTTCATCATACTCTGATACAATACCCTGCTTGCGCATTAGTAGAACATTTTTCATGTTATCTTCAGCGTTTTGCAAACTCGAACGCATCATATAAACAACCTCACGGGCGAGCAGTGCGCCATAGTAGGCTTTTCGCACTTTGTTTATCGTTTCAACTTGTTTACTATGATGAATATCTTTTGCGATATTCGTATAAACTTTTGCCGCTCCTACGCCAACAATAACAGCTCCATTGAACAATATTTGTTTTCCGGTTAACGCCATATTCAAAGAATGAGGAAGCCCCATTTCGATTTTTTGCTCCTCGCCATTGAAGTTTGCAAAAAAAATCGGAGCCTTGAGTGTACGTGTATATGTACCTGAGAAATCGATGGAGGGAAGAGCGTTTCCCCATGCTTCTGTCACTTTTGCATCGGAGCGTTCAACTTCCAGCCGGGCTGTTTTCAATTCAGGATTGTATTTCATTGCAAGCCGAATAGCGTCTTCTATGCCCAGTTGCCGAATGCCAATATCCTGCGGTCGCACTGGTAAGATTATTAAGAATGATAAAATAAGAATAATGACTATGGGGGATTTATAATTTCTCTTCATACCAACCTCTATATTGGAATATTAACATCCACGATGAAATACATTCAAAATAGTATTAAAATTAACAAGTGTACTAAACTATGATGGATTTTACGGTTTTGGATTCACTATGTTGCCCACCTTATAGTAATGTAATAAAAAAAACATTGCGATAATTATATCTCTATTTACATTTTGAGTGAATCAGGATTTTAAATTAGTAGATACTTCAGAACAATGTTTTATTCAAACTCTTCTTTTCGGTTATATTTAGGGAAATCTATCTGTTAAGTGTGGCGGCGCTCAACCAGCTTGCTCCCCATCAATTCGTAGATTATATCGAACTACTATCTTGCAGTTGTTAAATATTAACATAAACTATAAATCAATAGATAATGCAAGCTCCCGAATATCAATACGCGTTCTTTCAAGACCTTGAACGATCTACTAAATCTGGATTAATTGCTTATCTATTTATTCTCACATTAGGATTAACTATTGCAATCGCAGGTGTTGAAAAAACCTTTTATTTCATGGCAAATATCAAAATTTGTGAATCTCTCTTTTTAACTCTACTTACTATAAATCTTCTTCAACTCTTTATTCGCGGGATAAATAAAATTCATTGGCTGGGGAATGCTCATATTTTCCTGGATAAAACATTGTTTAAATTTCTCTTTAGGTCTAATGAGATAATATTGAGAGAACTTCTTACACTTTTAGAACCCCACGAGCGTTCGGTACTTGATACTTTAGCGGCACATGAACGAGATACTATTGCCCGCTCAATTTTTTCGCGCCTTGCTGATGATCAATCTATTTTTGAAAGTCTTCTTAAACGCGGCATATTCCGTTCATGGGTATGGTATTGGATTACAATTTACGGAGTATTCGTATTTATTATTTTAACAGTATTTTCTTTTTCAAAATCCATTCTTATCCCAACAATATACTCTCAGGCGTTTTCTACATCGATTGGGATTGTTGCCGTACTGCATCTAATTTTCATCATGGCTTTGGGATATAACCTCATATTGGTCACAAAACGAATAATGCGAGAGATTGTCAATGTTTACGATGTTGAAATTTTGTCTTTGCTCCGCTCTTACGTTAGTAAAACTTAAATATTTACACCCACCGTATATTCACAATTTTATTCTTGAATTTTCCTCTCATGAGAGTTAATATGCTGCATTTAAAGTGTTAACTTCCGGGTTTTTGAATCAAGCTGGTTACACTAGAGTTATAAAGAACATTGTAACGGTTAAGAACCTATTGTACTAAAGAGGATTGGAACTTCTGACGGTCTATAAAAAAAGGTGCTAAGGCAGTTAAGGATTTGATTGGTTATAAATTAGCGATTGTTTTCTATTTTCTTTATGATTGATTTCCTTATTGGAATATATGTAGTATCTGACAATTGTTTTAGAACATAATATTGATCTTCCCCCTAATTTTCGGACAGAGAGAAAAGCCAGTATATTAGAGAAAAGGAGAAGTCCGAAATGGAAGCAGAACAAGTCAGAAGAAGAAG
>JAGVIE010000006.1 GCA_020056225.1 Bacteroidota bacterium
GAATGTGACAGCCAATCATACCATACATGCTGTGTTCGCCATAGATGCATTTACAATAACAGCAACGGCAGGATCGAACGGAAGTATCAGTCCATCAGGCACAGTGAATCTGAACTACGGCAGTAACCAGACATTCACCATCACACCAAACACCGGCTATCATGTAGACAGCGTATATGTAGACGGAAGCAGTGCAGGCGCGGTAACGAGTTATCCGTTCACGAATGTTACAGCCAATCATACCATACATGCTGTGTTTGCCATAGATGCGTTTACAATAACAGCATCGGCAGGATCGAACGGATCTATCAGTCCATCAGGCACAGTGAATCTGAACTATGGCAGTAACCAGACATTCACCATCACACCGAACACCGGCTATCATGTAGACAGCGTATATGTAGACGGAAGCAATGCAGGCGCGGTAACGAGTTATCCGTTCACGAATGTGACAGCCAATCATACCATACATGCTACGTTCGCTATTAATGTATTTACAATAACAGCATCGGCAGGTAATCATGGTTCAATCACACCGAATGGAATAGTCAATGTGAATTATGCAGATAGTGTAATTTTTATAATGCATCCGGATGCAGGATATAGGGTAGATAGTATTTTTGTGGACGGAATATATGTCGGCAGTGATTCAGTATGGATATTAAGGGATGTGGCATCGAACCATGCAATTCATACAACATTTAAATTGGCAGTTTCAGTCGACGATACGATTTATGAAATCCCCAAAGATTACGCGCTAAAGCAGAATTACCCGAACCCATTCAATCCAACCACAACAATAAGGATTGATTTGCCGGAGCAATCGGTTGTCACGCTAAAAATATATAATGTGCTCGGGAGGGAGATAAAAACATTGATTGACCGTGAAACAATTTCAGCAGGCGTCCTGGAGGTCACTTTGGATGCGTCGCAGATTTCATCAGGATTATATTTCTATCGATTGATCGCCGAGAAATCTGACGGCAAGCCATTCGAAAGTACCAAGAAAATGATGCTGGTTAAATAGTATCTTGGGATAGTCATAAAAAAGACAACCCCTGTTTTCAAAAGAACAGGGGTTATTATTTTGCTGCCCGGCTAGGAGTCGAACCTAGACTTCCTTGATCCAGAGTCAAACCTCAAGCTTAAAATCATAAGATAAACGAAGATTCTTCCTTCCAAAAGCAATAAAATTCATGAGAGTATGTTACACTATTGTAACATGTCGATGTTTTAGAGAGTTCGGAATCGAAAAATGCAAACTGTAACTGTAACCAAAGTGTAACTCTGTATCTTCATGTGGTGCTAGGAGATGGCGTCACCGGTTACGGTTACACTTTGTGGAGGACATTTTTAGTCGATGGGACTTCGGTAGAAAAAATAAATATCACACTACCGTTTGGTAATTAGAATCTTTCTGAAGCCAGAGTAGCGGGGGCCCGAACTATACACTACAGAAAGTTTGAGTTTTACAAGGTTTCGATGATTTTGGGTTACAGAAAGATATCGGAATGAGACGAAAACACAGATTCTTTCCCAGTTGCCTCAGAATAAAAGGTAACCCAGGATGTGAATAAGGTGAATACTTGATATTAAGAAGTAGACGACATAAGACATAATAATAGTTTCTTTCTTTTATTGCTACTTATTTTCTTTCTTTGAAGAGATGTTAATAAGTGAAGGAGCGATGAGACCCTCAGGTGTAGCGAGTTGAAGAATGCGTTTAATTTTATCAGCAATGAGTTCCTGTAAGAGAAACGGATTGAGAGAATCCCTGAAAGAACAAGTTATTAGGAATATACTTGGTTCCCCAAAGTTACCAAGAGAAAAAAGATATTTCAATACAACAGCAGAAGCATATGAATTTTATCTATTTGGATTGGCCTATCTAAAAAAAACACCTCAATAGACAATAATTTAGCAATAGAATGTTTTACCAAAGGGATTCAAATAGATTCGATGCACCTTCCCTCAAGATTGGATATTGCAAAGGCACAACTTGAACGATATAGCCAAGGTTGGGATACCTCAAAAACACTGTTATTAAAATCAGAGAGAACCTGTCAAAATGTACTTCAAGTGAATCTAGGAAATTCTGATGCATATGCAAATCTTGGTGTTATGAAAGACCTACAAGGTAAATCGAAAGAAGCTATAGAATTCATTAAATAAATCCCTTGATTTGAATTCTAATAATGCTGTCAATATCGCTGAGTCCGCTGTTGCCTTAGCGAAACACAAAAGAAAAGAATCTCTGCTTAAATTGCCAGAGATGGAAGAACTTGCTCAGAAGATGTTACAAAATGCTCTCGATGGATTTATTCATTCGGACGCCTCCCCTGACATGTTGGTACTCGTTAATGATGACACGATGGATGCGTTGAACTGTGAGGTGACGCAAAGCATTATAAAACGAATGAAAAATGAACCAGAAAGGATCAAGGGAAGTATTGGAATCATCCGTATAAACAGAAACTTAGAGCGTGTAGCAGATATTGCAACAAACATCGCAGTAGAAGTTATCTTCATTGCGCAGGCACGAGTTGTGAAGCATCATGCAAAAGAAAAAAATAATATTGCGAAGTAAAGCCAGTCAACATAGTAATTGATACATTCATACGAATCTCGAATTATTACTGAGAAAAATTTCAGTTTAAGTTTAACAAAAACTCATCTTACCCTTAATGTTAAGATTCTGGGTTCGCTTTTTTAATGTAAGTTATAATCGTGACTGTGAAAAATTTACGTAACACTATGCCGCACTGTGATTGCATTTATTGAACGAGAATAATATTAATTTGACGTAATTCTTTTAATATCATCTCTTGTTCGCGGTTTAATTCCTTTAATCTTTTATCTAATCCTTGGGTTTTTATGTAGAAATCCCCGGACGATACATTAGCTTTCCTAATTCGAGAGTTAACGAATGTTAGATTGCTGGTATTGTCGGTGGCGATACCTTTATTATTGCTATTGGATTGTTTAGGTGAATCATCTTTCACTTCGTAATGATTCATTGCTTGAGACTCAGTTCGATATTGGAGAAGAACGCCATCCTTGATAGAAAACGAAATGGTATCTTTTACCGCGAGAGATGCAATTATCTCATCTTGTTGTCGCAGTGACCGATTCGTATTGAGTTCAACTTCCGCCGTGTAATTGCCATCTACAAACGGATGCAAAGCAAATTCTAATCGCCGAATTAATGTACTATAGATCGCAATTTCCCGACGCACGCTGTCGATGATATTGCCATTTACATTGCGGAGAGTGCCCACAATGTTGCCCCTATAGGCGGCATTCCCTAAGCGTGCGAGATGTGCGAATATGCATATTCTGTTATTGCTTATCGATGCATTGTTTTTGTGAATCATAACACTTGTTTGGACATCGCCTTGTCGATAATTTACTCCAACAATGAGTCGATATACTGGTTCGGATGTAAAAGGATGTTCGTTAAGTGCGCCTGCACTGTTTTGTTGATCTGGGACTGCGGGTTGAATGATGACTTCGGGTTTGAGCCAATACTCGCCATCCGGTAAATTCTCCGGAGGTTTTATTGTAACGGAAATAACCTGAGATTCCCCAGTACCCAGTTCAAAATGGTTTGGATAGATAGATACCCAGGATTCCATAATTGCTCGAGGATCAGTATTTGAGTTAAAAAATCTGAACGTAGTGTTTCCATCCTCGTCTGAAACTGGATATCCAAAATTTAATTTGATATTGATTATTTTTGGTCCAAAGCTACCGTTGAATAAAACAAATCTTCCGGATTTGTTGTTTTGGCTAAGGAATATTGAATTGGGGCTAATGGAAAGCTCTGCTCTTGCTGTATTAAACAGGAAGCACGTAACAGCGAATACAATTGCAAGTTTACATCTTGATATAGTTGTTCGAGTACATAAGTGTCTAATCGGTATTGTCTTGCTCATAACATGCCTCCTTGTGTTTTCACATTCATTAACGATTGTTCGTTGTATTACATATATTGTTTGTCGTCATTCATTGACAGCTACCACCATGAGATCATTTTGAAATGGTTGAGATTGGCTTTGGGTAGCTGAGGAAATATCACTTCGTGGTTGCTGATGAATATATAATCTGCCACGGGTATCTAGTATAGTTGACGTACCAAGTCTCGCATTCACGAATCTATTCTCGATTATCAGGTCTTCGGATATTTTCTCGCCGGATTTTGTGTATTCCGAAATAGAACGGTTAAAAATTGAGCTATTATTGTTATCGAATTTCACGTCAGCTGATTTTTCTTCATCTAGATTCTGTATGCTGGCGTCTGAACCAAATAATTTAGAAAGGAGGATTGCTTCCGATTCAATACCGACAGAAGGATTGTTTTCTACTACTGTAACAGAAATATGTATTATTCCGGTTGCTGTTTGAGACCCATGCTGGGCGGTAGCATGTTGTGGTACAAATAATACTAAAGAAAGTAGTGCCAAAAGGTAGATCGTTTGTTTTAGTTCTCGTAAGCTATGCATCTTATTCATTTCAATTAGTTCCTTTTCTATTATTCATTATTCTTCTCAAGAGAATCGCAATAGATGTGCCAGCACGAGCATAGTGTGAAATTCAAAAAATAATGGGATGCAGTGGAAGATGTGGTAAATTATAAGACAGTTACTATGTGCTATACCCGAACACTACTGTCTGTGTTAAATATGATGTAATGGTTTCATGTGAACGCTAATAACTTAATTACGGAAACTAAATCATATCTTAGCACCTATTGCCAAGTATATAAGAGGAAAATTCTCAGGATAAACTTGACATTTGACTATAAACTTTATAAATTTATCCGAAACTCAAAAAAAGCTTCCTAAGGAGATATTTGATGAAAAAAATAGTCATGGATAATGATCTACAATACAATGTACTGATCGTTGAAGATGATAATGAATATCGAAAGTTAGTCCGGCAAACCCTTGAAAATTACATTTCTCATATTGATGAAGCAGCAGATGGTGCGATAGCAATCAATCTTATCAATCAGCAACCGTATGACTTAGTTTTACTCGATATGGAATTACCACGCGTCAGCGGACTCGAAGTTCTCGCCCATCTCAAAACACATAACAATTCTGTTCCCGTGATTGTACTTACTGCTTCGCGTGATCTTAAAGTGGCGATCGATGCAATGAAGCAAGGAGCGTATGATTATCTTACCAAACCATTTGTAACAGATGAGCTTTTACTAACCATGGTACGAGCATTGGAGTTTAAATCGCTTCGGAATACCGTAACTATTTTGGAACGATCGAAGAAACAGCGTGGAGGAAAGAATGAGGTAATAGGAGATAGTAGCGTATGGCTTAAAGTGTTGAAGCAGGCAAAGCAGTTCGCTGTCAGTGATTTCTTAGTATATATTGAAGGTGAATCAGGTTCTGGGAAAGAAATCTTGGCTCATTATATCCACGAAAACAGCGGCAGACGGAATAAATCTTTCGTATCGATAGATTGCGGGACTATACCTGAAAATCTTATTGAGTCAGAGTTGTTTGGACATGAAAAAGGTGCATATACCGGAGCAGATTCTGCTAAAGAAGGAATGGTTGAATTAGCTAATGGGGGGACGTTATTTCTTGATGAAATCGGACATATTGATTTAAGATTTCAACAAAAATTACTTACGTTTGTTGAGACAAAAACCTTCCGACGTGTAGGTGATAATAAATCACGAACTGTAGATGTACGCATCATTGCAGCAACGAACAAAAAACTTTCTGAAGAAGCAAGAGAAGGGAAATTCCGTAGTGACTTGTGGTATCGCTTAAATGTAATGAAGCTTGCAGTACCACCATTACGTGAAAGGAGACCTGACATTCTCCTGCTATCAGAGTATTTTCTCAAGAAATTTTCTAATGAACGCCTTATGAAATCACTATCTGAAGATGCCATTGCAGCGCTTGAAGTATATCGCTGGCCCGGAAACATTCGGGAGCTCAGCTACACAATTCAGCGCGGGATCGCAATTTCTGAAGGAAATCTGATTACAGCTAAGGATCTCGGGATAGAGATTTCACAAAAATCGACACGTGTATTTAATTCGAGTTCCGAATTTGATCTCGTTTCACTTCGAGATGCTGAACATCTTCATATAAAGAAAGTACTTTCAGCTACGAATTGGAATATTTCAAAAGCAGCAAAGATCCTACAAATCGGACGCAATACCCTCCATGTGAAATTGAAAGAAGTCGGTCTAGAATCGCCCACGAAATCCTCATAAAGTAGATTTACGGTTTACCAACAGGGATTTATTCTGGTGGAATTCGTAGACCGGTTATTCTGATTCTCCCAAGGTTTTCATTTTTTTACAACCCATTCTTGTTTTTCGAAGTATGTAACAGTTATTCACTCTTGGTGTTAAATCTCTTTCGGGTAATCCTCATGGTCTGAAATTGTACAACAATCAATTCTTGCACACCTGTTTGATAATATTTTGGAATTTATGGCGAAAAATATCTAGAACAGAGCTTCTCTTGCAGTAACCTTCACAAAAACGCGCTGGCATTTCTTTTGCCATTGCCTATCTCGATATGAAAAAGCAGTCGAAAATAAAAATGCCAAGAGAAAATTCAAACATACGGAAATCTGTTATGGATGTAATCAATATTATCGACGATCATATTAGGTATATAAGGATTCGAAGAGGTTATTCTTTGCAGACTGAACTTGATCTCATTGCAATCGTGAACGGATTACGACAAATAGAATCAATCATCAAGATGTTAAATGCAAATAATAATAAAAATAATTTTTAAGGAGTGGTTATGAAAAGATTTAAATTGTTGTTTTGTTTGCTATTTACAATCAGCTTGATATCGACCGATGTTCTTTTTACGCAAGATTGGTATCAACAGCAGAGCGGTACTTCTAGTGCGATCCGAGGTGTTTATTTCAACGATCCGAACACCGGTACCGTGGTGAGTAGTAATGGATCGATTATTCGAACAACGGATGGTGGTACTTATTGGACAATGCAAGTAAGCGGTACCTCTAAGAGTCTTTATGATATATGTATTACGGACGCGAATACAGGTATTGCTGTTGGAAATAATGGAACAATATTGCGGACAACTAATGCAGGAATGACATGGACACAGCAGTATAGTGGGACAACAAAACAGTTTAACAAAATATTTTTCTCAGATCCTCTGCATGGAATCATAGTAGGAAATAATGGTACAGTTTACCGGACATCTAATGGCGGGCTCAACTGGTTGGGCAGACAATTAGGTTCAAATCATTTAAAAGGCTTACACTTTGTTGACCAGATGGTTGGGATGGTGGTTGGAAGTGGGGGCACGATCTATCGGACGACGGATGGTGGCGGCACATGGATACAGCAATCTTGTGAATCGCCTAAGGCACAGATACAAAACTCCTTGATGTGTACATCACCCGATCTTGAAGATGTCTTCTTCACTAACATCAATTTTGGGACAATTGTTGGAAGCGGTGGAAGAATTTGCCGCACAGTAAATGGTGGTACGAACTGGGCACAGCAATCAAGCGGGACTTCTGCTGGACTCCACGGTGTTTTCTTTGTGGATGGAAACACCGGAACTGCAGTTGGTGATAGCGGAATCATAGTACGTACTACTGATGGTGGTTTGACTTGGCGTCGTCAAATCAGTGGAACCAAAAATACACTGTTTGATGTGTTCTTCTCCAGCGCGGCTGTCGGTACTACTGTTGGTGCCAACGGCACTATTCTAAGAACTGTTCCGGGAGTGATACCATGCCCAGAAATTTCACTTAAACCATCTGTGCTTAATAACGGTAGTGTGTATGTTCAGTATCAATCTAACTTGACCGCAAGTGGTGGTACAACACCCTACGTGTTTAGCGTGTCTGGGGGTGCTTTGCCATCAGGAACTACACTTTCGTCTGATGGCTTAATATCAGGTATACCAGTTGTTTCGGGTACATTTACTTTTTCAATAGCAGCCAAGGACACTAAAGGTTGTTTGGGGTTTCAGAATTATTCGTTAGTGATTACAGCTCCGCAATTTTCAGTTTCAACTAATAATATATTATTCGGGGATGTCAGAGTCGACTCCGATAAACAAGCGAGCCTCATCGTAACCAACACGGGGAATTCACTTTTAGTGGTTTCTTCACTTTTTTCTGATAACTCGCAATTTTCTCTTGACGGTACAACATTCGGTCTCATGCCCGGAGAAAACAAAAACATCCTCGTGAGTTTTGCTCCCACTGCGACTGGATTTCTATCAGGAACTATAACTATGGTTCATAATGCTATGATGTCACCATCTACTATTCATGTTTCTGGAACAGGTGTGGCTTCCTTATTTTCTCTTTCTGAGGCAAATATTGACTTCGGCGATGTTCGTGTTGGATCTTACAAAAGTGACAGTTTAACTGTGACAAATACCGGCAATACAGTATTGACTATTTCTTCTGTGAGTTCAGACCGAAGCGCTTTCGTAGAATCATCGACAAGTTTTACCGTCGATCCCAGCGTAAGTAAGAAATTTGTAATCAGCTTTCTTCCTGCAAGCATTGGTATGATCTCTGGGAATATCGTTTTTACACATGATGGAGCTAATTCGCCAACATCGGTAAGTGTAAACGGAACTGGTATTACTCCGGATTTTTCAATTAATCAGTCTGCTAAATCATTTGGCGATGTGCTTGTTGGGTCGAACAAGGTTGATAGCGTAGAAGTGAAAAATAGTGGTTCTGCACCGCTGACTATTTTCTCAGTAACATCTGACATGAATGAATTTTCAGTTATTCCAACGAACGTGGTTCTATCAGTGGGTACAACTCAGCGATTTCTAATCTCTTTTCATCCGCAGACGAATGGGGCATTATCCGGGACGATCATTTTTAATCACGACGCACAGGACTCAACAAACTCTATAACTGTGGATGGTATTGGCGTTTCTCCTGTTTTTTCTATTATGCCAACCGACATTGCTTTTGGCGAAGTACTTGTTGGTTCTGAGAAAAAAGACAGCGCGATTGTTACAAACAGCGGTACTACGCCGTTGACCATTAATTCAGTTGTGTCGAGTACGGGTGAATTTACCGTTATCCCACAGAATGTAGTATTGACATCCGGCTCCAGACAAGTGTTCTCAGTGAATTTTAAGCCATCTGTTGCTGGTGTTCACAATGCTCAACTCGTTTTTTCCAATGATGCGTCCGGATCACCCGCTACTGCCAATCTAACTGGCAATGGTGTCGTACCGGGTTTTGTGGTTACACCATCGATAGTCAAATTTGGGAATGTGCTCGTTGGTACCAGTTCGCAGCAAGTCCTCAATGTGAGAAATACTGGATCGTATGATCTTTCGATCTCATCAGCAATGTGCGATAATGCGCAATTTGTAATTGGCCCGCTCTATGCAATATTGAAGCTGGGTGCTGAGCAAATTTTTACAGTTACTTTTCGCCCAACTACGGTGGGTATGCAAAATGGAACGATCACTTTTGCCCATAATGCAAGCCAATCTCCGACAACGGTTTCCTTCAATGGGAATGGTGTGGTGCCGGGTTTTTCGGCAGTTCCTGCAATTCTTTCTTATGGCTCAATCAGCATTGAGTCAAGCAAAACAGATAGTATTGTCGTAACTAATTCAGGGTTATCACCTTTAACAATATCATCCGTGGCGTCGGATAATAGCAATTTTATCGTTTCATCAGGAAGTGTTTATCTGCAAACAGGGGGAAGCCATATTTTCCAGGTTACCTTCACCCCTAATACAAGTGGTTTACAAAGTGGTAACATTATTTTCAATCACGATGGGCCAGGATCGCCAGGGCAAGTAGGTGTAACTGGAACTGGGATGGCACCAATATTTTGGGTAGACCAATCTCACATTTCATTTGGTGATGTTGAACTTGGCTCTAGCAAAGAAGAGCGCGTATATATAAGGAATATTGGATCGTCAGCGCTTACAATTTATTCCATAGAGGTAAATAATAATGCATTTTCTACTTCTGATATATCAGGGAGTATTCTTCCGGGTACAGATGAAGAATTATCGATCTTCTTTTCCCCTAAAAAATCTGGAGCAACAAATGGGATAATTATTGTCAACCACAATGGTTCAAATTTACTAGACACGATTATCGTAAGTGGTGTAGGAGTGCATGGAGAATTCTCTGTATTCCCGACAAATGTTTCTTTCGGAAACGTTCCAGTTGGTTCATACAAAAAAGACAGCGTGCTTGTAGCAAATCTTGGCACATCATTATTGACAATTTCTTCTGTTATCTCAAGTGACCAGCAATTTAGTGTTTCTCCCATAAAAGCGAGTATCATTCCTGGCGGCCATGAAGTATTTTTCATATCATTCTGTCCTATCCAAAGCGGAACAATTACAAGTGCTATCAATTTCGATCATAATGGATTAACAACTTCATCTTCAATTGCTGTTCAGGGTCTTGGGGTAAGTTCCGGATTTCTTATTGCTCAAAATATTTCTTTCGGTAATGTTGTTCAAGGAACCTCGAAGGTGGATAGTATCATAGTTAAGAATACCGGAAATAATATATTGAATATTAATTCAGTGGTTTGTAACAATACTGAATTTTCGATAATGCCAACAAGTGGAACCGTTGCACCATCGGATGCTATAAAGTTTTATATTACATACAGCGCTTCACAACTTGGTGGTGCCGATGGCTTAATTACCTTTAACCATGATGCAGAAGGCTCCCCTGCGACACTTCTAGTCAAAGGCACCTGTGTTGCCTCTGGATTCACTGTTACGCCAGAAAATTTTAGTTTTGGGAAAATCCCGATTGAAACCGAGAAGCTCGATAGTATCATCGTTACAAATACGGGATCCTCTTTACTTACTATTTCTGCTGCCAGGTCTAATAAAACAGAGTATACTATTTTCCCTTCAAAAGCATGGATACCTCCCCTTTGTTACCAGATATTTCATATTGCATATCGCCCGTTTATGGCTGGAAAACAAGAAGGCGCTTTGATTTTTGTACATAATGCAGCTTCTAAACCCGATACTGTTTCAGTAACAGGAACCGGGACTGTAAGTTTGACTCTGTTACATCTTAGAGACAGCGATGGTAACCCTAACACAACATATGATCTTGTTCCCAAGTCGTGGCTTCTTTCTCTTTACAGTGAATCAGTCAAAGAAGAAAATCTTATCACTCAAGCTAATGAATATCGGTTGCAGTCAACACTATCTCGATCTGGAGTATACATCGCTTGCATAGCAGACAGTGGATCGATTTGGAATCGCATCAATGGTAATCGTACCTGGTTTGATACACTCGAAATTGGAACAACCGCTTCAGTTATAGATAGCTTTATTCAAATTCGGCCGAATAACATAATTGTTAATCAGTTTGAAGATCTAGACGGAAATGTTGCAACTTCGGATGACCGCATTGAAAAAACGTGGCATCTTGAAATTCACCGTGGTTCAGTTGATGGACCTGTGATAGCTTCTGGAGATGGTGCAACATTGGAAGCTAACTATCTTTGCGATGGTACTTACTATGTGATGCATGCTGATAGTAGTGCATGGATTAGTCTTGGTTATGCACTCAATGGAGTTATTGTGCCAGGTGAAATTAGCGTTGTTGCTGTTACACTCACAGGTGGAGAGAGTGCTTCGTTAGATTTTATTAACGCCCCGCCGATTTATAGCCGAACGTATAGAAGTTTTGTGCCTGAAGCTATTGCACAAGAGAGAGCTGTGCTTAAGAGAATTTTTGCTATGAAATTCTGTGCAAAATTTGTAAATACTACCGGTAAAACAATCAACGGTTTGGAATTTACTGCAAAATGGCAGGTTCAAAGGATGTTTGTTATGCCGATGACAAGCTATTCGCACTTCACAAGTGCAATGTATGATGGTCGCGGCAAATGGGTATTTCAGGATGGAAGTGTAAAAGCAGGAGACACAGTAACAATTTCTGGCACAGCGTATTTAACCAAACCACTGATTATTGGAAAATGGGGATGGCTGGTTGATGGAGTATCGCAGGGAACAAATGTAGGGTTCACCCCAACCGGTCAAATTCCATTATTGCCTATGCCAAATTATGCAAATTTGAGAAACGAATTATTACGCACACGACTCTTCGGATTGAAAGGTTTAATAGTAGGAGTGCCACAAACTGTTAAGGGATATGGGTGGGTTCAAATGAGAACGAGTGCATCCGTCCGATATTCTCTAAAAAATAGATTTGGTATACATAATCAGGCGGGACGTGGATTCGACAAGTTAAATAGCGGCAGACTATTTGTCGGTGTAAAATATAGTTTATCTCCTTCGATACAAAACAATGAATTGTTTGCAAACATAGTCGCTCTACGTTTTGGCATAACAGCAAGTGCTGGTGGGAGAACCCCCATTGGATTCGGGGAACTTATTTATGATGAAGGTGCTGGCAATACAGAAAACCCATTCAATGGGATGATGGTCAAAGAAATATCTCGCGCAGCTGATTCGCTCATAATGGGTTATTATGAAGACAAGGTACATAAGTTTGTTAGCCCAAGTCTTTACGGAATATTGAACGAGACTATACGCAGGATTAACGAAACATTTAGTGGACAGATTGACACGGTGAGTTTCGGTACACAGCTTGTGTTCAAAGGTACTAAACGTATTGCTGATGTTAGTGTGTTGCACCCCAATCCCGGAGTGGAACCTGCGCGCATATATGCATCGCAAGAAGCAATGTTAAGTGAAGATGAGGAAGAGAATCAGGAAGACCAATATATGGAAGAGGAACTACCGACAGAATATCGATTGGAACAGAACTATCCTAACCCATTCAATCCGGTTACGACGATTCAATATGCCCTGCCAGAAGTATCACAGGTGACTCTGATTATCTATAATATATTGGGACAGGAAGTAGTCCGGATACTTGATGGAGTGGTAATGACTGCTGGAAGGCATGAACTTGAGTTTGATGGCACAAACTTCAGCAGTGGAGTGTATGTGTATCGCGTCGTTGCACATCAAATCACCGAAAGCAGCACTGCTGCTTTAGCTGGTGATATAAATAAAGTAAAGAATGTTACACAACAAGAGTTCACGAGCATTAGGAAAATGATGCTTGTGAAATAAGTGGAATCGCTGGGTTTATTGTTGGATCGGATGCCATCAATTAATCTACTTTGAAATTGAAGCAAAAGTGCACGACTAAGTAATCGGAGACGTGCACTTTTGTAACCTGTTCCTTGACTGATCCATCACATTATCGTTTTTTGTATACTATCATCATAATTTTACTTCAATTCGTATAGCAACATAATGAGATTAAATTTTTTGGTTGAGCGGATATCTAATAGCAACTATAGACTTTTAGTGAAAAGCTGCCATGCTCTAATATTGAGTGAAGCAAATTGTTTTTCAATTAAATACTTGACAATCAAGAATAAATTACCTATATTTTTCTGAAAATGGAAATTCATTATAAAATATTTCAAAAATAAATAAATGGGAGTCAAAAATGGGTGTACAGTGCAAACAATCAAAGTGTGCAAATGCTGTTGTCGGTTATGTCGAAACACAATGGATGACAGGTCTTACCATAAAGAATATAGCTGTAAAATTTGAACTGTATCCAACGGATGTTGGGCGCATCTTTCGCCGTGAAAAAGGGATAACAATTCATAGATACATTGATAAATGCAGGAAGGATAAATTACTCGAGCTTTTGAAAGATGGACATCCATGTGGATATGAGATTGGTTATCTCATCGGATTTCAAAACGATATTACCTTTTATCGATGGGTAAAACGCACCTTCGGTGTTCCTTACTCAGAATTACGTAGACAAATACCGCACAGGGAAACGTTCCCGCAGCCTCGCACACCGTATTAACAATAAGCATAATTGCTTTCGCTTCAAGGGGTTGCAGGGATGGTATAGATTCAGGTGATATTCGTTGCTTACCAGTAGTGATTTTTTGAAAATTCGTACGAGCAACTTTTTTCTAACAACTCATGCAGTGCACTCCCCCTTCTATTTAATAAAACGCTCCATTGTTGAAACCGAACACCATTGCCATTTTCACTCAACTCTGTTTTCCACTTTTTAAAAATAGTTTGTCGTTCTTCTCAACTCATCATCATATTCCAACTTGATGGTATCATTCTACTAGCGTACTTTCGTTTCGTAATGCGCTTAAAGAGTTCCTCCCATCGTCGTCGTATTTCCATAGTTACATCTGTATCCTGTTTGTTGTTTTTTCATGTTGCTCGTAACATATCTATTCGAACAATAAATTATTTTTTTATCAATTCGATCACCACGAAATGTCATGGCAAAAATAGTCAATAAAGATCACGTCAAAAAACTACTCAGAATAGTCACTACAAAAACTCCCCCCAAAAAACAACTACGAAACGTAACCACAAATAATCACTGTAATAAGTCGCCACATAATGATAAGTTTATTCCATTGACTCTTGCTAAGAAAATAATAATATTAAACACGATATAAAATTCTGCTATATCAATGAACGATTTATGATTGCAAGATAAAATGGGAAACACTTCACCTGATATATCTCAAACATTAACAACTAACAGCTTAAATGATTTAAGTGTTCGAAGTGCTTTAGTCATTTCAAGGGTACGGTGGTATGCTCTGTATGTGCGATCTCGATTTGAAAAGAAAATAGATAATGCACTACAGGAAAAACGTATTGAGTGTTTTCTCCCCATGATTACAGAAATTCACAAATGGAGTGATCGGAAGGTTAGGATTTCGAAGTTATTATTTCAAGGATATATATTCATTCGTACCGATCTTCACGATCAGTTTGATATTCTTGAAATACCGGGAGCTGTATATTTTGTGGGAATACACGGTAAGCTGTCACAAATTCCCGAAGAACAGATAAACTGGTTGAAAATTCTTATGCTGCATCCTGAAGTAATTCATCAGGAGAATACTCTCATGGTAGGTGAACGAGTGAGAGTTATTGCCGGACCTTTTGCTGGAATGGAAGGAACAGTTGTGAGGGTAAAAGGTTCGACACGTTTGGCAATATCTATAGATGCAATCCAACAGTTTGTCACCATCGATATTGCACCTGAGTTGCTTCAGTGCATAAGTAGTAATCTGTTGGTTTCAATAAGTCAATAACCTCGATGGGATTACATCCCATCGGGTCGTTAATAAAATTATAGCTGTTATTTTTCTTTTGGCAACATTCTGTGACTGAAAGGGCGGAGCTGTATAGATAGAAAAACTATCTTCATAATTCATCAGAGATTTTTCGGCGTATATGTCAAAATTATTTCAGAAGATGCGGAACGAATTAGCAAATATCATTAGAGAGTATTTTAGTAAAACAGTTTCTTTTAGTTACCAATTCCTTCTTTTTATTCCAAGATGGTAGATCTAAAGCACCTTCGAAGAAGTGCCGTACACAAACGGGTAAACTTACGTTGCTTCTTGATTGTTCTATGCTGGGCATCCATATCCCATCTTTTTGCACAAGAAATCCCAAGACACGAAGTTAAACAAAAGGCGGAGCAACAACTTCAGCAAATGACCCCTCAACAAATTGAGGCGAAGATTAAAGAACTGGGGATGACACGCGAGCAAGCAGAGGCGAAGGCAAAGGAATATGATGTCGATCTTAACACCTATCTCCAACAGAGAATTACTTCTACAGGTGTTATAACACCAGAACAAATCGAAGCGATGCAGATCGAATCAAAACCCGACTTACCAAAAGCAGAAGAAGGAAAGACAGAAACCAGTAAAGAAGCTGAAAAGAAAAAAGATGAGATTACTGTGAGTCAAGCAGCCACCGCTGGTTCCGGGGGACTTCGGTTCTTCGGTTACGATATTTTTGCCACTATGCCTTCTGCTTTTGAGCCAGTGGCTTCAGGTCCCGTTGACCCAGAATATCTGATTGGGACTGAAGATGTCCTAAGACTAAATGTTTGGGGTCAGGTAGAACTTCGAAATGATATGGAAGTTGACAAAGAAGGAAGAATTTTTATACCTACGGTTGGGCCAGTTTTGGTAACCGGTCTGACGTTTGAACAAGCATATAAGACACTCATTCGACAGATGTCGAAATCATATGCTGGGCTTGTTGCAAGTCCTCCAACTGTCTGGCTCGACATTACATTAGCACGGCTTAGGCCAAAGCGAATTTTCATTATGGGTGAGGTAGTAAAACCTGGTGGATATACAGTCAGCAGTTACGCAAATGTTTTCAATTCTCTGTATAGTGTTGGTGGTCCTACAGTCAAGGGTAGTCTGCGTGATGTTCGTGTAGTTCGTGGGAGTAAGGTGATCGCACATATCGATCTCTATACCTATCTGACAGGTGCCGAGATGACCAACGATATCCGGTTGCAATCAAATGATATTGTGTTCATTCCCCCACGCGGCAAAACTGTTGCCGTGAAGGGTGAAGTTCGACATCCAGCAATCTTCGAGTTATTGGCAGGAGAAAATCTGAAGAAACTGCTTGAATATGCCGGAGGAGCTCTGACAACCTCCTACTTGGAGCGGATTCAGATTGATCGTGTTATCCCGTTTGATGAGAGAATTAAGGGTGAGTCTGAACGGAAAATAGTTGATATTAATTTTAGAGAAATTCTGAATCTACAGTCAGATTATGAACTCAATGATGAAGATGTAATATCAATATTTTCAGTTCTAGATTTCCGAAAGAATTTTGTTTCAATAAGTGGTGCAGTAGTTCGTCCTGGTATATACCAATGGGAGAAAATTCCGCGGTTGCGCGACCTAATTATTGAAGCTGATAGTCTTTTGCCTGAAGCATATTTACCTCGTGCTGATATTATGCGCACTCGGCCGGATCAGACACTTGAAGCAATAAAAGTGGATATAAAGAAAGTGTTAGAAGAAGATGAAGACGAAAACATCTATCTCCAACCTCTTGATCAGGTTCGGATTTACTCTATATATGAAATCTCTGACCGAAAATTTGTCTCAATATCAGGGCATGTACGAAATCCCGGTCGATACGCCTATGCTGATAGTCTTACACTCTATGATCTGGTTTTTAAAGCAGGTGGATTGACCGATTCATCGTTCCGATCTCAAACTTTTTTACCTCGAGCTGATCTTATCAGGTTAAATCCAGACGGAATCACTAAAAAAACAATCCCATTCAATCTCGAAGCTCTACTTGATTCAATACTTGGTGTAAATAGATTACTCCAATCAGGCGACGAGGTTGTGATTTATGAAATTGATGTTGCCAAGCTTCGCAATAAGTTTGTTGAAGTAAGAGGAAAAGTCCGACGACCAGGGAAATTCAATTTAACTACCAATATGACACTTGCAGATGCCATTTTACTTGCAGGTGGACTGACTGAAGACGCATGGCAACTAAGTGCAGAAGTTGCTCGTACTATCCAATTATTTGGCATGGGGCAGGATTCATTGGCAATAATTCGTTTCGCACAAGTCCCCAATTTTTCAGATACAACACAATCGGCTCATCTAATACATGCTGAGTCAAGAGAAAAAGATTTCCAACTTCAACATAGAGATATTGTTTATATCAGACCTAATCCGGATTTTCGGATTCAAGAATCAGTCACGGTAGGTGGCGAAGTTGTCTATGCAGGCGAGTATGCTCTTAAGGTGCACGAAGAAAGACTTTCGAGTATCATCAAGCGGGCAGGAGGTATTACCAAATCAGCCTTCTTGAAAGGCGGAAGAATCAATAGACACAGTAATCAAGTCATCATAGATTTTGAAAAGGCACTTGCGGACCCGTTTGGCAGCTACGATATTATTCTACATTCGAATGATGTAATACAGATACCTAAAAAACTAAATGCTGTCATGATCACGGGAGAAGTTAATCATCCGGGATTATTGGGTTATATTGATGGAGATAATCTGTGGAACTACATCGACAGGGCAGGTGGAACTAGAGATAGCGCCGATTATATATTGCTCACATATCCATCCGGAAATGTAAAGAAGATCGGTACAGGTTTGTTCAGTCGCAACCCAACCGTTGAAGACGGATCGATGATAAATGTAGCTAAGCTTCCGCCTCCTCCACCATCCAAAGAATTCGACTTAGGGGGAACTTTGAAAGACATTTTTGCAGTGACCGCGTCTGTTGTTACTATAATTGTTTTGTCGAAACAACTAAAGTAATAATTAATGAATCAAGATGTTTCCAAAAAGTCGCTGTTTGAAGAAGCGCGGAAATCGTTCGATCTTGTTGAATTCACATCTATTATTTGGCAACGAAAGAAGTTGATAACATATATAGTAGGAATTTCAATCGTGTTGTCGATTGTTATAAGTCTTCTACTGCCCGAGTATTTCAAATCAACGGCAGTGCTATTGCCACAAACCGAAAAAGGAAAGCTCAGTGGTGGAACAAGTGACCTAACGGATTTAGCTTCGATTGCAGGTATAAATACGCTGGGTGAAGGTTCCATCGTCAAACTATATCCGGCGATTATCAAAAGCGAATCAGTATTGAAAAATGTTCTTTATGCGAAGTATAAGACGATGAAACTCAAGGATTCTGTTAATCTGATAAAATTTTTAGGGATTGAAGCAAAAACTCCGGCCTTGATATATGAAAATGCATTGAATGCGCTTCGCGATGCGCTTGAGGTTACAATAGAGAATAGAACCTATATAGTTACTATATCCACAGAGACAAGAGAACCACAGTTATCATCTGACATTGTCAATCGGGTAGTTTTCGAGTTGGACCGATTTATACGTACAAAGAGAACAGCAAACGCTTCAGAACAGCGAAAATGGATAGAGATCAGACTCGATGAAGTCAAGCATGACTTAGAAAAGTCAGAAAATACTCTTAAAGAATTTCGCGAGAGAAATAGAATCGTAGTTAGTTCACCTCAATTGTTGTTAGAGCAAGAGAGACTTTTACGTGAAGTTCAAATTAATTCGATAATGTATATTGAACTCAAAAAACAATTTGAAATTGTTAAAATTGAGGAAATCAAAAATCTACGGATCATTAATATTCTTGATGATGCAAGACCAGCAGTAAAAAAAGATAAACCGAAAAGAAGCAATGTGGTTGGTATAACATTTGCAGTAAGCTTACTGATGGTCTTACTGTATATCATAATAGAATATCTGTATAAGCGAAAATTTATAGAATTGATTTCAAAACTTAATATTAGACTTAAGTAATGTCATTTGTTTTAATGAATGAACGTGAAAAAAATATTCGTGAAGAAATATCTAAAAGAGTGAAAGATCTCTATTTGTTGAGACAAGATGAAAATATATTTATACCAGGAGAGACTTATGTTAACTATGCCGGACGCGTCTACAATGAAAACGAGATGGTTTCTCTTGTAGACTGTGCTTTGGATTTTTGGCTTACGTCCGGGAGATTTACAGAACAATTTCAACACAGTCTCGGAAAATATTTAAATGTTAAACACGCAATTCTCTGCAATTCTGGGTCTTCAGCTAACCTTTTAGCTATTAGTTCATTGACTTCAACCAAACTTGGGAAAAGAGCGCTGACACCGGGCGACGAAGTTATTACTGTGGCATCCAGCTTTCCAACAACAGTAAATGGTATCATTCAAAATAAATTGATCCCGGTGTTTCTTGATGTTGATATTGGTACCTACAATATTGACACCACATTACTTGAAGAGGCAATTTCAGAAAAAACGAAGGCAATTATGCTTGCCCATACACTAGGAAATCCATTCAATGTTCAGGAGGTAATGCGCGTTGCAAAGAAATACCACCTATGGATAATCGAAGATAGTTGCGATGCTTTAGGCGCCCAATACAATGGTAAATTGGTCGGGACATTCGGCGATTTGGCAACATTCAGTTTCTATCCTGCACATCATATTACAACCGGAGAAGGGGGAGCAGTTGTTACAAATGATACAAAGCTTAAGACAATAGTGGAATCATTCCGCGACTGGGGCAGAGATTGTTGGTGTGATTCTGGCAAAGAAAATACATGTAGAAAAAGATTTCAGTGGGACTTTAAAAATGCCCCGAACGGATATGATCACAAATATATATACTCTCATATTGGATACAACCTCAAAGCAACCGACATGCAAGCGGCAATTGGTGTAGAGCAACTGTGTAAATTAGATACCTTTATCAACATGAGGAAGCTTAATTTCCAGAAATTGCTTTCTGGTTTAAAGAAGTACGAAGATATCTTTGTATTGCCTCGCGCTACTCCAAATAGTGATCCAAGCTGGTTCGGATTTCTCTTGACTGTTAGAGAAGATGCTGGGTTTGATCGTAACGCCATTGTTCAGTATCTCGAAAGCAACAAAGTAGCTACGAGAATGCTTTTTGCTGGGAATCTTTTACGTCAACCCGCTTATAAAAATCTTAATTGTCGTGTTGTCGGGAAATTGTGTAATGCGGACATTGTAATGAGAAATACGTTCTGGATCGGGGTATACCCAGGTATAGATGATCAACGTATGGAATATATGATAAAACAATTTGATAATTTTATCCAAACGTTTTCATATCATTTCTCACAAATTAAGGAACAAAAATGAAGGCGGTCATTCTCTGTGGAGGGAAAGGAACGAGAATTCGAGATGTGACAGAAGTGCTTCCCAAACCAATGGTTCCCATTGGAGGCAAACCAATACTCTGGCACGTAATGAAGATTTATTCTTACTACGGTATAAACGAATTTATTCTCTGCCTTGGTTATCATGGGTGGATGATTAAAGAGTATTTTTTGAACTTCAAAACGATGAATAACGATTTTACAATAGAAATTGGTAAACCCAATGAGTTAATGTTTCATAATGGAGTTGATGAATCATCCTGGAAAGTGACCCTTGCGGATACCGGGGAAGAGGCAATGACAGGTGCAAGACTCTGGAAAGTTAAAAAATATCTTGAGGGCGAAGACCATTTTTCACTCACTTATGGTGACGGAATTGCCGGAATTGATCTTCGTCAACTCATCAATTTCCATATTGAAATTGGTAAGATTACTACCTTGACAGGTGTTCGACCTACCGGTAGATATGGTGAGCTTAGTGTAGATAACAACACAGTCACTCATTTCAATGAGAAACCTCAAATGACCGAAGGTTGGGTAAACGGCGGATTTATGTTGTTCGACAACAAACGAGTATGGGATTACTTTTGGCCCGATGAGGAACTTATCCTAGAAAAGGAACCACTACCTATGATGGTTCGAGATCGTCAAGTTGCAGTCTATAAGTTTGATGGTTTTTGGCTGGGTATGGATACCATGCGTGAGTACAATACTCTCAATGAATTATGGTCATCCGGTAAAGCACCTTGGAAGGTATGGAGCTAAATGTCGTTGGAGAAATCTTTCAAGGAATTCTATCGAGAAAAGAAGGTGTTGATAACCGGCCACACCGGCTTCAAGGGCTCATGGTTATCAATTTGGTTAAACGAACTTGGAGCAAAAGTGTATGGTTACTCTCTTCAACCTCCGTCCGATCCGAGCAACTTTACAATCTGTAAACTTGAAGAGAAATTGAATCATAAAATTGGAGATGTACGCGATTATGACCAATTGATAGCATACATTCAAAAGATTCAACCGGAAATTGTTTTTCATTTAGCTGCACAGCCCCTAGTTAGGTATTCCTATGAAGTACCCAAATTGACTTTCGATGTTAATGTTCTTGGAACTGTAAATATTTTAGAAGCAATACGTCTGACTCCCTCAATTAATACCGCCGTGTTGGTTACAAGCGACAAATGTTACGAGAATAGAGAACAGATTTGGGGTTACAAAGAAAATGATCCGATGGGTGGAGACGATCCATATAGTGGTTCCAAAGGGGCAGCCGAATTAGTCATTAGATCATACCTAAGATCATTCTTCACTAATAGGGAAAATTTTGGTGCTGTCAGTGTGAGAGCTGGTAATGTAATCGGTGGAGGTGACTGGGCAAAAGATAGGATAGTGGTAGATAGTATACGAGCTCTTAGCGAGGGTAAAAATGTTGAAGTTCGTAATCCTATGGCAATTAGACCCTGGCTGTATGTGCTTGAGCCTCTTAGTGGATACTTGTGGTTAGCAGCCCGATTGAATGAGGCTCCTCAAAGATTCTCCGGGGGATGGAATTTTGGACCTTCTGATCATTCAGCAAAATGTGTTCGTGATCTTGTTGATGCAGTAATCTGTGAATGGAAATCAGGTAAATTGATAGATCTTTCTGAGAAGAATGATCAACGGCTCCACGAAGCAGGATGGTTGCAACTTTCCTGTGACAAAGTTCATGCTATGTTACCCTGGTCGGCAACATTATCGTTCGATGAGATTGTGAAAATGACAGTAAAATGGTATAGGCATTATTATGACTCTCGAAATGCAAATTTGTACCAATTTTGTGTTCATCAGATAAGAGAGTATGCTAAACAGGCTGGGAACCGTGGTCAAATCTGGCCGTCATGAAATCGCAAAATAGGAATAGGTTGTTGCTAGAGGATTTAGAGAGCGTTGTTTCTCTTACTGGCTCCATTTGGCAGAAGATTGCTGGGAAAAGAATTTTCATCACTGGCGGAACTGGTTTTTTCGGATCCTGGCTACTTGAAAGCATCGCACATGCCAATGAAAAATTAGGATTGGAGGCGCACGTAGTAGTACTTACTAGGAATCCTAAAATGTTCAGGGAGAAAGTACCGCATCTTGCTGCTGACCGATTAATAGAATTATTACCTGGCAATGTTATTGACTTCAATTTTCCTAAGGATTCGTTTGATTATGTCATACATGCTGCCACAGAATCTAGCACGCGACTAAACAAAGAGAATCCACTATTGATGGTGGACACTATTGTGAGTGGAACGAGGAGAGTGTTAGAGTTTTCTCAACAAAAAGGTGTTAAGAAAATTCTCTATATAAGTTCAGGCGCAGTTTATGGCAATCAACCCCCCGATATTCCAAGACTCGAGGAAGACTTCTATGGTGGACCCAATGTACTCAATGTAGCATCAGCATATTCTGAGGGGAAAAGAATGGGTGAATTGTGTTGTAAAATATTTTCTGAAAAATATGATATAGGAATAACCGTAGCTCGCTGCTTTGCTTTTGTTGGTCCATATTTGAGCCTTAATGCTCATTATGCTATTGGGAATTTTATTCGGGATGGTTTGGAGGGTGGTACTATTGTTATCAACGGAGATGGAAGCCCAAAGAGATCCTACCTTTACGCTGCGGATTTAACAACTTGGCTTTGGACTTTATTGATCAATGGAGAAAATGGGGAAGCATACAATGTTGGATCGGATAGAACCGTGACCATATTTGAACTTGCTAAAATCGTAGCAAAGGTTTTTGGGAGTATAAATGTCCAAGTGAAAAATAATACAGCGAAACCATCAGAACTTCGCGTCTACGTTCCATCTGTCGAAAAGGCGAAGAAAAAATTGGGGCTTCTTCAAACTGTTGAACTTGAAACAGCTATACAGAAAACAATAGAATGGAATCGATAAATAAAATCTTATCGTTAATCGGAAGAGAAATTATCAAGGACTGTGAGGTTACATATGAAAACGAATTATCTTTTTTCCAAACCGCTTTTCATCTTCGAAATGGCAAACAATCATATGGGGCAAGTTAGTCATGGCTTACGAATTATTGAAGAGGTTCATAAAATTACTCAAGAATTTGATTTTAATTTTGCGTTTAAGCTCCAATACCGCCAACTCGGCACATTTATTCATCCTGCCTATAAAGATAGAAAGGATTTGAAGTATATAAAAAGGTTCATCGAAACAAGATTAGATGAAAATGATTTTAAGAAACTTAAAAGCAGGATCCAGGAATTAGGTTTTCTTTCGATATGCACAGCTTTTGATGAAATATCTGTAGATAAAATTGAAGAACATGGTTACGACATTCTTAAAATTGGAAGCTGTTCATTTACGGATTGGCCGTTACTCGAAAGAATTGGAAAAGTTAACTTACCAATATTGGCTTCAACAGCTGGAGTCGCGACAGATGATATTGATAAAGTTGTGAGTTTTTTTGAACACAGAAACAAAAATATTTCGCTCATGCATTGTGTTGCAGAATATCCAACAGAGATGAAAAATTTACAGCTGAATCAGATTGATTTTCTTAGAACTCGTTACCTACAGATAAGAATTGGATTTTCAACACATGAAGATCCTTCAAATAACCAGGTGATCAAAATAGCGGTGGCAAAAGGTGTTACTATTTTTGAGAAGCACGTGGGTGTGCCAACCGATTCAATATCTCTCAATGCATACTCTGCAACCCCGAAGCAAGTACATGAATGGTTACACTCTGCCAAGGAAGCATATGCTATGTGTGGCATGACCGGAGAACGTCACAACTCTACTCAAAAAGAATTGAATGATCTACATGGTTTAAGACGGGGAGTATTTGCCAAAACACCATTGAGGAAAGGTGATAAAATTGATTTGTCAAATGTGTTTCTGTCTATACCTGTCGACGAAGGACAACTCTCTGCGAATGATCTTTCGAAATATACCGAGTTTCACTTATCGGAGCATGTAGCTCAAGATGAACCCATTTATTTTGATCAGGTCAAGCGCGTTGAATTAAGAGAGAAAGTCTTAAACATTGTAGATAAGGTTAGCCATTTGATATTAGAGAGCAAGGTCCCTGTGCCTCCTAAATTAGATTTTGAAATATCACACCACCACGGGATCGATCGCTTTTTTGAATTTGGAGCGACGATCATCAATTTCATAAATCGAGAATACTGTAAGAAGCTGATTATTATGCTTCCCGGACAAGTTCATCCAGAACAGTATCACAAATTAAAAGAAGAAACCTTCCATATACTTTATGGCAACTTGATCGTCATACTTGATGGAAAAGAGAAAGAATGTAATGAAGGTGATATTTTGATAATAGAACGCGGTATCAAACATAAAATTCTGGCAAAGACGGGTGTCGTTATTGAAGAGATATCCTCAACACACTATAAAGATGATTCGTACTACATGGACGAAAATATTCTAAAGAATGGCAATCGCAAGACATTAATTACTTACAGACTCAAATGAAACCAATTACAATAGTTTGGGATGTCGACGATGTCCTCAATGAATTTACGCGTTTGTGGTTCGAGAAAGCCCTAAAGTCCCAGCATAAATTTAATCTTTTGTTCGAGGATATAAGGGAAAATCCACCTACCAAGATACTCAGAATGAAAGAGCAAGAATATTTTAGGTCCATAGACAGGTTTCGAGTGTCAGAAGAGGCAAGGAACATGTCCCCCAATCCATATGTATTGGGCTGGTTCAAACAGCATGGTCACAAATTCGAACATATTGCATTATCAAGCAGGCCTTTAAGTACGATTCCCGCTCTCTCCGAATGGATTTTTCGGTTTTATGGAAGTTGGATCAGAACCTTCGGCTATGTTCCTTCAAGAAAAGATGTTTTAGGATCTACAAACATAAAGAAAAATAAGCATGGTTACCTAAAATGGTTAGGGAAAGGTGATATTTTTATCGATGATAATACCGATAACGTCTTAACCGTGGAATCACTGGGAATCGAAACAATTCTCTTTCCCCAACCATGGAATAATAGCACCTTGGGTGTGGGAAAAGTTCTCAACTTACTCTTAAAATATAATTTAAAATGAATTGATAGCTTTGAAAATTAGAAAATTTAAATGATTAAATTATCCGATATCGTATTTGATTTTGTGGCGAAGTCAGGAGTAAAACATGTATTCATGTTGCCAGGCGGTGGTTGCATGCATCTTGTCGATTCACTTGGAAGAAACAAGAAATTACAATTCATTGTCAATTTGCATGAACAGGCGTGTGCAATTGCCGCCGAGGCTTACGGCCAGTATACAAACAATCTTGGTGTATCATTAGTTACGACCGGGCCCGGAGGAACTAACGCTCTAACAGGAGTCGCCGGAGCTTGGTGTGAATCTACTCCTTGTTTATTCATTTCAGGACAAGTGAAAAGAGAGGATATGATGGGAGATCGAGGAGTTCGACAAATGGGACCACAGGAAATTGATATTGTTTCAATAGTGAAACCAATTATCAAATATGCTATTACAGTAATGGATCCTGAGAGCATACTATATCATTTGGGGAAGGCTCTATATCTCGCTCAAACGGGTCGCCCAGGTCCTGTATGGATTGATATCCCATTGGATGTGCAAGCGACTATGATTGAAGAAATTCGCTTGAAGGAGTTTGTTCGACCTGCGGAGGCTATCATCTATTGTGATACACTTTGTGCACAAATAGATCGAGTGTTTGATTTACTTAAAGTCTCAAAAAGGCCTGTGATATTGGTTGGAAATGGAGTTAGGCTTGCTAACGCAAAAAACCAGTTTCTTGAATTGATTGAAACGCTCAACATTCCTGTTTTAACAACATGGAAAATGATAGATTTTCTTGAGGACGATCATCGACTCTATATCGGTCGACCCGGCTCAAGTGGTCAACGCGCAGCAAATTTCTGCCAACAAAATGCCGATCTGCTCATCGTTATCGGAGCCAGACTTGATTTACCTCAGTTGGCTTTTAATCACGAATGGTTTGCGCGTGATGCTCAAAAGGTCATGGTTGATATTGATGCTGCTGAGATTAATAAGATGAAAATCCCGATAGAAGTTCCTATAAATGTTGACGCAAAGTTCTTTATTGATCAGATGCTGGCTAAAGCAAAAATAGTGAACTTAAAAGATTATTCAGGTTGGTTGAATAAATGTGTTGAGTGGAGAAAGAAATATCCTGTTGTCCTTCCAGAATATTGGCAGTTAAAAGATAAAGTCAATTTATACGTACTTGTTGACGTGATTTCTGGTCTTCTTAGTGAAGAGGACGTTGTGATACCAGGTAGTTCTGGACCAGCAAGTGAAGCCTTTATGCAATCATTTAGAGTGAAGAAAGGGCAGAGAGTATTTAACACTTCTGGACTCGGTGCGATGGGATTTGGTTTTCCTGCGAGTATAGGTGCGTGTTTAGCTAGTGGTGGAAAGCGAACGATTTTAATCAATGGTGATGGTGGATTCCAATTAAATATCCAGGAACTGGAAACATTGAGGAGACTGCAACTACCCATAAAAATATTTATTTTGGATAACAACGGTTATGCATCGATTATGACAACCCAGAGAAATTATTTTGATGGACGGTATTATGGTAGTGAACCCTCTGGTGGTTTAACTCTTCCCGACATATATAAAATTGCTTTAGCATATGGAATCAACGCGAGAACTATTGTGGATCAGTCTAATCTTCGTGATGATGTCAAAGAATTTTTGAACTTACCCGGTCCTGCAATATGTAACGTCAAGATATCTCCGGATCAAGTGCTATCACCAAGGGTAAAATCGAGTATTCGTGAAGACGGCAAAATGGTTACTCTTCCGATGGAAGACATGTGGCCATTTTTAGATCGAAACGAATTTCTGGGGAATATGATGATTAAGCCGACGGAATCAAACCGAAATATCACAAAACAAAATTGAGGTTCAGTTAATGAACAAAAGCCGGAGAAGTTTGAGCGAGAAATTAGATGCACTGCTCATTGAAGAACCAGACCATGCAATAAAACGTGAGGTTCAAACATTGTGTGATGTCACCAATGATTTTACAATGCCAATTGTTCTGGTTGGAGTCGGCAGTCTTGGTCAAAAGATTTCTTCTGTGTTGAAGTTGAACAATGTAAATATAGCTGCTTCCACAGATAGTAATCCTCAGAAGTGGGGTATCAGCTTAGCTGGTACACAAGTTCTTTCACCTAATGAAGCGGCGGAGAAATTTGGGGAAAGCGGTGTGTTTGTGATTTGCATATGGTCCCCAAAACACAGTTACCTCGAAACAAAGGCACAATTTACAAAACTCCACTGTAAGAGAATTATTCACTTTGGAACTGTGATTTGGAAGTTCGGAGATGATATTCTTCCCCATTATCAATTTGAATTACCACACAGAATTCTTCGAAATAGTGAAACCATAAGAATTGTATTTAATCTTCTTAGAGATGAAGAATCGAAGCGACAATTCCTTGCACATTTGCAATATCGTTTATATTTGAACACAGAGGTTCTTCCTATTCCGTCTTTTACAGATCAATACTTTCCTCGCGAATTGATCACTCTCCGGTCAAATGAAGTCTTCATCGATAGTGGAGCTTATGACGGGGATACTTTGAAGTCTTTTCTAAATGTGCAAGACGATAAATTTAAAAAGTACGTCGCCTTTGAACCTGATCCGACGAACTTTCAAAAGTTGACTGCATTCACAGATGGTTTGAGTAGGATAATGAGAGGGAAAATATTTCTTCACAAGAAAGCTGTCGCTCATAAGAAGGGCAAGGTACTTTTTAACATTACAGGAGGGTCCAGTTCAAATGTGTCTGAGAGCGGATCAGTTCGGATCAATTGTGCGAGTATCGATGAGGAGGTCTACTCTCTAAAGCCAACTTATATTAAATTGGATGTTGAAGGACAAGAACAAAATGCTTTAAGAGGAGCAAAAAATGTAATATCAGATTTTCACCCAGTTGTGGGAGTTTGTGTTTACCATTTACCTGACGATTTGTGGAACATACCACTTTTTCTGCACCGACTATATCCCGGCTATTCACTTTATTTACGTACCCATGATTACGATGGATTGGAACTAGTCTTGTATGCAATTCCACGTGAACGTTCAATTAAAAAACATTGAAGTGCGATAGAGTTTATACAGATGAATATTAATAATTTCTTCAATACAGTTGAGCAGAAGAGATTTTATACTCCAACTCATGTATTTCTGGGCAAAGGGACAAAGGATGTAATTTATAGTATTTTACACAAGAGCATGTCAGCAGTGCTTGTGATTGACAGTTTTTTCAAAGAAGATGATTTTGTGTGTCAACTGTTTAATTATTTCGACGGTTCACCATACAAGATTGATGTTGATTCAGAGCCGCATGAAACAATGATTAATACCCATATAGGGAATATTCCGAAGAAATATAATTGCATCATTGCAATAGGTGGAGGAAGTACCATAGACACGGCAAAGGCCATCCTATCAAAAAAGATATATGGTGAATATAAAAAGGTAGGTTACGGCCACCTTAGAGATATTCCAGAAGTTGTAGGTAATGAAAGGCCATTGTTTATCACACTCCCTACAACTGCGGGAACGGGTTCTGAGACAAGCAGGTATTTTCTAATTTCTGATGAAATAACTAAGGGAAAAAATGTAAGCCGTTCATGGTCATTCGTAGCAGATTATGCCTTATTAGATCCATATTTTTTAAATCGAGCTTCTAAGAAGTTGTTGTGTCTATGTGCATTCGATGCTTTTGTACATTTGTGGGAAACGTATGTATGTCGTTATGAGAGTTCATGGTTTGGCGAGATGCTCTCTCATGAAGGAATTACACAAGTAATCTCTGCGATGCAAAAGCTTAATGAGCGATCAGAACTAAACGAGGAGGTTCTTTTAAGACTCCAATATGCAGCTCTATTGGGTGGGATTGCAATAGCTAATACCCGAACAGGAATCATTCACGATGCTGGTGAATCACTTTCCGCTCAGTGTACTTTGTCTCATCCGGAAACCCTTTTTATTTTTTTTGAGGAAGCAATTAAACAATATAGGGAGGCAATACACAGAAAAGAAATAAGTCTCATTGATAGAATCAAATCATCTTCAATGATTTCTGGTAATTTCAATTCTCTTGATGATATATTTCTTTTTTGGAATGAGCTTTTTGATATCCATGGTATCGATTCTGGAATACAGAGTGTTATAAAATCGAACAACATAAATCCAGATTTGATAATTGCTAATATTTTAGAGGATCAAGTGTTGGTAAACAAAGAATCTCCCGAGGTTCTTACGCCCAATAGGGTAAAGAGTTTCGTAACTCAATCTATTCAAAATTTCTCGTAGTTCTGCCATCAAATTATCCCAATATTTCACTCATAAATTAGAAAAACCTTGGAGAATTCAATCACGACAAGACTGAAAATGCTTGCAAATTTGGTTGGAATAGATCGAGCTGTGCTGTATGTACTCATTAGTCGTGGATTTTCCCTCATCGCCCTGCCATTGACTCTCTATTTAATCGTCAATTACTTCTCACTTGCAGAGCAGGGATTTTATTATACCTTCGCCAATATTCTATCTATTTCAGTTTTCGTTGAACTCGGACTCGGTCTTGTATTAACACAGTTTGCCAGTCATGAATTCGCACATCTCGCATGGAAAGAGGATGGTTCGTTATATGGTGAAGAGAACTCCTCCCATCGTCTGATTTCTTTGATACGAAAATCACTGAGAATTTATGGAATCATATCTGTTTTGTTATTAATCATTCTGCTACCTCTCGGTTTGTTCTTTTTTAGCTCGGGTGTAAACTCTAGAAGTGTCAACTTTTCTCTTCCATGGATATTGCTTGTATTGTTTAGTGTAATAAATCTTGGGACGTATCCCCTGCTAACTATCATCGAAGGGTGTGGCAAAGTGGCGGAGGTTCAAAGGTTGCGGCTATCTCAATCAATCATTGGAACACTCGGGATTTGGGCGATTTTGATTTTACACGGTGGATTATATGTAGCTTCAGTTATCGCTTGTTCAAACTTTGTGATAGCAGTGATTTGGATTAGGAACAGATTTAGAGGACTAGTACTTCAAATTGTTAATTTTGATAAATCGAGAACAAATGGGCACTTATCATGGAGGAAAGAAATACTACCGATGCAATGGCGAATAGCTGTAAGTTGGATATGCGGATTTTTTATCTATCAATTGTTTAATCCGTTGCTATTCCGATACCAAAATGCTGAAGCAGCAGGTCAAATGGGTATGAGTCTAACTGTTTCGAATATAGCATTGTCCATTAGTGTTGCTTGGATATCGACCAAATTTCCAACTTATGGCTCGCTAATAAAAAAAGGGCTTTATAGCGAACTTGATTCAATTGCGAAGAAAAGTACAATCCAAGCTTTTTCTTTCAGTTTTGTCGGTTCAATAGGAATTATTCTTATAGTGCTGTTGGTAAAACATCATTTTCCTAATTACGGAAACAGGCTCCTGTCAACAAGTGCCGTTGCTGCATTGCTTCTTACAAATATGATCAATCTTCTTACAACATCGATGGCGGGATATCTTAGAGCTCACAAGGAAGAACCGTTTCTGATTAACTCAATTGTTGGTGCAATTCTCATTTCCTCTGTGGCTTGGTTTTGTGCTCGATACTACGACGCAAACGTCATGTGTTTCACAATCACAGTGATAAATCTTATTGTTGGATTACCTTTAGCCGTCTACATTTTTCTCTACAAACGGAAGATGTGGCTTCAAACAAATACCTCTAAATCGTTAACCTAATAAACTATATTGACGATTCTATTCTATGAAAGATATCTCGGTTTTTTCGATCATAATGAAATAGAATTAGAACGGCAAATTTTATTTATGATTCCACAACTTTCTATTTGCATTCCAACATACAACAGAGCCAATTATTTGGAAGAATGTTTAACGTCTCTTGCGCTTCAAGTGAAATTTAGAAGTGATGTTGAAATAATAATCTCGGATAATAATTCAACTGATGCCACTTCAATTATAGTGGATAAATTCAAACAGGAAATATCAAACATCAAATACTTCCGTAATCAAGAGAACCTCGGGTTTGATGGAAATACGGTAAAATGTTTCGAAAGGGCAACAGGTGGATATATAGCCCTTCTCTCTGATGAAGATAGATATTGCGAAAATGAAATTGATTCAATTATCCAACTTATTCAAAATGGCAAATATTGTTTGATACTCCTTAATTACTATGGATTCTCGAAGTTATGTCGGAAACTCCCAACTATCTATGCCCCAGAGTCAGATGTAATTTTTCACAGACCCTATGATATTCTTAATTATCCGAGTGTCGGTCATTTCTCAGGTTTTATCTATAATTCTGAATTAGCCAAAAAAATTCTTTATGAAATTCTAAATAGAAATCCACTGGATACGCGAGATAGGTCTAGAGGTATTTATCTAGAAGTTGCCGCTCGTACCGCGGTATCCTCAGGGTTACCCTCATACTACATCGGCAAAAGAGGACTGGCTGCTAGGTTGACATTGGATAAAAACTACAATGGATTGGAAAGTGACTGCCTTCATTATTATCGCTTGTTCTATACATTGAATAAGGAAGGCTTGATTAATATAAAGGATTTGGAATATCGAAAGGATTTAGTGCTTTCGTGGCTTCCACGTAAGATAATGTCTGGTTCTCCAAAGATACCGGATGAAAAATTTCGATCAGTTGTCGATGAGTTGAAATTGTACTTATCATCAAATTGGAAGTTTCGAGTATTCCATTTGCCATTATTGTATGCAGGTAGGATAGATTTAATAAAATATATGTATTTGTGTTTATCAAGCGTTTCTCGATTTTCAAAAAAATTGCGTCTCGGTATATGAGGTTTCCGTGATTGAATTATCTATTTGTATAACAACGTACAACAGAGTCAGATGTTTACGCGATTGTCTTGATAGTATTGTTCATTGTTTTCAAAGAGATTGGTCCTCAGTGGAGGTTCTTGTTTCAGACAATGGAAGCTCGGATGATACGTATAGAATATTAAAAGAATATGAGTCGAGCCACAAAGAATTGAGAATTCATCGCCATGAGCAAAATATAGGTGGTGATGAGAATTTTTATTATTTGGTACAACATGCAGTTGGTAAATATATTTGGATCTTCGGCGATGATGATAAAATGGAACCACTGGCTTTGAGTCAAATCATGGTACATACAAAAAAAGATTATGACGCAATAATTCTTAATTTCTCTACCTGGTCACACGATTTCAAAGAGATGCTCAAAAAATCATATTATGGCGGAAAAAAGATTCAATTCTTTCAATTACGTGATATTATACTTCGAAATTTTGGATTAAAACTCGGATTTATTTCTTCTGTAATTGTCAAACGTTCACTTTTTCTAAAGACAAGTTACCAATGCTACTTAGAATTTATCGGATATGGATGGGCGTTTTTATATGCAATTTATAATGGCTTAAATAAAAATTGTAATGTGCTATACCTTCCACAGTCACTCGTTTGTTACCGAGGGAATAATGTTCAAGCGTTCGGGGATAGGGTTTTATGGTATAAATACTTCGCAATAGGTAGTTCAGTATTGTTCGAGAAATTGAGGGAACTAGGGTATTCGAGCAGATCAGTATATCGAGCAGAAAAGTCAGTTTTAATAACTTATATCCTTCATGATATTTCTCATAGAAAACGAAAAAATCAAAATCTAAAAGGGATACTCAAGACAATATTTCCACTATATAGAGGTCAATATTTTTTTTGGTTTGTTATTTTGCCCCTTCTTCTTTCCCCTCGATTCATGGTCCATAGTGTCCACAAAGCCGTGATTATTGCGCGTAAAGTAATTAAAAAATGTAAGTGTGATTCTTTATTGAATTAATAAAGTAATTCAAATACCTGGTTGGCCTGATTCATGAAGGTAAAACGTACTCCAATATGTTTATTAACTAATGTAATGTCAGAATACTCCGATATCAATGTTGAAGATAAGATATTGAATATTCTGAACTAAAAATACCTATTGAATAGTTCGAGATTGTTTCATTACTAGTTTAAATTTAAATACTAATTTATACGGTCTCCACAATGAAGATTTTAATCGATACATCGGCGAAGTATGTGACAAAAGCTGGAATGACGACCTATATCGATGGTTTGTTAGATGGGTTCAGCAATTTATCAATGAGTTATGAAATCAAGGAGGTATTCCATGTTCCCCTCTTCGACCGCAAGAATAGGGCTCGACGCGTTATAGATACTCTTTACAGAGATATTATATGGACATTTTATAAATTACCGAAACTTAAGGAAGTGCACGAAAGCATGTTATTGCATTCGCCGGCAATACTGGCACCTCTGAGGTGCAAAGTTCCTCTCGTAGTCACAATACACGATCTTTATGTTATCAGGAGTCCCCAATCATTTTCATCTTGGCATTCGAACTTAATGAAAAATACTCTCCCAAATATTGTTCAGCGTGCTGATAAAATAATATCAATATCAAATTTTACAAAATCAGAAATATTAAACATATACCCCGAGGTGCCAGAAAGCAAGATATCGGTGACACTGCAAGGAGTGAATAACCGGTTTAAAGTTTTACCTAAGGACATGGCGGAGAAAGTTAAGCATAAATTTAAATTAAATAAGCCCTATGTTTTAACGGTTTCAACTATTGAGCCGAGGAAGAATCTTCCCAATTTGGTAAAAGCTTTTTCGAATATAAGTTTTAAGATTGAACACGATCTGGTAATTGTAGGTGCATATGGATGGAAAAATAGTGAATTGGAGGAAATCCTATCTCGGTTGAACGATAGATCGAGAATCCGATTCCTTGGTTATGTCGAACCGGAGGATTTACCAAATCTCTATAATTTGGCTCATGTATTTGTGTATCCGTCGTTATACGAGGGTTTCGGTATGCCTCCTTTGGAAGCTATGGCTTGCGGATGCGCGGTTATTACATCAGATAACTCTGGTCTTCGAGAGGTAGTAGATAATTCTGCAATCAAGATTGATCCTTTGAATGTCGAGGAGATTGGAGAAGCAATCCTTGATGTTATAAGAAATGAATCATTAAGACTTCAATTAATCAATCGGGGATTAGAAAGGGCACGGAGATTTACATGGGAGAGTTGTGCAAGAGAAACGCTGTCAGTGTACGAATCGGTCATAGATAAACGGAGAGAATCATAGTAATTGAAAGTTAACTTTCAATTACTAGCTAAAGATAAAGCCCGGCAAAATTACTATGTATATACTTGTGTATTTAATCCCTTTCTTTGCTGCGCTTAACGGTATCCATCTGAGCATTTATGGGTTGAATGTTCGCTTGGATCAATTCGCCTCTACTCTTGTACTCCTGATATTGTTCATGAAAGTAGCACTTCGTTCGACAAAATTATATCTGGATTTCCCTGCGAAAATGTTGATCATTTTTCTAGCTATAAGCTTCACTTCGTCAATATCAAATTCTCCGGATCGATCATACAGTCTGACACAAACCGCAAATCTTGCATCAGTTTCATCACTTTATATTGTTTTGATAAATTTATTGGATTCGAAAGATCGAATAAGCAGATTTTTGGAATACTATGTAATTGCAGGTATTCTTGCCATTGGGTTTGGGATATTGTTATATATTTTTTCACTTATTTCAGGATCTCAACTTTACGGAGTTAATCTGTCGGAGGACTTGGGCAACAATGCTTATGGAGTTTACGGGACAATGAGGGAACCGAATATATATGGAAGTTATTCTCTTGTCTATTTTCTTCTTTCCACTATGATGTTTTACTCGCGAGAAAATGACAATTCTTCCATGAGAAAATCAAATGGGTTTTTGTTTTTGATATCATCGATCGGAGTATTTCTAAGTTTTACGCGTGCCGTATGGCTTGCAGCCATTATAGGTTTTTTCATGTTGAGTAAATATTCAAAAAGATATCTATCAACACCGACTCGAAAAGCAAAAATCGCCGGACGAGTTGTATTAGTTGCGATAATAATAATAATAATGAGTAACTATGTATCAGACTTATTTCTGACATATAAGATCGGTAATATTTTTAATCTCGAAGAAAGTACAGCGGCATATAGATTGGTTCTTTGGGGGGCTGCATTGGAAAATTCCCAGAATCATCTTCTGATAGGAAATGGAACATACAGTTTCGCATCTTTCCTTAGCGTCGGTGATTCGTATAATAGTCAAACAAATGTATGGATTAGCAATCTATTCCTTGGACTACTGCATGATACAGGTGTTTTAGGATTGATGGTGTTTGTTGTATTTCTGATTTCTTTATACCGATCAGGTATAAGTTCATCAAAAAAAATCTTGTATATCAGTAGACAGAATACTACAGAAATACTAGGATTTTGCACTTCTCTTGTTTGCCTTATGATTGCTTATATTTTTACATCAGGACTTTCATATGGTTATACTTGGATCGTTTTTGGCATGATAGGTGCCTACGGACGATATGTTGGGGAAGTGGAAACAAAAATTCCTGAAAGACAAAGCTAAAGTAAAATAACTAAGGAGGCTTATGAGGGTTGGAATAGATGGGAAATGGTTCTTTCGTGGAAATCCTAGCGGGCGAGTTGTTGTAAGAAACCATATTGAGCAACTTGTCCGGCGCAATCCACATGTTGACTTTGTTATTTTCTTAGATCGGAAAGATAAGAATAAAGATTTTCCTTTCTTGAATCGTAACGTACAGCTTGTGTATGTTTGGGGGACGATCAACCTTATCTCAAACCTTTTTGTGGTACCTTTGAAGGCATCTCGATATAAAGTCGATATTTGTATTTTCCAATATTTTGCTTCGTTATGGGGAAGGTTTTATCGAATAGTGTTCATACACGATATTATTTTTGAATCGCATCCCGAGTATTTTACACTCGCTGAGAGACTGTATTTTTTTCCAATGAAACTGTTAGCAAGGAAAACTGACGCAATTTGCACAGTTTCTGAAAACGAAAAGAAAAGATTGGTGCAATATCATTATGGTTCTCCTGACTGTGTTTTTGTTGTCCCAAATGGTGTCAATTCATGCTTCCTTCCTTCAATAAACAACAAAACAATTGAACATTCTGATTTCAAAAGACCTTTCATTCTGTACTTGGGAAGGATTAATTGTCGCAAGAATCTTGAAAACCTAGTATCTGCATTTGGGATTCTTGAAAACAAAGGTGTAGATCTTATCCTTGCTGGACCCGATGATGGCAAGTCAATTCAGTTGGAAAAAAAGATTAATTTGTCTCCGCGTCGAACGCAAATAAAGAAAATAGGATTTGTAAATGAACAATACTTACATAGCTTGATGCTGAAAGCCCGAGTGTTCTGTTACGTTTCTCACGATGAAGGATTTGGCTTACCACCATTAGAAGCGATGGCATATGGAATACCGGTTGTTGCTGCGAAGAAGGGTTCGCTTCCAGAGGTCTGTGGTCGAGCCGCTGAGTATGTGAATCCGTCAGATCCGTTGGACATTGCACGTGGCATTGACAAAGTTCTTTCAGATGAAAAACTCCAGGATTTGATGAGAAAACGCAGCAAGAAACGTGCTGCCGAATTTACTTGGGCCAGATCTGCGGACATTTTAATGTCTGTAATCAAAAGAATCCTGAGGTTGCCTTGAATCGAAAACTCCCAAAAACAATTAGGAGGAATTACCCCCGACCATTAAGGATAGCAATCCTTGGTTCACGAGGCTATCCATATGTATATAGTGGATATGAAACATTTATTCAAGAAGTTGCACCTCGTTTGGTCTCACGAGGTCATCAGGTCACAGTTTACTGCCATCGGAGTTTGTTCAAAGATCGCCCATCGTATGTCAGTGGAGTCAATCTAGTTTATCTACCATCCATCGAAAAAAAAGTGTTGAGTCAATTAAGTCACAGTTTCGTTTCAACCTTACACGTGCTTTTCCAGAAGATTGATATTGTACTGTATGTGAATTCCGCAAATGGTCCGATGGGTCTTTTTACCTTTCTGATAAACAAAAAGACTGCTATTAATGTTGATGGTTTAGAGTGGCTCCGACCTAAATGGAAGGGTTTGGGCGCAAAATATTTTCGATTCGCTTCTTATCTATCTACAAAATTCTTTAATGTCGTGATTACTGATTCCGAAAGGATGGCAGATATATACAAAAGTGAGTTTAACTGTCCATCTATCACTATAGCATATGGTGCAAACATAGGGTACAGCTCAAAACCGGAACTAATCAACAAATTAAGGTTAACTGCGAACGATTACTATTTAGTTGTTGGTCGTTTGGTCCCGGATAATAATGCGGATTTGATAGTCCGGGGATTTGTGAGATCTGATTCAAAGAGGAAATTGGTAATCCTCGGAGACGTTCCGTACAAAGATAAATATGCAGAATCTGTCCGAAGCACAACAGATGAACGCGTGTTGTTCCCTGGGTATGTTCGCGACCAGAATCTATTACGGGAACTTTACTGCAACTCTTACGTTTATATCCACGGCCATGAATTTGGTGGAACTAACCCTGCCTTACTCAAAGCTCTTGGATATGGATGTTGTGTGCTTGCTTTAGATACACAGTTTAATCGTGAGGTCCTTGAAGGGGAGAAATATGGAGTATACTTTAGTAAAAATGAAGAAAGTATTGTAAAAATGTTGGGTCAAGTCGATTTGAATGAATCAATTGTAATTCAGAAGAAGAATATTGCTCGGGAAAGAATAACTTCGAATTATACATGGGGAAAAATAACGAGCCAATACGAAGAATTATTCAGAAGTATGGTGGATTCTTCGAATTAATGAGAAAAATTAACGCGACCTACCTGAGCAAATCATTTTCTCGCGTATAGAAGTAAACCTCAATCGGTCTTATCTTTACCTTGATTACTTTTTTGTGTAGACCTGTCAACCTTGGGAATGAAATAGAATTGTTCAAGATGTTTTTCACAGCAACCCAAAGTAGCAAGATTAGCCCGCGCGGAAGACACTTTCATATTTAACCTTAATTACCTTGTCCTTGTATTTCCTGGAGTATATGATAAAAAGAAAGGAGTAATTCTAAGAATGGCAACAATTGAAAAAGATTTTTCGGTGGATCAAGAAGTTATAGTCTCTTGGTTTCCAGTTCCTCAAATATCCGAAACCGATATTGAAAAAACAATTGACGGCTTGACCGATATTTCGATATCCTTATTTACGAATAAACATTCAGATCCTTGGAAAGCACTTGCGAAAAATCAAATAAACATAAGGCCTTTCCCATATGATGCTGTGCAAGCACTGCCTATGGATAGAGCGCACGAAATTACAGCTGCTAAGGCGTACTTTCCAATACGGATAAGGGATGAATTCCTACAAAAAATCATAAAGAGGACTTTTGATATAGTAGGATCTAGCATCCTTTTGATTCTTCTATTACCACTTATCTTTATGGCCGCGATCGCGATTGTTTTGGATTCTGGTTTTCCAATCTTCTATAAACAAGAAAGATCCACCATCAAAAATGGGAAATCTTTCCCTTTTTATAAGTTTCGCAGTATGATAAATGGTGCCGATAAGATGAAAGAGAGTCTTTTCCGATATAATGAATCAAATGGAGCCCTCTTTAAATTGAAGAATGATCCGCGTATGACAAAAGTTGGAAGAATTATCCGAAAGTACAGCATTGATGAACTGCCGCAGTTATTAAATGTTCTTAAAGGTGATATGAGTTTGGTGGGTCCTCGCCCGCTACCTGTATCCGATTTTGACAAAGTGGAGGAAAATCAAAAATATTTGATAAATATCAAAGATCGTGAAGAAGTTAGACCGGGGATGACAGGTCTGTGGCAAATCTCAGGCAGATGTAATCTCGGATTTAAAGAAATGATAATACTCGATTTATATTATGTGAAATATCATTCGTTTTTATTTGATTTGAAGATCCTACTCTCAACTATACCTGTGGTCATTTTCGGGAGGGGTGGTTGCTGAGGGGCTTGAATGCTGGTTCTGTTCTCTTATGCTATCTCATTTTAAAATGAAAAGCACATTATCACTTCTCTTCTTTGTATTTTCTGGGTTGCTATCAGTGGCTTCCGCTCGCGCACAAAGCGATTTGATCCCACCATCACATTTAGTGTACAGATTTCTTCTCAGGCAAGAGATGCACGAGTCGATCAAGGATTTCCATTGGGGAATGCTCCCATTGTCGAGGAGAGAGATTGTTGGCTTTTTGGATTCCCTCAAGACCGATTCACAAAGTGGATTGGTACACTTATCAACAAATGAAAGTCGTCTATTGGAAAAATATCGCAGAGAATTCATATATGATTCACCTGAGTTTTCCCCAGCAACAAGTGCATTCCTGCCAGACTTCGCATTCTCGTCTGTACTTGATGACGAAAAACAAAAATATCTGTACCGTTATACTGATTCAACCACACTGTTTCTCATCGATGGCTTCGGTTCATACAGCTATCGTGGAGGACAGGGGGATTCTGTCGGTAGCCATTTTGCTACACTTGGAGAGCTTGGATTCAGAATACGAGGCTCACTCTATAATAGACTCGGTTATTACATGCAGGCATCTAATGGGGTCCTTTTCAGCGGTTCTCGCGATTTCGCAGTGCTTGATCCGCGGCTTAAGGCAAATAAAAAATTCAATACATCCGAGGCGACATACTTTGATTTCACGACTGGTTATCTTCGGTATGCATCTGATTGGTTTGCAGTAACTGCTGGGCGTGAACAAGTGCTCTGGGGGATGGGTTATGCTGATCGGTCAGTATTTTCAGATAATACCGTACCATTCAATTACGCAAAAATCGACATTAAAAGTAAAACTCTTCAATATTCCTTTTTACATGGGAGCCTGGTTGGTGCTGATACTAATGGACGCACACTCTCGTCAAAGTACATCGCTGCTCACAGGCTGGAATTTTCTATCGGTTCTCGTTTTCGATTAGGATTTAGCGAAATGGTTCTCTATAGTAACCAGCCGATGAATTTCGGATTGCTAAATCCATTCGTTTTTCTCACCAGCGCAGAATTATCGACTGAGCTACCTGAAGGTGGAGATAATTTTCACAATACATTAATGGTTCTCGATGCAGAACTCAGTCCGATTAGAAATTATCGAATTTTTGGTTCGATACTAATTGATGATCTCGATTTCAAAGAAGTTGGGAAATCTAACATCAATGCGAACAACAACAAATTCGGTTGGCATACCGGGGTTACTATCTGCGATCCTTTCATGCTATCCAATACCACACTCATCATCGAATACACACGTATCAACCCATTTGTGATGGCTCATTGGACGAATGTCAACTCATACACACATTGGAATTTCTCGCTTGGAAGTTCAGTACAACCGAATTCGGATGAATGGTTGTTTGGGATCGATTATTATCTGACACACCGATTATTTTTAAATGGACGAATAAAAATTCAGCGTGCAGGAGAAAATATTCTCGATTCGCAAGGACGAGTAATCTACGAGGCTGGCGGTAACATTCTCAGTGGTACTAATTATCGCCAACATCCCAACACATTTCTTCAAGGGAACAGGGTAAACCGATCGATTATTTCACTTCAACTCGTTTGGCAATTTCTATGGCAATACTATGTGGAATTAAATTACTTTCTTCGTTCATTCAATTATACTTCGGAGAACCGGAGGCTTTCAGACTCGATAGTTTGGACGACCTTGAGATTAGATTATTGAGATATAAATACGATGACTTGGTGATTTTGTGTTGTAAGCTTTTGAGATACAATATTGTTTTCACAATCTAAACGAAAGGAATTACAATGGAAATGGGTCAAAAAATCATCCTATTGGTTGAAAATAATCCTGCTGATGAATTGCAATTCATAAAGACGCTCCGTGAAAATAAGATCAAGAGCGAAGTAGTCGTTGTGCACGATGGGGTTGAGGCATTAGAGTATCTCCTTGGCATGAATGCTTACAAAAATCGTGATCTAAGCGTTATGCCGCGAGTCATTTTGCTGGATCTCACACTTCCCCGCATTAGCGGACCTGAAGCCATGCGCGCAATTCGTTTGCATGAACGTACTAAATCTTTGCCTGTTGTCATTCTCACATCGTCAGAAAAAGAACAAGACATGATTAATAGCTACAAGCTTCGTGCAAACAATTTCATCCAAAAACCCATAGACTTTAATCAATTTATTAAAGCGGTACAACCGTTAGGGTTAGATTAACTTCTGATTAACTTAGTATAAAAAGCCAAATAAGATTGAAATGAAAAAGTTGATTCGAGTGTTAATCGTTGAGGATTGCAAAGATGACGCTCTACTCATTGTGAACAAGTTGAGAAATGGCGGGTACAACCCTGTCTACGAACAAGTAAAAACGCCTGCAGCGGTGAAGAGGGCATTAAGAAAAAATAAGTGGGATTGTATAATCTCAGATTACTCTATGCCACTGTACGAAGGTCCTGCTAAGTTATTTGATTCACAGCAGAGTAGCATCGATATTCCCATTATCAAGGTCTCAGCTACGATGGGTGACAACACATCAAAGTTAAAAATGAAAACCAGTGCCTATGATTACATTAGCAAGGACAATCTCGCTGGACTTATTCCATTACTTAAGCGCAAGTTAAGACAAGTTAAATTGCGTAGGAAACAAAAGCAAGGAGATGGAATGGGGCGGCAGCAAACACAAATCATTAACCAATGCCTTGATGCTGTAATCACCACCGATCTAGACGGGAACATAACTAGTTGGAACGATGGCATGGAGAAATTAACCGGACGTCAAAAGCAAGAAGCAATCGGTAAACACATCTCCTGTTTTAATCCAGAAAAAAAGCTGATACCCTTTCAAAATCAGGTAATTGCCCCGCTGATGAAAAATGGGTTTCACGTAGTTGAATTACGAATCTATAAAAAGTTGGGAGAATATACTTACGTTAGGCTTTCGCTCTCATTGAGCAGAGACAAGATGTGCACTCCTACAGGGATAATTGGCTCCCCGATTGACATCACGCGGTGCAGGCAAGCGTCAGAGAGCTTGGGAGCAGACGCACGAATACAGCAGCTCGCACTTCAGGTCGGTCACATCGGGGCATTTGAGGTTGATCTTGAGAGTGGTCGGGGAGCGTGGACACCAGCACTCGCAAGGATCTGGGGCATACCTGCCAATTTCGCTGGTGATTTTGCTTCCTTTTGTTGGGAGCGTGTGCACCCTGAAGACTTAACCCGGGTCAAAAAAGAATTTGAGCAATTGGCACAGAATTTCGAAGGTGATGCGATGGAGTTCCGCATTATCCGACCTGACGGCGAGATGCGGTGGATACTCTGGCAGGGTCAGGTGATTCGTGATGCCGTCAAAGGGTGCTCACGAGTTGTTGGAGTCAATTTGGACATCACAGATCACAAGTTGGTGGAGAAAGCGTTGAAAGAAAGCGAGTGCGCCAAATCGGAACTCCTTGAAAAATTGAATGAAGCCCAACATATTGCCATGATCGGAAGTTGGGAGTGGAATTTGCTTACTAATCAAGTCTGGTGGTCGGACGAGACCTATCGGATTTTCGGTGTAACACAACAGGATTTCGTTCCGAGTTTCGATGCAAACGGCAAGTTCATTCATCCTGATGATTTCGAAAAATACCGCAACTCATTCGAACACTCTTTGGAAACAGGCGAACCATTAGATCTGGATATCAGATTGGTTGTCAACAATGGTGCGTTGAAATACTGTCAAGCGAAAGGGAAGGTTATTTATGATGATTCCAGTCGACCGTTTCGTTTTATCGGAACGGTTATGGACATCTCCTCGCGTAAGCGGGCGGAGGAGATACTGCGAGCGAACAGTTCATACAATCGCCGACTGATCGAGGCCAGTATTGACCCGCTTGTGTCCATCGGCTCGGACGGCAAGATTACCGATGTGAACGAGGCGACTGAGACCGTAATCGGAGTCTCCCGTGAACGACTCATCGGCAACGACTTTTTAAATTATTTTACAGAGCCTGAGAAAGCCAGAGAGGGATACCAGAAGGTGCTGGCAGAGGGTCTGGTGAGAGACTATCCGCTTACAATTCGCCATACATCAGGAAAAACAACTGATGTGCTTTATAACGCAACTGTTTATAAAAACGAGGCAGGGGAGATACAAGGCGTCTTCGCCGCCGCACGTGACATCACCGAACGAAAGAAAGTCGAGGAAAATCTGTCAACAGCACATAACCTCTTACGACAAGTTTTTCAGAGCCTAGATCAGGCAGTGTTAGTTGTCGACTCTTTGACAAGCAAGATTATAATGTGTAACTCTGCCGTTGAACAGGTATTTGGTTATCAAGAAGACGAGATTCTTTCAAATGCAATTGACCGTTTGCAAATAAATAGTAAATGGGGTAAAAAATTTGGACAGGCACTCTCATATGCATTGGATCAAAGTGGCAGATTTCATATTGAATATAGAATGCGTAGAAAAAATGGAACAAATCTTGACGCTGAAGTTACTGCGACAGAAATAAAAGATCATCCCAGAGGACGAATCGGTATCGTTTTCGTTATTCGTGATATCACTGAACGAAAACACATAGAAGAAGCATTACAGATGGCAGAAAATAAATATCGCAGCATTTTCGAAAACGCTGTAGAGGGGATATTTCAGTCCACATTATCAGGGAAATTCATCACAGTTAATCCTGCTATGGCACGGATGTTAGGTTATGAATCTCCCAAAGAACTTATAACCAAGATTACCGACATCGAACAACAATTGTATGTCGATCCTAAGAAACGTCAGGAATTGACTCGGCGGCTTGAAGGACATGATGTTGTGGAAAGATTCGTATCCCAACTCTATCGAAAAGACGGCAAGAAAATTTGGATTTCGGAAAATGGTCGTGCAGTACGAGATGGGAGCGGCATCATACAATATTACGAGGGCATTGCTGAGGACATCACTGAAATGAAGCAACTCGAATATCAGTTTTTACGAGCTCAGCGGTTGGAGAGTATTGGGGCGCTTGCAGGCGGCATTGCTCACGACCTAAACAATATCTTAGCACCTATTCTCCTTGGTATTGAGTTGGTTCGCAGGAAAGTCGCCGATGAATCTGCTATGGGCGTGCTCAATACAATGGAATCAAGTGCCAAGCGCGGATCTGATCTTATCCATCAAATTCTTTCTTTCGCACGAGGTGTTGAGGGTGAGCGCATAATAGTACAGTTGCGTCATCTTATCAATGATATTGAGAAGGTTATCAGAGAAACATTTCCAAAAACAATTACACTTCATCTTGATCTTATCAAAGAGCTTTGGAGAATTATGGCCGATGCCACGCAACTACATCAGGTATTGATGAACATCTGTGTGAATGCGCGAGATGCGATGCCGCAAGGAGGTACTATTGAAATAAAAGCGGAAAATATTTTCTTGGATGAACATTACTCAAAGATGAACTCTGAGGCGAAAAAAGGTGCTTATGTTGTTTTGAGCGTTACCGATACAGGCGCAGGAATATCAGACGAAGTCATTGATAAAATTTTTGAGCCATTCTTCACTACCAAGGAAGTAGGCAAAGGAACGGGGTTGGGTCTTTCGACTGTTAATGCCATAGTGAGGGCTCATAGTGGATTTATAAATGTGCAGAGCAAGGTCGGTAAAGGCACAACTTTCAAAATATTTCTGCCCGCATTGACTACACTGGAGAGTGAAAAAGCCGTCAGTCAAGTAACGACCAAACCTTTGGGAAATGGTGAACTTGTACTTGTTGTCGATGATGAGGCGGCAGTACGAGAAATCACCAGAGCAATGTTGGAAGCGTACAATTATCACGTTCTGACAGCGAACGACGGCGCTGAAGCTATTGTTGTTTTTGAAAAACACAAAAATGAAGTCGCAGCAGTTATCACCGATATGATAATGCCGCTTATGGATGGCACGGCAACCATTCATGCACTAAAAAAAATAGATCCAATAGTGAAAATTATTGTTTCAAGTGGTAAAAGCGCAAACGGCGATTCCGCTAGAATACCCGATGTTTCTGTGAGTGCATTCTTAACGAAACCGTTTACATCAGAGAAATTGCTAAAAGTTTTGCACGAGGTTATCTGTTGCGGTTCAGACTCAATCTTAACGCAGTGAAAGCGCATCTTAAGGAGTTTTCGCGGGTTGAGTCTAAAGCGACTATCAATGGATCGAAATATGGTTGCATGAAAAATTCCTTATAGGACCCTCAGATAAACTCTCTTGGGAATAAATACGTCTCAAGCAATATATGTTTAAACAAAAATTTGGAAAATTAAAGGAGTATATATGGCTAACAAAAATTGCATATTAGTTGTGGATGATAACGAGATGCTTAAAGTTACTTTGGCCCGCGCACTAAAGAGGGAAAGATATGTGGTGTTGACAGCCTCAGATGGAGAGGAGGCGATGAATATTGTTCAAAATGAACAAGTTGATCTTGTTATCCTTGATATTAAAATGCCAAAAGTAGATGGCTTTCAGGTATTGAAGTTTATAAAGAAAAAATTTCCATCCATAAAAGTAATTATGCTAACTGCATATGCAGATCTTAAAAACGCTATGAAATCAAAAAAACTTGGCGCTGATGACTTTACCAGTAAACCCTTCGATCTAGTTGACTTATCCTATACCATTGAGCGTGTGTTACACCAGTGACAGACGATTAAAATATGACATCGACTATTTTATAATGTACTGTACTAAAGCACACTACACAGCAGTGGAAAATAAGAAATGTTTTAAGATATGAGGGACAAGGAAAGAAAGCGAAGCATACTTCCATTGAATTAAAATAACAAGTTTGACAAACCTGAGCAATACCTCTACGCAGATTAAGAAAATGGTAGGTAGGTGGATGAAGGAAAAACCCCAATCAGAAATGGTTGGGGTTTTTCCTTGGAATTTAAAAATATTTTTTGTATATTATACAAGTTATACATGGACTTCGATTAATGATCGAAGGTTGAAGTGGCTTCAATTGATCCTGCGGGATTAGCTGAAGCCATTTTGATTTTAAAATGGGCTATTGACATTTTAACTGAAAAGATCAATCGGTTGCTCGGACACACCGATCTGAAAACCAGTATGATCTATGCAAAAGCAAATATCGAAACGTTAAGAGAAGTAGTAGAAAAATTAGGTAACTCATGTTGCACTAATGTTACACGGGCGGTTATAAATCACAATGGGCAGTGAAACTGCCCAAATTTTGCTGCCCGGCTAGGAGTCGAACCTAGACTTCCTTGATCCAGAGTCAAGTGTGTTGCCAATTACACCACCGGGCAATGCAGGAAATTACGTGAATAATATAGCAAAAAAGCGATCGAGTTGCAAAAGTCGCAGATCATATTCTTTGAGTTATTATGATAAATCTTCGATTACTTCGTTGTACATTTATCTTCTAATCTTTCCAGTGAAATTCTGATACAGTAGATAATATAAAATCATTGCGCGAAGTATTTATACCTGACGATATAATGATATCCAGTCTGATCGATGCTCAAATGTTTGACTTTAACTCATAATTTTGTTATATATCATTCGAATCTTGATACATTTTTTAATTTTATGAAGCATCAAACGCAAACTCTGATCGACGATAGTCTAATAACGCCTGAGCAATCTTTAAAACGAGAAATAATATATGAACGACAGGGAAAGCATCTTTATCAATCCGATAAACCCGATCTTCTTATCCAGGAATTCATCTCCAGCGAAATTACAGACGATCCAATTAATGTTCCAACCAGAACTTTAGATACTTTAAGAAATAATATTTCATCTTATCTTTTTGAATATCTCGATGGGTTTCACATCCCAACGCATTTTGCGGGGAAAATAAATGATGTAGAGATGATGATCAAACGCACGGACATTATCCCGATAACTCTAAAAATATATAACTCCTTTAACGGACAATTATTGAAACGATTCAACGTTAAAGAGTCGGTTGCGTCTGATCTACCCATCATCGAACATTATTACAACAACGATAGCAAGACGAATACATGGATGAACGAGTATCATGTTTATGCATTAGGCATAGCAACCCCTGACGAGTTTAAACATATCAACCGGATTGCCTCTAAAGCCAATGCTGTTTTACGCGGACTTTGTGATCGAAGAAATCTTGCACTTGGCGAATTGCATTTGGAATTCGGCAGGTACAAAGGTCAGATACTTTTGATAGATGAACTTTCACCGTTAACATGCCGTTTTCTGGATATGTCGAACGGAAATCGGGCAAAACGCGACAAGTTTTCCTTATATCAAGAAAACTCTGAAGAAGCTCTCATGGAATTGTTGAATCGCTTGATGTTGAAAATTTAAAATTGGAAGTTCACTCGGGTGATCACTAAATATGGAATCGGCGTTGTTATTCGGTTCTTATTCATAACCGCCGTAATTACTCTCTTATCATTTTTGTTCATAGATAACCTGATTATCCGTGGCACAATTCTTTTTATTTTATTTACTGCAGGGATATTTGTTTTTAATTTTTTCCGGGATCCAAACCGCTCAGTCCCACGAAATGAAGCTTTGGTAATCTCACCCGCCGACGGCAAAGTTGTTTTGATCAAAGATTATTTTGAACCGGAATATTTACAGCAAGAAGGAATTCAAGTTAGCATATTTATGTCGCCCCTGAATGTTCACGTAAACCGTTTTCCGATATCGGGAATTGTAGAATATTTTAAACATATTCCCGGAAAATATATGGTTGCATTCAATGATAAATCATCAGAGCTGAATGAGCGAACTCATATCGGTATTGCTGATGATAAAGGATATAAGTTGCTTTTCAAGCAGATTGCAGGAACTGTTGCCAGAAGGATCGTTGCCGATCTTAATGTAGGACAAAGAGCTGAAAGAGGGGACAGATTTGGGATGATCAAGTTTGGCTCACGTGTCGATGTAATAGTGCCTAAAGGAACCGAAATACTGGTTAGCTTAAATGAGAATGTTCGTGCGGGCGAAACGATACTTGCACGTTATCCGAAAATTATTCAAGGAAAATCTTGATGAGAATAACACGGGCGGTTGTACCGAGTCTGTTTACCATTCTCAATATCTTTTGTGGATTTCGCTCCATCATACATACATCCCAGGGTGATTTTGTCCTCGCCGGGTGGTTTATTATTCTGGCGGCTGTCTTTGATTCGCTTGATGGCGTTATGGCGCGAATTACAAAATCGTCGAGCGATTTCGGAGTAGAACTTGATTCTTTATCGGATGTAGTATCGTTCGGAGCCGCGCCGTCATTTCTCGTTTATACAATCCATTTACAATCCCTCGGTGGCGCGGGAATGCTTATCAGTGCCATGCCTATGATATTCGGCGCTCTAAGATTAGCGCGATTCAATGTCCAGTTGATCGGCTACGATAAAGATTTTTTCAAGGGTTTACCGATTCCAGCCATGGCAATTACAATCGTATCGTACGTTCTGACATATTACGAATACGGTACCGGCTTGCCGCAAACTCAAGCTTTGCTCTTCGCTCCGATTGTAGTTATTCTATCGTTACTGCTTGTCAGTACATTTAAATACGATACGACCCCGAAATTTTCCCGGAAAGGAATCAAACAACACCCTCTTAGGTTTACAATTACCGTGATCGGTTTGACTGCCGTTGCTTTAACAAAAGGCGGGGCGTTGTTTCCATTTTTTGTTTTTTTCGTTGCGACAGGTCCGCTGAGATATTTAATAAATATTATCAAGCGCAAATTCCATCATTCGGAGAAATCGACCGAAGAAAAGGAAACCGAAATGTCGAGTATCGATATATAAAGGATGTTTTACCGTGTATCTTGCAAAAATCACAATTATATTGCGAAAATCGATCCTCGACATACAGGGGAAAGCCGTGCATCACGCGCTCAATAGTTTGCATATGAACTTGGTGGAGGAAGTACGCATCGGGAAATTTATCGAAATGAAAATCAATACCGGCGATCAAGAAGAAGCGGTGCGGATAACAAACGAAGCATGTAAAAAGCTCCTGGCAAACCCCGTCATGGAAGATTTTTCATTCACAGTTGAAAAAATCTCTGAGGGATTTGGAATATGAGATTTGAAAAATGTGCAGAGACCCTCAATCCGAAACCATTCGACTTCGCTCTGGATAAATCCGAAATCAGAAATCCTCAATCCGAAATCCATAATGTCTTATCCTAAACAAAAATTCGGCGTTGTTGTTTTCCCCGGTTCAAATTGCGATCATGATGCGTATTATGTTCTGAAAAGTATCTTCAAACAGGATACACGCTTTCTGTGGCATAAGGATAGTTCGCTCGACGGAGTAGATGCAGTTATTCTGCCCGGCGGATTTTCGTACGGCGATTACCTGCGCTGCGGCGCCATCGCACGGTTTTCACCGATCATGAAAGAAGTAACCGCTTTTGCTAACGATGGCGGAATCGTAATCGGTATCTGCAACGGGTTCCAGGTTTTGTGTGAAGCCGGACTTCTACCGGGGGCGCTCTTGCGTAATGAATGTCTCACATTCATTTGCAAGTTCGTCGATCTGCGGGTTGAAAATTCGGAAACGAGATTTACCTCGGAGTGCAAAACCGGAGAAGTACTGCATATTCCAATAGCACATGGTGAAGGAAATTATTTCGCAGATGATGACACGCTTGAGCGTCTTGAGAAAAACGGTCAGATTCTTTTCCGCTACTGTTCACCGGACGGATCCATAACTAAGGAATCAAATCCGAACGGCTCTAGTGGAAATATCGCGGGTATAATGAACGCAACCGGCAACGTTATGGGATTGATGCCGCATCCTGAACGCGCCGCCGATCCGCTAATCGGACCGATAGACGGTCAGAAAATATTTCAATCTGTAATAAAAAGTATAACAAAATATGAACAGGCAAATAACTACTCTATTGTAGAAAGGAGTTAACTTATGTTTGGTAACCTTGGAACCGGTGAAATAATATTAATACTTTTGATAATCCTGATTTTCTTCGGAGCGAAGAAAATTCCGGAGCTTGCTCAGGGATTAGGTAAGGGGCTTCGTGAATTTCGAAAAGCCGCGAAAGATATTCAGGAAGATATAAATAAACCGCCGGAAGAAACTAAGAAGATAGAAAATAAGTAATAACCACATTCCGCGGTTGCAAGAATATAACCCCTTGAAAAGAGTTGTTAATTTCGCCGGGATTTCTGGTGACCCGGAAAATATTTAATAATAATTTTTAACTATGATTTATTTATTTTTCATTGAGGAACTATGAGCATTCTCGTCGATAAATCAACACGCCTTGTGGTTCAAGGAATTACAGGCGGTGAAGGTACTTTTCACACGTATCAGATAATTGACTATGGTACAAAAGTAGTCGCCGGTGTTACACCCGGTAAAGGCGGTCTGGTGTATAACGGCAGCGATCAATATCCCTTCAAAAAACCGGTGCCTGTATTTAACACTGTTGCAGATGCCGTAAAAAATGAAGGTGCGAATACTTCTGTAATTTTTGTTCCTGCCGGATTTGCGGCTGAAGCGATTATGGAGTCGGCGGAAGCGGGAATAAAACTAATCGTTGCAATTACGGAAGGAATACCCGCGCGCGATATGGTGAAGGTATATGAATATCTCCAGCGCACAGGTGCGCGGATGATCGGTCCTAATTGCCCCGGTATAATTTCTCCGGGCAAAGCAAAGGTTGGAATCATGCCGGGATTCATTCACAGACCCGGAACTGTCGGCATCATCTCCAGAAGTGGAACGCTCACGTACGAAGCGGTATGGCAAGTTACACAGCTTGGTCTGGGACAATCTACATGCATTGGTATAGGCGGCGATCCAATTATCGGAACGCGATTCATTGATGCCATGAAATTATTTAAGGATGATGACGGAACCGAGGCCGTTATTATGATCGGTGAGATTGGTGGAACTGCTGAAGAAGAAGCTGCCGATTATGTTAAGAAATATTTCAAGAAACCTGTTATAGGTTTCATCGCTGGACGAACCGCTCCTCCCGGCAGACGCATGGGACACGCTGGTGCGATCATCTCCGGCGGTAAAGGAACTGCGGCAGAGAAGATGTTGGCGATGAAGAAAGCAGGGATTCATGTGGTCGAAAGTCCTGCCCTGATAGGTGAGATGGTAAAAAAAGTGTTAGGAAAAAAGGTATCAAAAAAGAAAGTTTTTCTAATCTCTAAGAAGATTAAACAGTCTAAAATAAAAAGCAAAAAAGGTAAAGGAAAGAGTAAAAAATGATTGAACGGACATTGGCAATATTGAAACCTGATTGTGTCAGGAAGAAATTAACCGGGGAAGTGATTGCCCGAATCGAAAAAGCCGGATTTAAAATTCTCGGTATGAAAAAAATCAAATTAACTAAAGAAACAGCAGGCGGTTTCTATGTTGTCCATAAGGGAAAACCTTTTTACGACGGATTGGTAGAGTTTATGAGTTCCGCACCATGTGTTCCGATAGCTCTTGAGAAAGATAATGCTATAGCAGATTATCGTACGCTTATCGGCGCGACAGATCCCAAGGATGCGGCACCCGGAACGATACGCAAACTCTTTGCCGATAATAAAGGCGAGAACATCGTTCACGGTTCCGATTCACCCGAAAATGGAAAGATCGAAATCGGTTATTTCTTTTCGGAAAAAGAACTTATTGAACTAGATTGAAAAGCTTTAGTTACTCAACTTAAGCCGATTCTTAGACAGAGTCGGCTTTTTTTATTTACCATGTGTTTCGATTCCTTGTTGTGCTAGTTTGTCTGCCCGCTCATTAAACGTATCTCCTGAGTGTCCTGCCACCTTATGAAAAGTAACGTCATACTTCTCTAAAAGCTCTAAGAGTCTCATCCATAAATCTTTATTCTCGACCGGTTTTTTCTTCGCGTTCTTCCACCCGTTTTTCAGCCACGTCTCGAACCAACGCTCCTTCATACAATTGACTAAATATGCGCTGTCGGAGTAGATGCTTATATTGATACCATCTTTTTTAATCGCTTCCAACGCTTTGATGCAAGCGGTAATTTCCATTCTCTGGTTCGAAGTATTCTTTTCGCCGCCGTAAATTTCTTTTGTGATGTTTCCAAAATTTAAGACAGCGCCCCAGCCGCCGTAGTTGTGGTCGAATTGATTGCCGGAACATGCACCGTCGCAATAGATGATTATTTTATTTTCAGCAGAATGTTTCATAGTTGTTAGTTTTTGGGTTCTTGTCTGTTTTCTTGTGCATTCATTCTTTGTTTTCTTGCCTCATATAAGAATACAGCGCTCGCGCTTGCTACGTTGAGCGAATCTGTTCCGTTCATCATTGGGATTGTAACGCTCATATCGCAAGCATCCAAAACTGTTTTTGATATTCCTTCACCTTCATTTCCCAACACTATACAAATATTCCCGTTGAGATCGGTTGTAAGTATGGAATGTTCTTCTCCAAGATGCGCCGCTATAATTTTAGTGCTATAATTTTTCTTTACCATCGAAAAAGATTCAACGAGGTTTGAACTGTGTACAACCGGAAGACCAAATACCGCGCCCATGGAATTTCTTACAGCACGCCGTAAGTATGGACTGCTTGAATTCTCACCTATAATAATTCCATCGACGCCGAACGCGCCACAATTTCTTACTATGACTCCGACATTTTCTGAATTTACCAATCCATCTAAAGCAATCAATAGATGCGGTTTTGTAACTCCGACGATCAGTTCCTCCAACGTCTTCTGTGTCGGAACTTTTGCAACTGCCATAATCCCCTGGTGAAGGTTAAAGCCAACGATCGACTCAAGCAAAAACTTTTCTGCAATAAAAATAGTTTGTAGTTGAATAGTGGAGAGCCGGGGTGATGGAGTTATGGATGATGGATGTTCGGTGTTGAACAGTTGTTTATACCATTGTGGGGTCATTAACATTGAGACTATAGTCAGGTCGGATGAGAGTAATCGGCGAACGACTTTCTCGCCTTCCGCTACAAAGATACCATCCCGGATGTGTTCGAGCGGTCTGCGGAGTGTTCTGTAGGGTTGAAGCTCCGGCAGATCGAGTGATGTAACTTCCATGATTTTATAATTTTGGCTCATGTCGTATAAAAGATATATCTTACAATCTTGAAAAACAAACTATTGGCAAATCTAAAATAAAAAGGTTACAATATATCAAACTAATGGAGGTTAAACATGAAAATTATCGTTGCAGGCGGCAGTGGATTCATCGGGTCCGAACTAATCCGAAGATTGGTGGATGCCAAACACGATGTTGTTTTACTTAGTAGAAATCCCGGCGCTGTTCGTTTACTTGAGAGCGCTTCGCTCAAAATTGTGCGATGGGATGGGAAGACTATTGGATCATGGTCGCAATTCATCGATGGCGCCGATGCAGTTGTCAATCTCTCGGGGGAAAATATAGCGGCAAAACGCTGGAGTGATTTACAAAAAACCCGGCTGATCAATAGCCGGATTGACCCCACCCGCGCGATCCTCCAATCAATTAACAAATCAGCGAAGAAGCCGGGAGTCCTAATCAATGCTTCTGCAGTAGGATATTACGGCAATTTCGGTGACGGTGATGTAACTGAGACTCAAGCTAAAGGTGAAGGTTTTCTTTCAGACTTATGCGAGCAATGGGAACGTGAAGCATTGTCTGCCGAAAAGCACAGACTGCGGGTTGTTTTGTTGAGAATCGGGATTGTGCTTGAACCCTCAGGCGGTGCGTTGAAAAAAATGCTGTTGCCCTTTAAATTGTTTATCGGTGGACCGCTTGGCTCAGGCAAACAGTGGTTCCCGTGGATTCATCGTGAGGATGTCATAAATATTATTCTCTTCGCGCTTGAAAAACAATCACTATCGGGTGCGGTCAATGTCGCATCGCCGTCACCAGTAACTATGAATGAGTTCTCTTCTCTGCTTGGGAAAGCGATAGGGCGGCATTCCTGGATACGCGTGCCGTCATTTATGTTAAAGCTGATGTTAGGAGAAATGTCTGAAATGCTTATTGGCGGAAGGCGAATCATTCCAAAGAAATTAGTAGATCATGGTTTTGTGTTTAAATATCCAACCCTCGATGAAGCGTTATCTGTTTTGATTTAAAGGAAAGAGCAGTAATTATAAATTGTGGGTGCTGCGGGGATCTCCGCCAGAGGCGGATGCGCCTTCGGCGCAGAACCTGCGACCTTCCCGTCTCGTTCTACCGAACGAGACGGGACGCTCTGAACCATTTGAGCTACATTTTATTGATGATTGTTTCTATATATTTCTTACTCTTGCGGTTTTTAATATATCTTTCACGAAGTGCCGCTTCGCTTCTAGTTTGATATTCTTCGAAGTAGACCAACTTCCATGGAATACCGCGCTTAGTATAGTTGACTTTTCCTGAGTTGTGATATTTTAATCGGGATTGTAAGTTGTTAGTCTGACCGACGTAGTAGGATGAATCTTTCTCGCTCCGCAAAATATATGTGTAGAACATATCAGTGGGTGCTGCGGGGATCGAACCTGCGACCTCCGCCTTGTAAGGGCGGCGCTCTGAACCAGCTGAGCTAAGCACCCGATAATATTTTGTGGACGCTGCAGAACCTGCGACCTTCCCGTCTCTTTTCAATGAAAAGAGACGGGACGCTCTGAACCAGCTGAGCTAAGCGTCCAATGTTTGTACTTTTTGTTTCCCGTTTCGTTATCGGCAGATAACGAAACGGGATTCTCAAAATGACGGATAACTTAACTTCTCCGCTTTGCGGTATCGTTAAGTTATGTCATTTTGGAAGAGCGGGAGACGGGGATCGAACCCGCGACGTCCAGCTTGGGAAGCTGACATTCTACCGCTGAATTACTCCCGCAATCGATTTTTGCCATTTCATTTGTATTTTGATCTAAATTCATTGTTTTAAAAATTACGTGTGCCAAATGTGTGACAAAAACTAAATTAATGAAGTACGAACTGTTTTAATGTTAATCAATATAACTTTTTCTTACTACATTTTCAATTATTTAAGGTATTGTCCTATTTCGTATAGCGTATCCTAACATAAAATAGAATTAAAAATATTGTTTAGTATGAAATTCATTCTGGTTTTGTTTTTTTGTTCACAATTAATGTAACATTTTATCAAAATATTTAATAACAATATCTCCTGTTCTTTATTTCTTTTCGTATAGCGTTTCGAAATACTTCCCCCTCTTACTATGATCTAACGATAAATCACCATTAAAATTTATCCATCTATATTTAAATTGATTTTCAAGCATTTTTGCTATCTTAGCACGATTATATTTTGCATGTGTTGAAGCAAATGTTGCTAGTTGTTCCAAACTAAATATTCCGCAATTATTAAAATTTATATCTCCACCAACAATCATCGTTTTCAGTAACTTATCAGTCAATGAAATATTAATTGATTTTTTAATAATTTTTTGTTCAATAGGCTCACCATTTATACATATTCTTAAAAAAGAAATATTATTTTTAACGCCAAATTCACAATTTAAATAGATTGGGTTTTTAAAATCAATAATATTTTGATTCTTTCTTATAATTGTTTCATATGAATTTTCTAGACTATCAATTATACGAAAGCATAAATCATTTTCTTTTGTCATAAATACTGAAATTCTATCTCTTTTTTCATTATAGCCAACATCCAGTATATATTTTTCCCTTAGTAATAATGTATCATTAAGCATGATAATCATATCAAATGAATAACCGGGGAAATTTTCTAATATATTGGATATAAATTTTTGCATATTGAATATTTGAGATATATCTTCGTATTTTAAAGTACCTTCTTGACGATTTACATCTTGGCAAATATAGTTCTTTTCTCTAAGCTCATTGTTATCTAAAATCCATCTGAAGAATGCATAGTAATTTTTCGTTTCACCATTGATAGTTGCATCATATGAAACAAATAGTCGGAAATCGTTGGAACTCTGATCTGAAAAATTCGTTTTTATCATAGCTGGATTATTATACTCCGTAGAACTATGTCTTGATAACGTTCTATTGATTGGAGGGATATTTTCTATTCCCGCGACTCCTGGTGCTTTGAATATGTATTTTATATTATCTGCAGGCAAGTTACCTGTATTTCTAATTATAAAATTAAAATAATACCCTTCTTTATCAATTCTATTTATTACTAATTCTGGTTCTATGCTTGGACTATTCAATTTTGCATAATCTTCTGGCAATTTTATCGGAGTTAGTGCGTTAAATAATAAATTCAAAAATGTAACAAGCAAACTGCCAATGAAGGCAGTAACTATTTGATTTTTAGGCTGTGACGGATTAACTTTTTTTATATATAATAAAAAAATAACGAATGTTCCCACAAATACAACCATTAAAGATATGATCAACATAATATACTCTTTCTAAATAATTTCTTAACTATATCAAAATATTAATGATTCAATTTATCTATAGTTCCCATTCTTCAATATCATAAACTGAGCATTATAGTACAAAATCCTTCACCAATATTCAACAAGTATTGCCTTATATATTTTCCCCACCTCTATAAATCAACCTTTGACACATTCTTAAAAACTGATCTGAAAATTCATCATCCTTTGAAATGCTCTTTATAGCGTGTCGTGTCTCCTCTATCCTCGAAGATAATCCTATATCATCTCGTGTCATTTTGTGTAAATCCAACTGCCCACACACTTTTGATATCCCTTCGATCATTTCAGGTTTTAACATTAACCACAATCCACAAAATCTTTTTTTCCCTAAATGCTTAGCAATCCATTTCCTTAAAATCCTTATAGCTTTACTATCTCAGGAATAATTGAAACTCATCTTTTAAATTCTTATACTTCCACATGGCTGTTTTAGATAAATATCTCTTCTGGTTTTTCTTTTCCTTAATTATTCTGTCGTTAAGCTGGTCGGGGTTTGCGTTTTATCGGGCATTCAAAAATGCGGACTACAAAAAAGATCCTGAAGGTCTGCGCATGTTTCTATGGTCAACCGCCGGTTTGTTGGGTTTGGTAATCGCGGCAATGAGCGCGGCTTATATTTTACTGCCGATAATATTTCATTATTCTTCTCAATAAAACCTACTGCTATTTCAGAAGGTCTTCAACAGTATAACGCAGTTCCTCAAGGCTATACGGCTTGCTTATGAATCTGTCGGCGCCGCTCTTCATGGACATTACTAAGTGTTTCAAGTCGGCGAATGCCGTAAGCATGATAACTTTAATCAAGGGTTTTTCTCGTTTGATGAATTTCAATACTTCAAATCCGTCAACGTTTGGCATCCGGATATCGAGTATTGCGAGATCAACAGGATTTTGTTCTATGTGTGAGATTGCTTCCTCACCGGATTGAACATATTCGATATCATAACCGAACGATGTAAATTCCGTTTGTAAAATCTTGCCAAGCTCGGGATCGTCGTCGGCGAAAAGAATTCGATTTGTGGGCATGAAATATTCCCTTCCAATTTTATTCTATAATCATATCTCATAATCAACGCGTAAAAGTACAAATAAATCTAAGGATATTCAAGGATTTTTTTTCCGGCGGATTTTGTTTAAATCATAATCCTGATGTAAGGTATCCAAAATCATGTTAAAAATGGCTGTAACGCGGTTTTTACTGTGCCGGCAGTCACTTGCACTATCACCAAAATTCATGTATTTTATAAGGCAAAATAAAATAAAGGGATATGAAGTGCCATTTTCAAAAGATATTCTAAAAATCGATGTGCAGGCTGCCATTGAAAAAATTACTTCAGCGATAAAACATCAGATCGTAAACATTCTACATCGCCGGGGTGCGGTCATTGGACTTTCAGGAGGAATCGATAGTTCGGTATGTACTTCGTTATGCACGCGTGCGCTTGGCAAAGAGAATGTCACGGTAATTTTTTTGCCAGATCGTGATTCATCGGCTGAGTCGTTGCGATTCGGAAAACTTCTTGCCGATTCGCTTGGCGTGGATGCGATTACTGAGAACATAACTCCGATCCTTGAAGGCGCGGGATGTTACAGGCGTCAGTTGGAAGCGATCCGTGAAGTATTTCCTGAGTATGATGACAACTGGAAATGCAAAGTAACAATTCCATCCATACTTCAGGGTGATCGGCTCAACGTATTGCGGCTTACCGTTCAATCGCCGGCAGGTGAGCAGAAAACTGTACGCATGCCGCTTCCCGCGTATCTGAAACTTATTGCCGCTACAAATTGGAAACAACGCACACGCAAAGCGATGGAATATTATCATGCCGATCGTTTGAACTATGCAGTATGCGGTACACCCAATCGGTTGGAATACGATCAGGGTTTTTTTGTAAAGGGTGGAGACGGCGCGGCCGATTTCAAACCGATTGCTCATCTGTACAAGACACAAGTGTATATGCTTGCAGAAGCGCTTGGCGTTCCGGAAGAAATCAGATCGCGCCCGCCGACCACCGACACATATTCTCTTGCGCAAACGCAGGAAGAATTTTATTTCGCACTGCCGTATGAAAAAATGGATCTATGTCTTTACGGTCATAATCATCAAATCCATCCGGCAGAAGTTGGCTCAGTGATTGGTTTAACAGCCGAGCAGGTTGACCGAGTATATAAAGACATCGAATCGAAAAGGCGGGGCACGAAATACCTTCATCAACAGCCGCTTTTTGTGGAACCTGTTAAAGAAATTCGAAAAGATTAATATGTGTGGAATCGCCGGACGGATAAACCTCAGCACTAATTTAGAACCACCATCGATTGAATTACTTCAAAAGATGGTTGGTGCCATCCGACATCGCGGTCCCGATGAGTACGGTTATTATCGCGATGCTCATGCCGGCTTAGTTCACGCGCGCCTATCGATCATCGATCTTACTACAGGTCAACAGCCGCTCTCGAGTGAGGATGAAACGCTGTGGATCGTTTTCAACGGGGAGATTTTTAATTACATCGAGCTTCGAAATGAATTAAAAGCATATGGTCATCGCTTTCGCACCCAATCTGACACAGAGGTAGTTGTCCACGCGTATGAGCAGTGGGGGGATGATTGTTTTCGGAGATTCAACGGTCAGTGGGCGCTTGCATTGTGGGATAGTCAACAGAAGAAGCTTACTTTGTGCAGAGATAGAGTCGGTGTTCGTCCACTCTTCGTCTGTGAACGCGATAACAGTGTATGGTTCGCGAGTGAGATAAAAGCGATTTTTGCCGATTCTTCTATACTACGTAAAATCAGTCCCCAAGGACTTGATCAGGTATTCACATATTGGGGAACAGTTGCCCCGACATCGATTTTTACCGGTATCGAAGAGATACAGCCGGGTGCGGTACGCATTTATGAATTTGGAAGAAAAAGGGTTGACAAGATTTACTGGCAGCCATCCTTCCCTAATATTTCCGAAAAAGATAATCTTAAACCCAATAAAGTAAATTTACACGAAGCCGTTGAAGTATTGAGCGATAAGTTGATGAATGCAACCAAGCTCAGAATGCTTCGTTCAGATGTTCCGGTGGGAAGTTATCTCTCCGGCGGACTCGACAGCTCGCTTGTCGCGTGGATGGGGCGAAGAGCAAAGGAGGGAGAGTTTAGAACTTTCTCAATCCGGTTTGCCGATGCGGAATTTGACGAAACGGAATATCAAAGAAAGATGGCATCGACACTCGACAGCAAGCACGAGGAAATTACGGTAACCGGAAAAGATATTGCCGGGATTTTTCCGGATGTGGTTTACCATACGGAACGCCCGATACTCCGGACAGCGCCAGCGCCGTTATTTCTACTGTCAAAGTTGGTGAGGGATTCGGGTTTTAAAGCTGTTCTTACGGGAGAAGGCGCTGATGAGATGCTTGCCGGGTACGATATTTTCCGTGAAGCGAAGATTCGGCGGTTCATGGCGAACGATCCCGGATCAAAAATACGGCCAAAACTGTTTGATCGGTTATATCCGTATCTTGCACGATCGCCCCAGCAAACGAAAGGCATGGCTATTGAATTCTGGAAGCGCGGACTTGATCTTGTCAACTCACCATCGTTTTCACACGATCCGCGCTGGAATACAACTTCGAGTTTAAAAAAATTCTTCTCCGACGAAGTTCAACAACAACTTAAATCTCGACCAGGTCACGATATATTGTCGGATCTTCCACAAGGTTTTTCGTTGTGGGATCCTCTTGCCCGCGCGCAATATTTGGAAATCATTACATTGTTCTCCGGTTATCTCATATCATCACAGGGAGATCGAATGCTGATGGCGAATTCAGTGGAAGGTCGTTTCCCATTTTTAGATGCCGATGTGATGGAATACTGCAACAATCTTCCTCCTGAATATAAACTGATAGGTTTAAATGAGAAACATGTCTTAAAGCTTGCTGCGAAAGGAAAGGTTCCTGAAGAAATTCTAAAGCGTAAAAAACAACCATACCGTGCACCCGATGCCATTAGTTTTGTTTCAGAGGATGCGCCGGAATATGTCGGTGAAATGTTTTCCGAACGACTTTTACATACTGGAGGACTCTTCAATCCGAAAACAGCGCGGTTGCTATACGAGAAATGCCGCGAGGTAGTAAGAACAGGGAAGACGGTTCTAAGCAACAATGATAATATGGGAATTGTCGGGATATTATCTGCACAACTTTTATTTTTTAAGTATATTTACGATATTAGTAACACAAAATCCGGCGATATCGTATTTACCACTAAGATTGACCGGATATCGAATACTTTATAGATCAATGAAGGATATGTATGACGAAAGAAGAAATCGGAACATCGGTAAGTAAATTTATTAGTAAGACGTTTTTATTTGATGAGACTAAGAAAGTTGGCGAGAATGTTTCTCTTCTGGGAACGGGTGTCATCGATTCAACCGGTGTGCTGGAATTAATTTCGTTTCTGGAATCGACATTCAGTGTGAAGTTTGCGGACAATGAGTTGGTAGGTGATAATTTTGATTCAATTGATAAGATCCAAAACTTTATGCACGAAAAATTATCACGTCGTAATAACTAATCAGATGACTATCAGTCATTATTTGACGGCGTCGGCGAAAAAATATCCCGATAAAGAAGCCTTAATATGCGGCAAGAAAAAGTTCACATATCGGACTCTGAATGATGCTATGATGTCCCTTGCGGGTTTTCTTGTCGCAAATGGATTGAATAAAGAAGACCGTGTCGCTGTATTCCTTGATAATTCTTATGAAGCAGTTGTTTCAGTTTTCGGCATTCTTCAGGCGGGTGGAACGCTTGTGTTGATACATCCCTCGACGCCTGCGGAACGGATGGGATACATTCTACAGAATTGCGAGCCACGGTTTTTGGTAGCACCATCATCAAGGTTTAGTCAGATTGTTGACGCGGAGAAAGTTTGTACAACAATTCCTACGCACATTTATACCGGTAATGACGATATCCCTATATCTGCGTTTCGTTTCGATGTCGCCTGCAAAACGAAACCGATTAATGATAAGAACATTGTTTCCGATGAAGACCTTGCTGTAATCGTTTACACTTCCGGTTCAACGGGAAAACCAAAAGGTGTTATGTTGACGCATCGTAATTTTGATGTGGTTACGGATGCGGTCAGTGAGTATCTCGAGAATACTTCCGACGATATCATTTTAGATTTTCTGCCACTCTCAATCACTTACGGACTTTTGCAGCTTCTTGTGACTTTCAGGACGGGTGGAACACTGGTTTTGGAAAAAGGATTCGGATTTCCCTATGAAATCATCAAGCGAATAAAAGAAGAGAAAATTACTGGTTTCGCGGGAGCGCCGACAGTGTACTCGATTATTACACATCTTAACCTTGAAAGTGAAACATTTCCTTCGCTTCGTTACATCACGAATGCGGCGGCTGCAATGCCGTACAGTTTTATACCGAAATTGAGAAAAATATTTCCAACGACGAAAATTTACTTAATGCACGGTTTGACTGAATGTTTGCGTACTACCTATTTACCTCCAGAGGAAATCGAGACAAGACCGACATCGGTTGGTCGCGGTATGAAATATGTTCAGTTATCCGTTGAGGATGAAAATGGTAATCGCTTAACGAGCGGGCAGGTCGGGGAATTGTGCGTTCGGGGTCCCAATATAATGAGAGGTTATTGGAACGATCCCGATACAACAGCGAAGGTTTTACGACAGGATAAAAATACCGGCGAGATTGTTTTGCGATCCGGTGATTTATTTACCGTAAATGATGAGGGGTACTTTTATTTTGTTAGCCGCATGGATGATATAATAAAGAGCCGCGGGCGAAAAGTTAGTCCGGTAGAAGTTGAGGATGTAATTTATCTGTGTGAAGAAGTTTTGGAGGTGCGTGTCATCGGCATACCCGATACTCTTCTCGGACAGGCGGTTAAAGCTGAGATTGTATTGAAAAAAGGCGCAACAATTACTGCTGACCAGATCAAAGCTGAGTGCAAGAAGCGTTTAGAAGATTTTCAGATTCCCCAAAAAATCGAGTTTGTTCAATCTCTTCCCAAAACAGCCGGTGGAAAAATTAAACGGACTAATTAATAAGCAGTATCGGAGTTAGAAACCGTTGATCTCGTAATTCTGTTAATCCCCCCTCCGGTGTGTGTGTTTACTTTTCTTGTATGGCTTTATTCTCGAAGTTATTGCTATTATTTTGAAATAACTTTCTATCAAGTTCCATAATCTCTCTGTACAATCTGTTAGAATGCTCACCGTTCAGCAGCCTGCGGCGTAATGGAGCTACCACGTTGAATGTCACGTAGGCATCGTGTTTGGACTGTTTTGCCATGATAGAATTCAACTTGTCGAGTGCTTTTTGCCAATCACTAATTCTCATACTACGGTGTCTTTCATTATATTCTCTTCGCAATGATGGTGTAATTGACAAACCCAATTCAGGAGCGGCAATTTGATCTAAACCACCTGATCCACATGCGTAATCTATTAAATAATAAATAATCCACTTGTGATATCGGGTAAATTACTTAAAGTAGATCATGCGAGATTTGATTGAATAAATGGAGTCTCATTTCCAGTTACTCGTATTTCTTATTTTTTTTGATAATTGTTGCAGTTCATTTTTGGGCATTGCTTGTAAATAACTTTGCTTAAGGTTTCGTATATTAACTCATGCAAAAAGGCGAAGAAAAAATATTAAAGATCGAAAGTCTCTCTGGCGACGGGAAAACTATCTCGCGCGAGGATGGAATGGTGTACTTTGTTGAAAACGCTGTTCCGGGTGACACTGTAAACGCACGTATCTGGAAAGTCAAAAAGAAATATGCCGAAGCGCGCGCAATCGAAATTCTCGCGCCATCTCCGATGCGTGTCGAGCCGAGGTGCAAATATTTTGGGATATGCGGAGGGTGTAGATGGCAGAACTTATCCTATGAAAAACAATTACATTTCAAACACCAACATATTTCCGATGCATTCAAACATATCGGCGGATTCAGCGCTCCCAATGTTGTACAAGTGATTGGGTGCGAAAGTCCTTATTTTTATCGGAATAAAATGGAATTCACCTTTTCCAATTTCCGTTGGCTGACAGAACACGAATATACATCGAGTGAAGACCAGCCACCCGAAGTAGCATTAGGTTTGCACGTACCGCAACGATACGAAAAGGTATTGAACATTGATGAATGTTATCTTCAATCGGAAGTGAGCACCGCAATTCTTAATTCGGTACGGGAAATATTCCGTGTATGGGATAGTTCGGTTTATTCGACAAAAACACACGAAGGATATTTAAGACATCTGGTTATTCGCGATGGAAAACAAACCGGTGAGATGATGGTAAATCTTGTCACTACCTACGACTGGCCCGAATCTATGCAGAAGCTTACAGGGTTATTGTGTAAACAATTTCCGGAAATAACAACTGTTGTCAACAACATAACAGACCGGAAATCGTTGGTTGCGTTCGGTGAGATGGAAAGAATATATTACGGTCCGGGATATATTACGGAAAATATCGGCGACCTTACGTTTCGCATATCGGCAAATTCTTTCTTTCAGACGAATACTTATCAGGCTGAAAAATTGTATGCAGTTGTAAAAGAGTTGGCAGAATTAAAATCCACCGACGTTGTGTACGATCTCTATAGCGGTACGGGCACTATTGCAATCTATTTGTCGGATGCTGTAGAACGTGTCATAGGCATTGACGTTGTAGAAAGCGCCATAGCCGACGCAGAACGCAATGCAGACATTAATAAAATTACAAATTGTTATTTTTTACAGGGTGATCTAAAAGATCGTCTGACGAAGGACCGCTCCTGGCTTGAAGAGCATCCACAACCGACTGTAGTTGTTGCCGATCCGCCGCGAAGCGGTATGCACGAAAAAGTAATTAAACAAATAATAAAATTCTCACCCGATAGAATTGTCTATGTAAGTTGTAATCCAGCCACCCAAGCCCGTGATGCAAAACTTTTGGCTGCGGAGGGATACAGACTGGATGTTGTACAACCGGTCGATATGTTTCCCCATACCGATCATGTTGAAGCCGTAGCTTTGTTCAGGAAATTATAAAGCGGGTTTTTCCCCCTTGAAGATTGTAGCGGTACCGAATGTTAACGGGATTACTTCTGTATCTATAAATCCGGCTGTCTTCATCAGATTATTAAATTCTTCATTCTTTGGAAAATTCTTTATCGAATCAGGTAGATATTGATATGCGGCTGAATGCTTTGAAATAATTTTCCCTAAAGCCGGTAAAATATAAACCGAATGCAATCTGTACAATCGCAGCATCAAGGGATGTGTGGGTGTAGTGAGTTCTAATATGATCGAGATGCCGCCCGGTTTCAATACGCGAAACATTTCCCGGAGTGAAGCAAGTCTATCTGAAAAATTTCTGATGCCAAACGCGACAATCGTCGCATCGAATGTATCATTGCCGAACGGTAATAAAAGAGCATCGCAGCAAACGAACGACATCTGCGGTTCTAACCTGCGGGATATTGTTTTTTGCTTCAGGACACCAAGCATGTTCAACGAAAAATCGGAAGCGGTTATTGAGGTCGGTTGCTTACTGAGGATTTCAAATGCTACATCGCCGCTGCCTGCCGCAATGTCCAATATTCTTTTATACCGGTTATCGTTAAGGAATGAAACGGCTTTCTTTCTCCAGAGAATATCCATTCCAAAACTCATAAGATGGTTTAGTAGATCATAAGTGGGAGCTATCGAGTCGAACATTTTCTGAATGCTCGATGGCTTTTTCAGTGTAATTGTATCTTCGGGTAATTGCTTCATTTCAAGTCAATTTCGCCAAACAACTGCTGAAAAGCAAGTGAGTTAGATAGTTTTATGTGATTCGTGCAAAAATGTTCTTGCTTTTTAACCAACTTTCCCTTATGTTTTTCATGTTCAAATCGAATGCATAAGTTCTATATAAAATACCTGTTGACATTAAGTATTGCTTATGTAGTTTTCGGAGAGACACTTGTTGGAGGCGTTTCAGTAAAGAATATCGTTGCCTCCCGTGTTTCAGCACCGCCGAAGATTGATGGAATACTTAACGAAGATGCCTGGAAGCTTGCAGTTCCCATCACCGGATTTCAAGAATTCGATCCGGATGAGGGTGCGCCAGCTACAGAGGAGACATCGGTCAGAATCATTTATGATGATGATGCGCTCTACGTGGGTGTTTTATGCTTTGACTCAGAGCCGGATAAAATCGTAAAACAACTTACGCGCCGCGACCGAAGTGTGCAGGCGGATCGGTTTTCAGTTATTATCGATTCCTATCACGATCATACGACCGCATTTTTATTCAGTGGGTCTGTATCGGGTGTGAAATCGGACGGAGTTTTATCGCAGGATGGTATGGTTTACGATGTCCAGTGGGATGCCGTATGGGATTTTAATGCACAGATAATCCCCAGCGGGTGGTCTGCCGAATTCAAAATTCCGTATAGTGCAATTCGCTTTGCCGATCAGGAAGATGAATATGTTTGGGGAATAAATTTCCGCCGTTATATCCCCCGTAAACAGGAAACCGATGAATGGGTTATGGTGCCCAGAAAAGACACCCCTCCGGGGACAATTTCATCAGTTTCAAGAATGGGTAATCTATCCGGTATCATCAACATACATCCACCGTTACATATCGAATTAATGCCATACCATGTTTCAAAAGTTAACTATCTTTCGCAACCGTCGCCATTTTCTTTGCGGAAAGAGTATCAACCCAATGCCGGCATCGATATGAAATATGGATTGACAAATAATTTTACTCTCGATTTAGCTGTGAATCCCGATTATGGGCAGGTTGAAGTCGATCAGGCAAAATTAAATTTAACAGTATTTGAAACGTATTATCCAGAGAAGCGTCCGTTTTTCGTTGAAGGATCACAAATATTTTCTTTCGGAAACAGTTTCGATTATAAACAACTCAGACTTCTATACTCACGGAGGATAGGTAGGCAACCGAGAGGATACGATTACATGGCTCTTGATACCGGTGAAACTTTCAGTGAAAAACCAGAAGTTACAACAATCCTTACATCGGCTAAACTATCAGGGCGAACAAATGATGGACTTGAAATCGGATTCCTTACCGCACTAACTGATCGGGAAGAAGCGGTGATTAGAAGCAGCAACGGTGTTGAATCATCGCCAATAACCGTTGAACCTCGTGCGAGTTATAATGCACTTCGCCTGCGCCAGAATATCTGGGATAATTCGACTATTGGATTAATGGCGACAAGTTCATTCAAACAAAAATATTTCCCTACACTAAGCGGCGGAGTTGACTGGCAAATACGCACGGATGATCGTCAATATGAATTAGATGGTTATTTAGCAGGCTCAATACTGAAATCATCCCCATCCGAACGCTGCACCGGTGGCGCCGGACGGCTCGCTTTCGGGAAATTAGGCGGCGATCACTGGTTGGTTTATTCGGCATATGATTTTTCAACAAAAAAATTCTCCATTAACGACATGGGATATTACAGCCAGCCCAGAGAGCATGGAGGATATACGGCAGTATCATATAAAGAAGATCATGCCAATGAACCGCTCCGCAGATATGGCATTACGAGTGAAACCGATTACAGATGGAATTGGGATGGCAACAACACCATCAACTACCTTGAGATTGAACCCTGGATGGAGTTCAGAAATTTCTGGCAGTTGTCATTCGATTACATTCATAATTTCCCCGCTAACGACGATGCTAACCGCGGTATTATAGGATTATATAGAAGGCCATCCACCAATAGTTTATCGGCAACAATACGCACCGATAGTCGACATATGATAGAAGCATCGATTCAGACAGGTTATACTAATACGGCAAAAGGTGCACATACAACCTTTCTATGGTTCCAATCGACTATAAGACCTCTGAGTTGGATGGAATTCACTCCAGGCTACATGATCATTAGAACACGTAATGAAGAGGCATGGGTAACGAGTCCGAATTATCCATATTATTTTTATGCCGACGGACTATATAATTTGTTCGGTGATCGTGATATTGACGAGCATGAGTTCTCGCTGCGCGGGACTGTTACATTTATGAAGAATCTGAGTTTACAATTTTATACTCAGATATTGCTTGCAAAAGGTCAATATACAAATTTTAAGGAACTGATCGGTAAAGATAATCTTCCGCTGTACGATTTTGAAAATTCTCTTGCGTATAAAGATCCGAACTTCAATGAGAAAACATTGAATGCCAATATAGTTCTTAGGTGGGAATATCTACCGGGAAGCACATTCTATCTTGTTTGGACTCAGGGTCGTCATGGCTATCGCGGGAAGTACGAACAAGAATTTTCCAATGATTTTAACGATGTCTTTAGTTTACCAATGGATAATGTTATTCTGGCTAAGATAAGTTATTGGTGGAGCTTTTAGCCAAATCGCGGTTCATTCGTTCTGATTTTTCGACTTAAAAAGAGTTCTCCTATCATTTCAGATTTATTCTCCCTCGAAAATTGTACCGGTTCCTCAACTATCCGCTGAATTTTTCGTAGCACTTAGAAGCATGTCAACCACCATAAGGCGCCAATTGTCTAATATACAGAATTTAAATAAGGGATCCCTTGCATGATGGCTGCGGATGAGCAGCAACTGATCCTTCGGGTGAAAGAAGGAGACCATGAAGCATATCGTGTGCTTGTCGGGCGCCATATGAAGCACGCTTATAATATTGCTTATGGTTTCCTGATTGATCACGATGATGCCGAAGATATTGCCCAGGAATCTTTTGTGCGTATATATGAATCAATACAATCGTTTCGTGGAGAAGCCTCGTTCAATACATGGCTCTATAGGATAGTCACAAACCTCTCATTGAATAAATTGAGACAGAGAAAAAATACTAACCATAGAATTACAAATCTTCCGCATCAATCGGCGATGAATATTATTTCACCTCCGGATGATACCTCATATCAGGATGTTAAGCCGATTATTGAGCGTGCTCTTCACGCACTTCCCACTCTGCAAAGAGCCGTAGTGATTTTACGCCATCTAAACGGATTATCGACTAAACAGGTGAGTGAAATACTCCGCTGTTCGGAAGGAACTATCAAAACCCATCTGCATAGAGGTATGAAGAAGATGAAAACGCAATTGACGGAAATAAAAGATGAAGTGATATGAGCGCGCATAAACAAATACAAAGCCAATTCTATGATTATATACAGGGTGGATTAAAATCGGATGAACACAGCATTATTGATACACATCTTGCTTCGTGCACAATGTGCAGATGTAAGTTGGAGGAACTGAAAAGATTTATCGAAAGCCCTGTCTTTTCTCCGGAATTACCGAGCGATAAATTGCCGCCTGAATATTGGAACAATTTTGCCTTGGAGGTCGAACAAAAAATCAGAACATATGAAATAGAAAAAAGAGAGTATTCGTTGTCGTTGTGGGACTGGCTGAATTCATTGTTCATTTTTCACAAACGCCAGATTATAGCTGTTAGTAGCGCATTGACAATTGTATGTATGGCAATAACAGGGTGGCTTTTATATGTTCCCACTCTTGTCGATGAGAAAATCGCACTGCCGGAAATCTCCTCATCGCAATTTATGGAAATCGATCAAAAAGTCGGTGAGTATCTGCATAAGTCGAAAACATTGCTTGTTGGAATCAGTAATCTTGATTTGGAAGAAAAGAGCCCAATCGACGTGACTGCCGAGAAAAAAGCTTCGCGTAATTTAGTTCAGGAAGCCCGCTATTTAAAAAACCAGCCGCTGGATATTCGCTCGGCAAGATTGATCGGAGACCTGGAAAGAATTCAAATTGAACTCGCAACAATCAAGGATGATGCCGCTATACCTCGTATTGAGATGCTGCGGGAAGGAATTCACAGAGGCAATTTATTATTCAAAATACGAATGGCTGAATCGATGTACGAGATGCCAAGACTTATGAATGTTAATAATATTTACTCAGGAGACAGAAAATGAAGTCACCGTTTTTATTAATCGCGATGGTTTTCATCCCCATTTTATTCGGATTAGCGCAGCCAGGCACTCAACTTGCGTGGCAATCCTCTCCGCATGAATATCTTGACTATGAAACTTCTGAGAACCATGATGATCCGGCATATATATTGTACAAAAAAGGATACGATTTAATCCTAAATGAACAATGGGATGAGTCGCGGGAAAAATTCGACGTACTGCTCACGAAATTTTCAAAGAGCAATTATGTAGACGACGCTGAATATTGGACGGCGTATGCGCTGAAGCATACTAACAGGAAGAAAGCCATTGATGCGTATAATCGATTTCTTAAAAAATATTCCGGCAGCGCTTACTACGATGACGCAATTGCTGACTTGGCGGAATTAAAGAAAGATCGTTCGAAGATTGTAGATAAATTAACGGTGAAGGGTGATGCGAGGGTTTACGTTACTGAGGATGGCATGTTCATGAGTGCTGGAACCCAGCGAATGAATATCGGTGAGGATGGCGTAATAATTGGTGAGGGACCTGAAAGCCTTGTAGTGGATATACATGGTATCACTATAAGCGGCGACGGAAAAAATTTTCGATATAGTTATGGCATTGCGCCTCAAGCAAGAACGCTTGGTCGTGCAATCAGACTGCAATCCATCCGGATGAATAGAATGCGTCTGCGTCCCATTGGTGGCCATGTAGCAAATATCAGAATAACCGGGGAAGATGATCTCGATCCTGAGATACGTTTAAAAATGGAAGCGCTTTATTCGCTAAGTGAATCAAAAGAAGATGAGAAATCATTTCATGCCCTGAAAGATATTGCACTCAATTACAGACAGCCGCGCCCTATCAGGGAAGCTGCGCTTGATGCGTTATCTGACTTTAAAAAATACGATGTCCTACCTGTGTATATCGAGATAATACAAAGTGATACCAGTGAGGATATGCAAACATATGCCATCGATTATATATCTCAGAATGAGAAAGATAAAAATAAAACGACTAGAATTTTGATAAATCTATTCAATTCACTGCCAAAGACACGGGTTGAGCAACGCCAAATACTTTTTTATTCGGTTGCCGATATTGGAAACGATCATGCGATCGATTTCCTCTCTGATGTAGCGCGTTCCAGTGACGATTATGAACTCCGAAGGGAAGCGATATATTATCTTGGTAATATAGGTGGTGAAAAAGCTCGTGAGGCTCTTTTCGAGATTTTGAAGGATAAATAAATTATTAATCAAATCCATCCAAAATATCTAGTAGGACACCATATCTTAAAACAGGTTCTGCAAATTTGATTTGAAATAATTATTTGTTAAGTTTCTTCATGGTTCCAATAACAAAATTCTCATTAAAAGGAAATGCCATGAAATGTTTAAAAATATCTGCCCTTTTGCTAATTATTTCTGTCGCATTTGCGCAGGATGAAACATCGCGTATATCGATCTATCCAATCGAACCAAAGATCGGCGAGAAAATCACTATTTCTTATACAATTAGCGGCGAGAATGAAGTCTTAAAAAATTCATTGGAAATAATTTCTGAGGTTCTAATAGACAGGGACTCGCTGGATCCTTTACTTCTTGAGATTCCACTCATTCAATCAAACGATTGTTGGAGCTGTTCGTTCCTGCTCAATGAGGAAAAAGCCCGGTTGATTTTAATTAGATTTAGATCGGGTGAGCAAAAGGACGATAATGACGGAAAATCCTGGACCAAGATTATATTTGATGCAAATGGTAAACCTGTCGAAGGCGCACATCTTGCACTCGGTTATTTCTATCTGAATAATGGAAGAGCTATTGGGTTCAAATATCCGATTGATATATCGAAAGCAAAGGTCGAGTTTGAGAAGGAGAAAGAACTTTATCCAAACTCATGGAAAGCGACACTGGCATTGATGGATATCGTGTGGAAGGAGAAACCATCGAAAGAGAATTTAGGTAAAGAATTGAACAATTACTATCAGCAATATAAAAACGATGATGATAAATTAGCATCGGTAATATACTGGTACGAGAGAATCGGTGATAGCGCGAAAGCGATCTCGATCAGCGATGAAGCGATAGCCAGAAATCCCAGTGGGAAAATCGCACAGCTAAAGGCATCAAAAGAAATTTCACGGGAAACGGACAATTTGAAGCGTATTGGACGATTTGAGAAATTCCTGAATGATTTTACTACTCTCGATAATCGAACGCGCCAATCATTTCTACAAAATCTGTTTTATTTATATATTCGGGTAAAAAATTACGACAAGGCTAAGGAAGTAATCTCAGAATATAATAAACCTGATGGTCAGATGTACAACGCAATTGCATGGGCGCTTATCGAGGAGGGTGATCAGGTTGAGCAAGGTATAGAATTAGCTGAGAAAGGCATAGAGATTACTAAAAATATTAAACAAGCCGATAAACCTACCTACCAGCCCGTAAAAGATTGGATGGAAAATAATAAATATACATCGGCAATGCTGTTCGATACTTATGGTTTTGGTCTTCTTATGCTTGGGAAAGTCGGGGAAGCGTTAGCGAATTTATCCGAGGCGTTCGATCTTTCTGAAGGTAGCGACAACGATATCAATATGCATTACCTTGATGCTCTCATCAAGGATTTAAAATATGATAAAGCCATAGATGTTGGATTGAGTTGTGTTAAGAAAGGAAAAGATTCACCAAATCTTATTGCCGTACTCAAAGAGGCATATAGCAAAAAAATCGGTTCACAAAAAGAGTATGATGCACTCAAACCCGAAGAACAAAAAATATTTGATGAAATGCTTGCAGAATCGAAAGCCGTGAAGATTGAGAGCCTCAGAAAAAAAATTATTGAAAGCCGCATCAACTCACCGTCATTCGATTTCACATTGAATGAGTTGAATGGATCACCTTTTACATTATCTTCGTCGAAGGGTAAAGTAGTTATTTTGGATTTCTGGGCAACGTGGTGCGGACCATGTAAACAATCGTTTCCATATCTTCAAAAAGTGTACGAGAAATATCAAAATAATGAAAGAGTTAAATTCCTGGCAATTAATACATGGGAACGGCAAAAAGATTACACCTCGCAAGTAGCGAACGCACAAAAATTCGTTCAAGATAATAAATATACATTCCCGGTGCTAATCGATGAAAAGATAGACGATCAATACGTGGTTATAAGTAAATATGGGGTTGATGGTATCCCGACTAAATTCATATTGGATAAAAAGGGAAACATCGGATTTAAAAGCGTAGGATTTGATGGTCCAGGAATGGAAGATGAATTGACTGAACAGATAGAAATTTTACTCTCCGAATAATTTCCAGATATTCTAATCCATCCAGAAATAAAAAAAGGCGGCCGGGGATGGTCGCCTTTTTTTCATAAAGGGAATATCTAAGGTTTTCGTCTTCTTTCCGAATTTCCGCGTGATTGTTCACGGCGATCCGATGGTTGTTGTGAAGGTTGCGTCCGTTCTCTAACCTGCGGTTGAGGTCTCTCCCGCGATTGCGGCGCAGGTTTTTCGTAGCGGGGAGTCTCTCGGTTTCGATTCTCTCTCATCTGCTGTTCACGCATTCTCTGATTTTCCTGTTTGCGCTGTAATTGCTCACGCTGTTGCTCCTGACGCTGAAAATAGGATTCATTTCTCTGACGCGGAGGGCTTGACCGCTCCCCGGAATTTACTCCACCACGTTGCTCGGATGGAATTTGTTCTCTGATGCTATTGCGGTTTCTTTCTGCGTCACGATTGAATGAAGATGAATTTCTATCTGGTTGCTGTACAGCGCGCCTCCGTTCAATATTCTGTTTTTCATAGCGGTTGTCAACCGAACGAGATTGTTCATTGCGTCCTCTGTTTTCTATGCGGGGACGATATGCCTCAATTCTTTCCCTACCGGCATCGCGGACCATTCGTTCACCTTCACCACGGTCTCTCGTCACTACATCTACTCTTCCGATACGGTTATTTGTTTGTCGTTCCACAATATTTACATCGATTCCTCGGTTGATAACACGGTTGTGTTCGTACTGAACATGATTGGCGTGCCTGGTCTCACCGTATATTCTCCTGTTTCTATCGAGAGGTTGAACATAATCTATAGGGTTTGTAGTGGTAAAATATCTACCAGGAATAAAATTCCAGTAATGTACCGGTGTCACCCAATGATTGGAGAATGTAATACCGATATTCACACTGAAAATTGCATAACTTGACAAAGGTGCCCAGCCTATGTAATTATCGTTATAACACCACTCGACCCATGCAGGTCCCCATTCATTATCAGGAATCCATATCCATCCATAATAATCATCGTAATTCCATCTGCCGTAATGGAAAGTTGCCCAGCCAAACGGTTCATTCGAAACCCAATACCATCCATAGTCTGTCCAAACCCATCTGCCATGCAGATAGGGCCGCCATCCATGGCTCACATGCATGGGTCTCCAGGCATAACCATAGTCAGAATCGATCCATTCACCATGGTTTGCCAGCGATGAATAAAAAACTCCGAATTGAACTGTTGGTTGGAAAAGGTGTTTTGAATTAGCGTATCCAGCGATACCGATTACAAGTGCGAGGATAATAATAAAACGGTTCATTTTGATTTCCTTTCAATATTCAAGTCTATCAGTTACTCAAATTCTAATACCACAATGATTATGCCATGCTGATTTAGTTGATTTTAAATCAAATACTGCATAAATGCGCGGAATTCGTCTACAATTAGACTCGTTTATGTTTCGGAATCAAGACGATAATAGGTTTTGCATAGTTTGTGATTTAGGTTCTTGACTTCCTCGTACCATTTTACTAATTTCATATTAGATTACAAAAAGAAACCGATCATTTCTCTCATATTTACCCATAATAACAGTTAAAAACTTTCATTTGGCGTTTCTAAAGAAAATATTTTATAGTGGATTGCTGTCATTAATTTTATGGACAGTGCCAACGACTCTGCTCGGGCAGAAGTCGCATGGTGATGGTTTGCAGGGATTTATTCAAACCCTTGCCGATAATATGCCGCGTGCAAATTCAGGTTTATATGCGAACCCTATAGAGACTGATTTTAGTGAGTGGGATAAGATAGTATATCTTTTTCGGACCCGTTCATTAGATAGTTGCAGGTTAATTTTAACGAAGTATAATTATGAACTAATCCAAATCAAAGATGTACAAAGCGGGGACAATTACGATATTATCAAGGAGAAATATCCGATAAGAAAAGGGTGGGGCACATATTTATATAATCGCAATCATAAAAAAAGAATACATGTCCACGTCAACCATCCGCTCGATGATCCACATGCGCTAGTAATAGGCTCGGAATTATTCCGGCAGCTACGGGGCGAATGGCTGTTAATTGCAGGTACAAGCCGGCGCGCAATTCAAGGAAAAATAACATCCGACATGGGGCGGATGAAACGTACTATTTTTGAAAGAGTACATGAAAATCTGGCTGATCTTACACATATCACTCTATCACTTCATAGCTATGATGAAAACTCTTTTCCATTCCCAATTAGTTTAACTGACGTCATAATCAGTAATGGAAGAACTTCAGATGATCAATGGGGGATCTCTCAGATAAGTCTGGCTGTTCGTGATTCTATGCGGATGGCAGGGTTCAGGTGTAGTTTGGCAATGTATGATTCGGGATACGCCCGCTTAGCAGGCGGATGGAACACGCAGGGAGTTTTTTCAAACGATAGCGTGGGATTCGGTCATTGGTTATATATTGAGTTGTCGAAATCTCTTAGAGAACGACCTTCAGGATATGCGAAGATGATTTCAACAATCGACCGGGCACTCGATCTAACAGGTAAAAAAATTTCTCATCAGGTTAACAGGGCATTCGGTTTAGTTTCGCCAAGGGTGATCAGGCTCGATTCAGTTCATGGACTTTTTTTTCCTCCGGAAGGATCTGAAACATATCGTATCGTATCGTCCGGTTTGAATAATTCAAAAAGTGATACTATAAATGTCCATATGGGAAAATGGCTCGAATTGCTCGGATCAAAAAAAAGCGTAACTTCTGTTTCAGTGTTTGACACAACTAATCGAGATTTAGCATCTCGTTATCGACGAGCGAATCGTTCCGGGGCAAACTCGGTTGTTTCCAAGATTGTAAATCCCCAAAATAGCATATCATCAATGATTAAATTTGAAGATGGAGAAAATAGCGATTCTTCACAATCAGATGATGATGCTCAACAGATCAAGGAACCGATTCAGGTTCATCGTATTCCGTTGAAACCGATTCTTCAGCAGACATATTATAACGACGTAAGCGCGGGTGGCAGTCCATATCGATGGGAAGGCGTCGTTCCCGCAGGATTCCTACCTAACATCACGCTCTTTGAAATTCATAGTCCGCAAGTATTAGGTGATGATAATGGAAAGATGCCGAGATTTCTCATTCCTCTCACAAGTAGTTCATACCGTCCGGCTAATGGAAGATTTATTGGTGTTCAAATGACTGACATCTTGGTAAACGAGATTGCTCGCTTGGTTACCGAATATGAAGTTGCCGACAAAGACATAGGTTTGCTTGCCGAACAATCTGAGAAAGGTGACTATTATTTAAGAATATTCCCTAGTTCTGAGGAAAAAAAAGATATCGTTGCACGAGCGCGATAAATTTAGATAAATTATTTTCTAAGCCAGCCTTTTTAAAATTGCCATGGCTAATAAATTCTTTCCTTGACATCTTCCTGCAAATCCCTTATATTAACCTCAAAGACAAATATGTCTTATTAATTGAATTGCCGACATAAATGGCGCATTGAAAGGAAGAAAAACCGATGAAATCTACTTTTGCTTATCGCCTTCGCTTAGCGCGAGAGAATAAAGAATTGGATCAGAAAACATTATCCATTAAAGTTGATATTGCTGCTCGCACCCTACAAAGATGGGAGAAGGGGTTGCAAGCCCCCGATAGTAATTATCTCATCAGATTGGCAAAAAATACAGGAGTGCGTGCAGAATGGCTGCTCACCGGTGAAGGCGAGATGTATCCTGGTCCGCAACCCCGAGGTAAGATAATACCATTTCATCGGGATACATTACTTAATAAAGTTACGTTGGTTGATATACCATTATTATCTAGTGTGCCAGCCGGAAAAACAGCCGCTCTATTTCATCCGGATCATGTTGAACGGTATATTACTGTCGATAATATAAAAGATCAAGGTGCCTTCGCTTTATTCGTAAAGGGTAAAAGTATGTCTCCAAAGATAGAAGATGGAGATATTGTAGTGGTCAGCCCACAACAAGAAGCCCGAAATGGAGATATATGTGTAATTCGGGTTAACGATGAAGACGTGCTGAAAAAGATAAAAATCGATGAAAATTATGTCCATTTAATTCCATTAAATCCCAATTTCGAACCCGTGACTGTCAGGAAGCATGATGTAATGTTTATCTGGAAAGTAATTCGTGTGATAAAAAACTTGTAATTGTATACCCCGCTTCTAAAACCCCGAATATCAATATGTTTCAGAGTGATTTCCATTTCATTGGGTGATTCTTATCACTACTTATTTATATTGCCTTCTTATATTTAAGTAAATTCAAAAAGTAAATTGATAAAAAAAAATGGTTGAATATAGACAAAGTCCGAATGGATTGAAGCTTGCTACTGTGTACCGAAAACCGCTCAACGTGGGACTCGTGGCAAAAATATGCCAGGTAAGCAAGAAAACAGTACTGAACTGGATTTATCGTGATGCATTGAAGGCATTTACAACTTATGGCGGTCACTATAGGGTTTGGCCTGGTGAACTGAAGGAGTTCATAGGGACATCGGGTTTGGATGTTACATTCAACTTTGTCGATGAAAGACAAACCACATATCTCATCGTCGATGATGATGAGAATTATGCATTATTACTTAAAGAAACAATCTGTTCAGAATTCCCGGATGCCAATGTTATTATTACTGATGATGGATACGAAGCCTTGCTCCTAATTGGTGAGAAAAGACCTAATGTTGTATTGTTGGACCTTCGGATGCCAAGAATAGATGGCTTCCAAGTATTGGATTTACTAAAAAAGAGAAAAAAGGATAATTCAGTAAAAATTGTGGTGCTTTCCGGATTCATAGATGCGCAAATCCGGGAGAGGTTGGCAAGTACCGTAGCTGATGAAGTATGGGAGAAAGCAAAACCTGTCGCAGATGTACGCATGGCTTTAAGAGCATTAGTAAATAGTGGCGTTGTCAGGAAAAAAGTAGCCCACTCAATATAATTTACAATAATAAAAAATAATTCTTATTTCTTTTATCGATGAAACTTCTCAGTGTTCTTCTAATAGGTCTGGCTAATAAAGAGAAAGATCTTTTACACAAAAAACTCTCAAATATTGATTCGCTTAGATTAGCGATCCACTATGCTGAAATGAAAAATGCTGAGGCAGTTTTTAATGAATGTAAAAATCATCTTGATGTTATATTATTCAGCGATAAAATGCCTGCATCAGTTATTGTGAAATTGACCAGCATGTTTCGTGTAGTAAACACAATAATACCCATTTTCACCCTTTCGAAACAAAGCGAAGCGCGAGTTCCACGTAATTACAGGAAGGCGGGCGTTGATGACGTTCTGAACATTGCCGAAATTGAAACCCCTATTTTCTCCTGGACATTTATGAGCGCTGTTGAGCATGCTATTCTGAAAAAGAAAGCTAAAGAATATGATATCCTGAATAAGAGATTAAAGCATACTAACGAATCACTTGCGAATCTTATGCACGAAATAAATAATCCTCTCAGCGTTATTCGTCTTACAATGTATCATCTCGAGGATCCTGATCTACCACAAGATAAAAAGGAAACATTCCTGAGATTACTTGTTGGAAGTTTAGAAAAGATTGATGCACACATGAAAGAACTTCGGGGAATCAGACGCCAACTGAACGGCGAAAAAGCCTCGAGCGCAAAAATTTTATCGATTAATCCTGCATTGAACATCAGCGCAAGCAAATAAACTCACCGTGAGCGATTTCCGAATGTGGAATATTATCGAAATATTCTATACATTCTGTCAAGCAAATCTATAAACTAATTTAGCCAGACGTATATGGGTTTCAATTGTGGAATTGTTGGTCTTCCCAATGTTGGGAAATCTACATTGTTTAATGCGATCACCGCCGCGGGAGCGAAAGTAGCGAACTATCCGTTTACCACGATTGAGCCGCAAGCCGGGATCGTTGCAGTGCCGGATGTAAGAGTTGAAGCATTAGCAGATATCTTCAAGCCTCCGAAAGTAATTCCCACAACGATTGAGTTTGTTGATATCGCCGGGCTTGTGAAGAATGCCAGCAAAGGGGAGGGACTCGGCAACCAGTTCCTCGCACATATTCGGGATGTTGACGCCATTGTTCATGTAATTCGTTGTTTCGTAAACGATGATGTTGCACATATAGAAAGTAATCTCAATCCTGTTAGAGATGTTGAAATTATCGAGGCTGAACTTCTATTGAAAGATTTGGAAACAATTGAGAAAAAACTTCATGAAACAGAAAAGAAGTCTAAGAGCGGCGAAAAGAAAATCAGACAGGAAGTCGATTTTTATTCAAAAATAAGAGATCATATCGGTGCAGCGAAACCCGCTAACACATTCGTAGTCCATGAAGAAGAGAAGCAGTATTTCAACACTCTTCATTTACTCTCAATAAAACCGGTAATGTTTGTCGCTAATGTTGACGAGGACGGATTACTAAGAGAAAATGAATATATTGGTAAAGTCAAAGAACTTGCCAAGAATAGAAACGCAAAGCTTGTTGTAGTTAATGCAGGCATGGAAGCTGAACTTGCAACGATGGCTTACCGGGATCGGGAAGATTTTTTGAAAGACCTCGGCATCCCTGAATCAGGACTCGATAAAATGATACATGAAGGGTATGCTCTTCTGAATCTCATCACGTTTTATACACACAACGAGAAAGAACTTCGTGCATGGACAATCACCCGCGGCACTAAAGCACCTCAAGCTGCGGGTATAATTCATACCGATTTTGAAAAGGGGTTTATTAGGGCTGAAGTTATTAAATACACCGACTTAATACAGTTTGGTTCAGAGCACGCAGCTAGAGAAAAGGGTCACTTCGCTGTGCATGGACATGATTATGTGGTCGAAGATGGCGATGTGATTTTCTTTAGGTTTAATGTTTAGTATGCAATATATGATTTATTGATAATGAGAGGTGCACTTAGGTTGAGGCATTTATCTTACTTCATACCCAATCTCTTCTTTCCTTCTTCTGTCATCATCGACGGGTTCCATTGCGGTTCCCATATAATTTTTACCTCAGCTTCATGGACACCGGGGATTGTTAGTAATTTCTCCCGTACATCGTTGGCAATATAACCGCCCATGCCGCATCCGGGGGTTGTCAGCGTCATTGTTATTCCAACACAATCACCTTTTATTTTTATCTGGTAAATTAGTCCAAGATCCACTATGTTCACCGGAATCTCAGGATCGTTGCATTGTCTTAAAACATCGTAAATGCGCTCGACTGTTATATCATTTTTATTGTCAGTAGGATTTTGGCTGTCCATTTAGGCTCTCCTTTTGTGTTAAGATAAGAGTTTTAAATATCGATTGCAATAAAGTGGGTGAAAATACAGAAAAATACTTGGATTATTACTCTCTTTCTTATACATTTATCGTGTATTTGTTATATCAATAATTTAACAGGAGATGGTATGATCAATCTATTAAACCAGGTGGCATTGATAACAGGCGGTTCGCGTGGAATTGGGGCTGCAACAGCGACTATGTTAGCCAAAGCCGGTGCAGATGTCGCTATAGTTTATAGGGAAGATTATAAATCGGCAGTAGAAGTCATTAGGTCGATTGAACAAAGTGGGCGTTCTGGATTCGCGTTAAGAGGGAATATTGTCAAATACACCGATTGTAGGAATATTGCAAACAAAGTGATAAAAAAATTTGGGCAGATAGATATACTTGTCAATAATGCGGGAGTTTGGGAATACGGCGAAATCGGGAAAATGACAGAGAAGAATTGGAAAAAAACAATCGATATCAATCTGACGGGCACATTCAACATGTGTAATATTATTGTTCCAATCATGAAAAGACAAAAATATGGGCGTATTATTAATATATCAAGCACAGCGGGGCAAAGAGGAGAAGCATTCCACTCACACTATGCTGCATCGAAGGGCGGTATAATAGCATTTACAAAATCTCTTGGACCTGAATTGATAAAAGACGGCATCTGGGTAAATTGCGTAGCCCCCGGATGGGTAGATACTGATATGGTTGCTGCCGAAATAAAAAATCCATCGACAAAAAAAGAAATTTCTCAATCAATACCAAGAGGGAAAGTCGGAAAACCGGAAGAAATCGCAGGACCGATTGTTTTCCTGGCTTCGTCTCTAGCAAATCATATTGTCGGTGAAATTCTCAATGTTAATGGAGGAAGCACTCTTTGCGGGTAAAAATATCCCCCAAAATTCATCAATTTCAAGGCATTTTTATCTTCCTTTAAATTCTTTCGTTTTTTGAAGATTTTTCTTGCTTAATTCTTTAAAAATTGTATATTTTAGCCATCATGAAACGGCAAAAAAATAATCTTCTTACCGGCAACCAAATCCTATCGAAACCGATTCCGAAGAATATAACAGTTAAGCAACTAATTGACGAATATTTCCAGGCATACAATTCAGGAAGATTACGAGAAGCCGCGCACTTGTTTACAGAGAAAATGCTTGAACCAGATGTTACGATAGGATTAAGCTTAACTGGCGCGTTAACTCCCGCAGGCATTGGCGGATCTTGTATTGTTCCATTAATAAAAGCCGGTTTCATTGATTGGATTGTAAGTACCGGCGCAAATTTATATCACGATACACATTTTTCCATCGGAAAAACACTTCATCGTGGTTCTCCATTTCTCGATGATCGTCAATTGAGAGATGAAGGAATCGTTCGAATCTATGATATTTTATTCGAATACGATGTATTATTATCAACCGATGCTTTTTTTAAGAAGATACTGAGGTTACCTGAATTCCAGCAGGAAATGGGTACCGCAGAATTGCATAACCGGTTAGGAAAATATATTGCACAGCGGGAAAAAGTTCTTGGAATTCAACACAGCAGTATACTTGCAACTGCATATCGTTGCGGTGTTCCGATTTACACATCTTCACCGGGCGATAGCTCAATCGGAATGAATATTGCCGAAGCTGTGTTAGACGGTTTTAAAATTAAATTGGACGTTTTACTCGATGTAAATGAAACTGCCGCCATAGTACTCAATACGAAACGCACTGGCGGAAAGAGCGGCGTTTTTATAGTCGGAGGCGGCTCACCTAAAAACTTCATGCTTCAAACTGAACCACAAATTCAGGAAGTATTAGGTATCGATGAAAAAGGTCACGATTATTTTATTCAGATTACCGATGCGCGACCCGATACCGGCGGACTTTCGGGGGCAACACCATCTGAAGCCGTAACCTGGGGCAAAATCGATCCGAATATGCTGCCTAGCACCGTTGTGGCATATGTTGATTATACAATAGCTCTGCCTTTGCTGACTTCATACGCACTCGGGAAAGTTAAACCTCGGCATCTGAAAAGATTGTATGATCGGCGAGAAGCTTTATTAGGGAAATTATTCAAAGAGTATATAAAAGCTAAACAAAAGAATATTAAACCAAAGAATAAATAATCCATAATCACAACCACATGGAGGAGTACTATGAGTAGATTCACAGAAATAAAAGACTTGTTAGTTAGTTTTGAAAAGGACTTTATTAAGTTCTACGAAAAAGGAAACAAGTCGGCTGGTACCCGCGTTCGCAAAGAGATGAACGAACTAAAGAAAAAAGCCCAGGAAATCCGCAAGGAAATCCAGGACATTAAGTTAAAAGCGAAAGAAGCTGAAGGCGGAGCTACCCCCACGATGTAGTTTATTGCAACACTTGTTACAACCGGAGACTCCTGTGTTATATGAATACACACGGAGTCTCTTGTATTAATTACTGAATTTAAAATATTACGCGTAATATGACATTCGGCAGACAATTCGTTTTCAGGGTAATCACCACAGTGAGCATTATGTTTATTGGCTTCACAACTGGGAATGATTATAAAAAAATTCACTTCGAAGCGATTGTCATAGACGCTCACAACGATGTAACAGGGAGGATGGTCGATGGTGCAGACATCTCATGCCGCACATCTCAAGGGCATTCCGATCTGCCACGATTCCGCGAAGGCGGCATCGACGCAGAATTTTTTTCAATCTGGGTGCCGCCTAAGAAAGTTACACAATCCTATTATAAACAAGCAAATATTCAGATCGATTCGGTATTAAGCTTTGTCAATCATAATTTATCAGAGGTCGGTTTAGCAACTTCGGTTTCTGATATACATAGATTTGTAGGCGAAAAGAAGTTTGCTGTCATGCTCGGTTTAGAAGGAGGTCATCCGCTAGAAAATAATCTAAAGAATATTGAGCATTTTTACCGGCGAGGTGTTCGTTATATTACTCTAACCTGGAATAACAGCACCAATTGGGCTACATCAGCGAAGGATGAAGGTGATAATTCCAAAAAATTGGAAAGGAAGGGGCTTTCCGCGCTTGGCAAACGGATGATTCGCGAAATGAATAAACTTGGGATGATGATTGATGTATCACATGTAGGTGAAAAAACTTTTTGGGATGTGATAAAAACCTCCCGTAAACCGGTGATTGCTTCGCATTCTTCTGTATGGGCGATATGTAACAATCGACGGAATTTGAAGGATGACCAAATTCGCGCAATTGCGAAAAGCGGCGGAATCGTATGTATTAATTTTGCTCCTTTTTTCATCGACAGTACTTTTGCAGAGAAAGAGAAATTAGTACGCAATCAAACCAAGGCGCAGATCGATTCAATTAATGTATTGTTCAAAGCTGATGATCGGGCAAGGGATTCTGTTACTGCTGAGTTTTTAAAAGGTAAGTATTTGAAAATTCGGCCCACTCTTCAGAAACTTGTCGATCACTTCGATTATGTGGCGAAACTTGTTGGTGTTGATTATGTCGGTATCGGATCGGATTTTGACGGCATTAGTGTTACTCCGCTCGATATGGATGATGTCTCATTCCTCCCAAACCTAACGAACGAATTGATGAAAAGGGGCTATTCTGATAAGGATGTGAAGAAAATTCTGGGACAAAACTTTTTGAGGGTTCTGAAGGAAATAGAAGTTATATAGATCACATAGAAGGTAGGATATAATTGTCAAACTTTGTATCTTAAACGTGAAATTTTTTACAATCATTTGAAAGGATTTATCAATGAGGTTATTTGTTATCATATTGTTATGTTGCCTATTCTTCACGGTTACGGAAGCAGGCAGCCCCGGGAAGATTTTCCCTACTTTAAAGCATGATAATACAAAAGTTACTACCGGAACAGGAGATATTACTTATCTAAAATTTTCTAAATCGGTCAACGGTCCATTTACATCGCCGGCAACACTATATAACGGTGATTCGTTATTTGTGCAAGTCGACGTTTCTCCATTGGGAACTGTGTATCTTGTTTTCAATCTCGATCTCAATGGAAATGGTATTCTCGATACATCAGACTTGTCGATTGGGGACGCGAATCTGATAGATAATGGGGGCACCGGTAAAGATGTAGATTTAGATCCCAATGCAGGTATAATTGTAGTTTATCTCGAGACAGGAGAAACACCTCAGATGGATGTGGTTGCAGTTGGAACCGAAGGCGTCACATCAGCCAGTGGTATTCTTCATTTCCGAAATACACCATTGACTTATACATTAAGCGGGCATGTTTATACATCGGGTGGTGATCCGATTGGCGGAGCTATGGTTTTTGTGCAAGATTCATCTCTGAAGATGATTGGTACTGTCTCAGATTTAACCGGATATTTTTCTGTTCCTATAGAAGCGGGTACACATGGTGTTCATATTCAAGATTGGGCGAGTCGTTACAGTTCGTTCGATACGATGATGACATTCACCGGCAACACAGTTCAAGATTTCACTCTAAAAGTTCTCTCATCATATATTCGCGGGTATGTAAGAGATGAATTGGCAAATCCGCTTCCCAATATTCAAGTTTGGGCTGGCAGAAATGGCGGTGCCATGACCGATTCAAGTGGTATGTATAAAGTCATGGTATCTCCCGGTAGCGAAAATGTTGGTGTAGAATGGTCGAGTGTTCTTCCAAATTACATGCAGCCTAATTCGCATTACTATACAATCGCAGATAACGATTCCATAGTAGATAATTCAGTTTCAAATTTTATTTGTTATACAACAAATGCTACAATTACAGGTAAGGTTACTGAGAACGGCGGTGCTGCAACGCGCCAGTATATGACGAATGGATGGTGTAGTTCCCTTGAATCATCTACATATGCATTGACCGATGTAAATGGTGATTATACTTTGCCCATTTATAGCTCTGTCGCGATGGAACAATACGGTGTGAATTTGACAGATTGGGGAGGCAATTATCCAATGCCCCCCGGTATGTATTCCGATACCAGTTATTGGGGATTAACAGCCGGAGCTGTTGCTAATTTTAATCTTATAGGCGCGCTTACATCATACGAAGATCATTTTACAGGGAATGGTGGTTTCCCAAATTCAATGTGGAATACATATAATTACGGAAATCCATGGGGAATAAATTCAACGGTTATTTTGGAAAACGATAGATTGAAAGTTGAGTGCAACAGCAACGATGTTCTCTCAGGTTTGGGGGTAATCTCAATGAAGCCGTTTAGTTTGAGTAACCGAGAATTCAGAATTTACGCCGATCCAACGAGTATGATGAATTCTAACAATACAATTAAAATTGTTCTAACAGATGTATCGTGGAACTGGCAGCATCCGCAGAACTTTGAAAATTCTTTGCAGTTAATTTGGGAAAAGAACGCGCTCGGTTACAGGCAATGGCGGTTGGTGAAATCACAGAACGGTATCTTCACCGATCTTTGCACCTCAGATGACAGCACAGGCCAACATATACTTTTCCAATTCATCGACCCGGATACCTTAAGATTGAAAATTCACGGCGTGGTCTATTTCAACGGACAATGGGGCAATATGATCTCGATGGCATATGTTTACCTGACACAGTTCAACCTTGATCCCGAAGAATCAAATCCTGTTTACTTCGATGAATTTGTTTGGGATCAGTTAGGTACAACTGGTGTAAAAGAGATCGGTGGAGCGTTGCCGACAGCTTTTATACTTGATCAGAATTATCCGAATCCTTTCAATCCATCAACATCAATCCGGTATCATATTCCGGTGAGCAGTCAGGTTATGTTGAAGGTGTTTAATACACTCGGGCAGGAAGTGTCGACACTTGTCAATGGCATTCAAGGTCCCGGGAATTATGAGGTTACTTTGCTTGCAAATAATTTAACAAGCGGTGTTTATTATTACCGTCTCTCTACAGTCGATATTGTATCGGGCAAACAAATAACGAACACTTTACGGAAAGCATTGCTGCTTAAGTAAACATTTCTTTCAAACCAAAAACCCATCCTGATAATTTCGGGATGGGTTTTTTATTTCTATTCAGAATTAATAGATAAACGGAATCAGTTTGCGGACACGTTTTTGGTAATCGTTGTAATTAGAGAATCTTTCTTTTAGCCATATTTCTTCACGACGCGACTTGAAGTCGAGAAAAATAAATAGGATCACTGCGTAGCCGATGGTTAACCAGCTGTGAATACAGAATGCCCACCCAAACGCCGCAATAATTCCGCCGCAGTACACGGGATGTCGCACTAATTTATATGGACCTGTTTCAATTAATGTCGCCTGCTCCTTAGGATAGGGCAGGGGTGTGAGATTCGCTCCCAACTTGAAAAGACCAGCCAGGAATAAAATAACACCAACCAAAAGAAATATACCGCCAACGATGGAAGCGAGCAGAGAATAAGGATACGTCTATTCCGGCAACCCTGAACATGTCCGCGGTCCCAAAAACACAAGTACGATTAATGCAACCTGGATGACAACGTACCATTCGCCGCGTTTGGCTTTCCACCAGGGGGTTTGAGATGTTATCGCCATAGTGATGTGAGAGTGGGATTTTTCTTTGATCTTTTATAGATGTTAGGTACTGCTCTCGGATTTGGTTCTGGCAAGTTTCGTAATATCTGTATTTTCCAGAACCTGTTTTGCATAACCCTGCTTGACCGATTGAATCATCGCAATACCCAGTTCCTGTAAAGTGCATACAAACTTCGGGAAAAGAAATTTCCATAATGGATACATCGAGCCAAGCGCCTTGATGATTGTTTTTACATTCCTCTGACCCTTGATCGGTTTCATCAATCCCGGTCTGAACAAATACACAGCTTTAAAAGGCAGTTTCATCAGATGATTTTCAGTTTTACCTTTTATTCGTGCACACATGGTACGACCGTTTTCTGTGCTGTCGGTTCCGGTTCCGGATACATAGCAAAAGGTCATGTTGGGATTGAGTCGGGATAATGAAGTCCGGAAATGCAACATTACCTTCAAAATTAGAATCGCATTTTTTATTCAGTTATCGCTCTATTGAGTGTTCCTAACAATTTCTCCGCAGTATACGGCTTTAGCAGGGATAATTTTAAATCAGGTATCAGTGATTTTACCGTTTCGATCTCGGATGGGAGACCGCTTGTGGGAATGATAAGTACTTGCGGATTCATTTTCTTCAACACTTTGATTGTAGCATACCCTCCCATAATCGGCATCATCATATCCATTAAAACAATGGAAATATCATTTTTCTTCTCGGCATATATCGATAATGCTTCCATACCATCAGAAGCCGCTATCACTTTGTAGCCATATGTTTCAAGCGTATTTCTCGACATCTCGCGTACAGATGCTTCATCATCAACAACAAGAATTGTTTCCCCGTGTCCCACTGGCATCTCAACTCGGATTTCCTCTTTTGGAGAAACTTCATGTTTCATGCTGGCAGGCAAATAGATCTTGAATGTGGTTCCCTTGCCGACTTCACTGTTTACATGGATAAATCCTCCATGGTTCTTCACAATAGTATGTGTCGTCGAGAGACCAAGCCCTGTGCCTTTTCCGACCTCTTTTGTCGTAAAGAAGGGTTCAAATATCTTGTTGAGGATCTTAGGGGATATACCGATACCAGTGTCTGTTATGGCAATAACCACATATTGACCGGGCTTCGCATCAATATCCATACAGGCATATTGTTCGTCGATAATAATATTCTCTGCTTTTATCGTGAGTTTACCTCCCTTGGGCATTGCATCACGGGCGTTAACACACACATTCAACAATACTTGGTGTATCTGTGTTGGATCCGCCAAAAGCGCCCATAAATTTCTAGGAACATCTGCTTGTATCTCAATTGATCTGGGAAAAGTTTCTTTTGCTATCTTAACTATTTCGTCAATCAGATGCTTTGGTTGGAGCAGTACCCGTTCACCCTCGGCGCCGCGGCTAAATGTGAGGACCTGCTTTACTATATCCGATCCACGCTTAGCGCTCGACTCGATTGTTTCAAGCATTCTCTTACCTGTTTCGTCAGTGGTTCTCTTGCGGAGAACTTCAATTGATAGCATTATAGGTGCGAGAACATTATTAAGATCATGGGCAATTCCACTAGCAAGTGTGCCGATGCTTTCCATTCGCTGTGACCTTAAGAATTGTGACTCAAGCAATTTTTTCTCAGTGATGTCTTCCTTCACGGCGAGATAATGAGTAGTCTTGCCCGATGCATCCTTTATCGGAGAGATTGATGCGGATTCCCAATAAAGAGCACCGTTCTTTTTCTTATTGTGAAATTCCCCACGCCATTCTTTACCTGAAGTGATTGTTTCCCATAGTTGCTTGTAGTCTTCGGACGGTTTTTCACCCGACTTCAGTAAGCTTGGCTTCTGACCAAGTGCCTCAGCGTAAGCGTAACCGGTAACTTGTGTAAACTTAGGATTAACATATTCTATCTTTCCCTCAAGATCGGTTATGACAATGGATGCAGGGCTTTGTTCCATAGCACTGGAAAGCATCCGGATGTTTTCTTCTGCACGTTTTCGCTGGATGGCTTTCGCTACCTGCGATGAGACATATTCAAACATCAGTAATTCACGCTTACTATACGCTTTCGAATCAGTATAATGTTGAATAACCATAACGCCTATTGTTTTGTTCTCAACGATTAGTGGAACTCCGAGCCAGATCGCAGAAGTTGCTCCAACAACTTCAACTTCTCCTCGCCGACGTAATTCCATATCGGTTGCTTCATCACAGAGCAGTGGTTTGCCAGTGCAGAGGACATATTCTGTCAGACCTTTTCCGGGCTTAACTGGTGAAGGAGGGCTTTCGACCTCATCAACAAAGTAAGAATAATTGATTAAATCTTTCTCTTTATCATATAACGCAATGTAAAAATTCTTTGCCGACATTACAGTACCGATAATTTCATGAACTGACTTATACAATTCACCAAGATTTGCAGCTTTATCTGATGCCTGCGAAATTCGGTAAACAGCATTTTGTAAAAGCTCTGCCCGCTTACGCTCTGTGATGTCCATGGCAATTCCGGTCATAGCATATGGCTTACCCTCCTTGTTTTTCAATACGGTCGTTGTCATTAAAGTCGGAAACGGTTTCCCGTCTCTGGTTATATGCCCAACTTCCCCGCTGAAAGCACCGAGCTCAATGGCCTTTTCGTTAAATGGCTTTACCTCATTTTCCATCTGTTCTTGATTGTGGAAAATGGCAAGGTTCTTACCAAGAAGCTCCTTGGAGCTTTCGTAACCGTGCATTTTGCACCATGCCTCGTTGATAAAAGTGAGATTACCACCTAAGTTGGCAATAGCAATGCCTTCTGTTGACTGCTCGACCACAGTTGAAAGCATTTTGATTTCTTCTTCAGCCTGCTTGCGTTCGGTAATATCTTTAAGGATACCAAGATACTCGTTTAACCCTTTTATAGGTGTGTGAGAAACAAGGCAATCAACGATGGAACCGTCTGCCTTGATAACTTGCGTTTCATACACACTACTCACTCCTCGCTGGATTTCCAACCACTTTTCCTGCATAACAGAATGGAACTTTTTGGGGATAAACTCGAGAAAATGCCTGTTTTGTATATCTTCAAACTTATAGCCCAGAATATCAAATAGTTTCTTGTTTGCATATCCAAACGTGCCATCCATTTTTACAGTGAAGATCAAATCCAAAGAACTATCCATGATAGTCTCGAGATATGTTTTACGTTCTAGGATTTCCTCCTCCGCCCGCTTGCGTTCAGTGATGTCTCTCAAAATTCCCAGAGACATTCTCTTACCCTTTAACATTAAAGTAGAAAGGGATAATTCAACTGGAAATTCGTCTCCATTTTTTTTAATGGCAGCTAATTCTAAAACTTTCCCGACAGCTGACCCTTCGCCTGTCTCTAAATATTTTGCAAAACCTTTTTCGTAATCGTCGTGAAAACGTTTTGGCATGATTAACGCATGAACCACTTTGCCCGTGATTTCTGAACTTTTATACTGGAATAGTTTTTCGAACGCCTCATTCCAGTAGAAGAATTTTTCTTCGTCGTCCATCATAATAATCGAATCTTGAGCTGATGAAGCGAGGTTCTTAAATTTTTCCTCACTCGCGAGCAGCGCTTCCTCCATCTCATCCCGTTTTGCCCGCATCCGTAGCGTGGTGATACCAAATGCCAGATCGCTCGCCAGCTCTTTTAGAATTTCTACTTCCTTAGTATCGAATGCATACACCTCATTGGAATATATGCCTAACGCTCCAAGAGTCAGATCTTCGCTTATCAACGGCAGAGCAATAACAGATTTATATCCATGTTGAATTGCTGCCTCACGCCATGGAGCGAAAGTAGGATCCATTGGAATGTTACGCACTATACATGGTTTCCCTGTTCGGATTGCAGTGCCGCCGGGACCACGGCCGCGCTCATTGTCTCCCCAGGTAACCTTTGCTGATTCAACATAACCTGACTCGAATCCTGCATGGGCTATAGGTCGCAAGGCCTTATCTTCATCATGTTCAGCGAAACCGACCCATGCCATGCGATAACCGCCTACATCGACAGCGATTTGGCAGACCTCGTTCAGCAATGTCACTTCATCAGTAGTGCGGATAAGAGCCTGATTCGTATCGCTGAGCATAAGGAGAGTTCGGTTCACATGGGCAATCTCCATTTCTGCCAGTTTGCGTTCCGTAATATCTTGGACTGTTCCTATGGAGAGGAGTGGTTTGTCATCAGCATCATAGAAAGTTTCGCACTCTTCGTGGACGTATTTTATCCGTCCATCTGCAAAACGAAGGCGATGATCTATAGCGTAGGGAGTTCGGGTTTTTATGGAGTTAGTATAGGCAAAATTTACAGCATCCCGGTCATCGGGATGGATGGCATCCAAAAAAGACTCGTAGGAGGCGCCGAACCTCTTGGGATCGATCTCGAACATCTGGTAGATTTCGTCGGACCACGTTAGAATGTTGTTGACAATATCCAACTCCCAACTGCCGATATGAGCGATACGCTGGGCTTCATTGAGTCGGCTTACGCTTTTCTTTAAAGCTTCTTCAGTTCGTTTGCGCTCAGTGATATCTATAAAAGCACCCACGATACCTGCTACCTGATCGTTTTCATCACGAAAGACATCCTTAGAATAGATGACCGGGCGTTCCAATCCATCTTTATCTCGTACTTTGAATTCATAAATTTGCCGCGCAGGGTTTCTCATTAATTCCAAATCTTTGATATGGTAAACTTTCGCGTGTTCGCTTGGCCATAGTTCATATACAGTTTTCCCCTTTATCTGATCAGAGGTAACGCCCATGAACTCGGAGAAAGCGCGGTTGCAACCTAGATACCGACCTTCCTCGTCCTTATAAAATACAGGCGTGGGAGTTGCCGAAAGCAATGCCTCGTTGAATCTCAATGTCCGTTGTAGGTCTTCGTGAGCCTTTTGTAACGCTTCCTCTGCCTGCTTGCGCTCGGTAATGTCTTGAGCAAACACAACCACTCCTATGACGCTGCCATCTTCCCCAAAAACAGAATTGTGCGATATTTCAAAATACAACCGTGACAACTTTTCCTCACCGGAATAAGACGCCTCAATATGACTCTCTCCAGCCAGCGCACGATCAATGTTTCGTTTGGCTTTTTCTCGATCCTCCATTACGGTCATGTAATCCAAGAGACTGTGGTTTATTTCGATTTCCGCGCCGTAGATTGCTTTCATGACGGCGGCATGTCCTTTGTTGAAACTCGTGTAACAGTATTGTCGGTCCACAGAAAAGACCAGAGCATCTGTGCTATCGATGATGCTGTGTAATGTCGAGTATTGTACTTTCAACGCCTCCTCGGCGTGACGTTGCTTGATGATTTTCTGCAGTTCATTAGCAACGAGTTGGATGTGAATGACATCATGCTTATCATACTCCTCAATCTTGTTTCCCACGCCGAAGATGATCCTGACTTTGTCACCCTCCATCACAGGGATACTCATGAACCGACGTACAGGCGAGTGTCCCTCGGGTAATCCTTTCCGGTTGGGAGAATTTGCAAAATCGTTATAGATCACCGGACGCTTAAGACGCACACAGTCAACCCAGTTGCCTGCACTATCGATAGGATAGTGCGTGTCATACACTGCTGTGCAGTTCTTCAATGCCTCACTATTCCACGTTGTGAGAATGATATTTTTCTGATCATCTGAAACGAGATGGAAAAAACCAATAGCACTGTCTGTAAGCTTAACAACATGCTCAAGAGTATAGTCGTAGAGTTGTTTCTCTGTCAATTGAGGGGCTTTCTCGTAAAGCTCCAGAAGTAGATTTCCGCGCTCCGCTTCTTTGTGCAGATATTCCTCTGCCTTCTTACGCTCGGTTTTGTCGCTCAAATTATTGGAAAGAGATGCTGGTTTACGGATGGATTGCCTGGATCTTTTTTTCTGATTCATAGTGATTCTCCTGAAACATTCTACCTACAAAAGGTTTTCAACTTTGCTACTCGGCTATGACAAAAAAAACAGCACAACGATGCCATGTACCCACAGTGATGCGTGTGAATATTCTTCCAAGAGATCAATTACCGCGATTGGATGTCATCGTAATGCCTCAAAGTCTGTGCAATTTTGCACAACTTTTGTAATTACGTATTGCGTTTCTACTTCCAATAATGGTGTAATGACGCAATATTGTCCCGCCGTTGGCGGGGTAAACTATTTTTATTCTTTTTGTCTGTATTGATCATAAGTCAGTATCTCTTCAAATAACGATGGGTTGAACTCTACCCTCTTACAAAATCCATCCTTCACTGCAAAGATATTAAATGTTAATCTAATTGTCAATACAAAATACCATCCTCATCGAAATACAACAAAAGGGGAATATTTAAATCAGTTTAGTGGGATTAGTTTCTTGGATGTCATGAACTATTTCGTGATACGAGGGAAGATACCTTAGTCAGTGTCATGGTGTGTACCATGACACCCAGGTCTGGTTCGACGGAGTCTATCCCGTCGTCGACTTCGACTCCGCTTAGCATGACGACGGGACTCACCATGACGGGGATTGTTTGACTACAGGACTCACAATGACGAGGTTGATTGATGGAACTCATATTTGCAAATAATCGTTATAGCTCCTGAATTTCGGTTGCATACGAGTTATTTTTTTCGTAATATCCCTAAACTAAAATCACCCTTTTAAGTCCGATAATTGATTCCTCCACAAGAATATAGAGGAACGTTTTGCCAAAGATGTTGTTTGTTAATGATACGTTGATATAAGCTTCGCATAGTATGAAGAAATCGCTTTTAGATTATACGCTCCGCATTCGGCTTCCGATTGTTCTCTTCGTTGCTGTTATAGCATCTATTATTACATATTTTGTTTCGCGTGCCGAGCGCGACGGTGTTGGTTACGCGCCAGTTCAGCCGATCGCTTTCTCGCATAAACTTCATGCCGGAACAATGCAGATCGATTGTAAATATTGTCATACCGGAGTAACATCTTCTCCCCATGCCATGGTGCCGCCCGTGAGCACATGTATGAATTGCCACAGCGTTGCGCGCAAAAACAAACCCGAAATTATAAAGCTTACTAAATTTTATCAGGACAGCACTGCAATCCCCTGGAAACGCGTGCATAAAGTACCGGATTACGCTTACTTCAATCACAGCGTGCATGTGAATAAAGGAATCGATTGCGCTAACTGTCACGGAAAAGTTGAAAACATGGATGTCGTTCAGCAAGTATCTGAATTTACCATGGCGGCATGTTTGAATTGCCACCGCAACGCAACGACTCAACTGGCGAATGTTCCGAATATTAAAAATGGTCCTACAAACTGCTCAGCATGTCATAGATGATTGTGAAGAATGAAATAAAGCGGCGTAATTTTTTCGGTTATATCCTCGGCGGTATTACTTCAGGGTTTTTAATCTCTAATCCAACAAGACTGATCGCACGCGCTAAAAGAATATTCAAAACAGAAAAAAAGATCGTGGTGAAACAAAATCCGTTAGCGGTTCCTCGAATGAAAGATAATCCTTTTTAAGATGGCTTACGATAAAAAATACTGGAAGAGTTTGAGCGAATATCAGGATGAGAAAACATCACGACAGATGAAGGAGAAAGAATTCATCGATGGTGTAACTGAAGGTTTTGGACTTACAAATCTTTCTCCAATATCCAGAAAAAAATTCCTTGCGCTTATTTCTGCTTCTACGGCTTTTGCCATGGCAGGATGCAGCAATTACAAAGACCGTGGAGAAATTGTTCCTTACAGTAAAAAGCCGGAAGATGTAACACCGGGCGTGGCAAATTTTTATGCTTCAACGTGCAACAGTTGTAGTCAATCATGCGGAATATTGATAAAGACGCGCGAAGGCAGGCCAATTAAAGTCGACGGCAATCCGGATCATCCAATTAATCAAGGTAAGATTTGTGCCAAAGGACAGGCGAATGTTCTTAATTTATACGATCCTTATCGTTTGAGGGCTCCTCAGTATGGAACAGCATCGGGGAGAATGGGAGAATTGATATGGCAGAATGCCGATGCCGAGGTGATACCGAAATTAGAAGAATCGGTAAAGACCGGAAAAGAAATTTCGATTATCACTCATTCGATCCACTCACCAACCACAAAGAAGGTGTTAGACGATTTTACTGCGAAATTCCCAGTGACCAAAATTTACACATACGATTTATTCAATGATGAAAACCGGAAACGTGCGTGGAATAAATGTTACGGAACAAATAACTTGCCAGTGATAGAATGGGAAAAAGCAAAAGTTATTTTAGCGCTCGAAGCAGATTTTTTGGGAACAGACGGGATGACGGTTGAGCAAACGCGCAAGTTTGCCGATGGGCGAGACATCATGAAGTCGAAAGAGTTCAGAAAACTTTATTGTGTTGAAGGAACAATGTCGCTGACCGGCGCGAATGCCGATTATCGATTACGTCTTCGTCCCGGCGCACAGCTTGAATTTGTCCTCGGTCTTATTAATGAAATTTCTAATAAGCTAGGTGTAATTAATGCTCTTCCCCAAAGCGTATCTTTGAAATCTATCTTGAATAAATATTCGCTGGATGAAAATATCATCAATCATCTCATCGACGATTTGTTGAAGAATAGAAGTCAGTCTATTATCTATGCCGGGAATATTTTATCCGAAGAGATTCACGTTGCGGTTAATTATCTGAATGAAATTCTCGGTAATACAAAATTATATCAATCAAACCGAATGTTAACATCTTTAACGACCTTAACGGAACCAAAAGGTTTTGAGGAACTTGTCGGCAAAATGAAATCCGGGGATGTGAGTGTCGTTATTCATTTTGATTCGAACCCTGTTTATCATCTTCCGAAAGATTTCGGCTACGAGCAGGGCATGAAATCTATTCCGCTGACGCTAAGTTTAGTTGAATCTTATAATGAAACTTCGGGATTGTCTACATTTGTTCTTCCCATCAATCACGCATTCGAATCGTGGGGAGATTTTCAGGTGCGGACCGGCATTTACTCGCTTCAACAGCCTGTCATTGCCCCTCTATATAATACCCGTCAGAAGGAAGCGATTCTTCTAACCTGGATTAATGGCAAAGATTCTTATAAAGATACGATCTATCATGAATATTTGATGAACAGGTGGCAAAAGGAATTGTTCCCGTCGCTCGATAGAAGAGTAGATTTTAAATCGTTCTGGTATTCATCGCTTCATGACGGAGTTGTTAAGTATGATGAAACGGCGAAAAATGATTACAGCTTCAACAAAGGATCGCTTACTTCCATCGCACCAACGCAGAGTACGTCGGGGTTCAGTGTTGCATTAACCGAAAATTATTTTATAGGTGATGGACGATTTGCGAATAACGGATGGCTTCAGGAGCTTCCGCATCCTGTTTCGAAAATAGTTTGGGATAATTATGCGGCAATTTCTCCTAAGAGCGCTGAGGAATTAAATCTTGAAAATAATGATCTGATTGAGATAATACTTGCTGACAGAAAAATAGTTTTACCGGTATTTCTACAACCCGGGCAAGCGAATGATTTTATTTCTGTCGCGCTTGGTTATGGTAGATCAAACGCCGGACCAATCGGGACAGACGTTGGTGTAAATGCAAATCTTTTACTCTCAAAGGAATCAATTATTGCTTCTCGCGTTTTTCAAAACGCAGTAGTCAAAAAATTAGAAGGGAAGCGTGAACTTGTTTCCACGCAGGAACATCATTCGCTTGATGATGAGTTTGTCAAAGATCTCCACATCAAAAGGAAGATTATTCAAGAAGGAACGCTTGAAGAATACGAAAAGAATCCGAACTTCCTGCATGAAGAAAAACATGAATTATTCAACATTGCCAAGACTGTAGAATATAACGGTGTTAAGTGGGCAATGGCAATCGACCTCAACAAATGCACTGGCTGCAATGTTTGTGTGGCGGGATGCAATGTTGAAAATAATATTCCTGTCGTTGGCAAAGAGCAGGTAGGCAAAGGGCGAGAGATGCAATGGATTCGGATTGACCGATATTATTCTGGTACGAATGAAAATCCTTCGCTCAGTCATCAGCCGATGCTTTGCCAGCATTGCGATAACGCGCCGTGCGAAAATGTTTGTCCTGTTGTTGCCACAAACCACAGTCCTGATGGATTGAACCAGATGGTTTACAACCGTTGTGTCGGTACGAAATATTGTTCGAATAACTGTCCGTATAAAGTGCGCCGTTTTAACTTCTTTAACTGGCGGGATAATTTAGCGGACGGATATTATGAAGGCGAGCCTATAAGTTTATTGCACAATCCCGAAGTAACAGTTCGCTCACGCGGAGTGATGGAAAAGTGCACATTTTGTTTGCAACGAATCATGGAAGCACGTCAGCACGCGACTGAGCAGGGAAAGGTATTGGTTGGAACAGATGTTCGAACTGCATGTGAAGAAGCATGTCCTGCATCTGCAATAATTTTTGGAGATATGAACGATCCGAATTCGGAAATATCAAAATACCGGAAGCATGAACTTGGTTATCGTGTATTGGAAGAAGTAAATGCCAAACCCAACGTAACATACCTTGCCCGGCTGAGGAATGTGAATGAGGAGAAAACTGCATGAGCACGACGGTTATCGATTACACTAAAGAACTTCCCGTCGTTGAAGGCAGACCGCCTGCATCTCAGATAGATGCAGTTGTGTCGGCGCCGCTCGATCAATTCCCGCCGCGAAAATGGTGGTATGCATTCGCCGTTACATTATCAATGCTCTCCATCGGCGGATTTTGTATCGGTATGTCGCTTTATAAGGGGTTGGGAATCTGGGGTGTAAATCAACCGGTTGGATGGGGATTTGATATTGTTAATTTTGTTTTTTGGGTAGGAATAGGTCATGCGGGAACTTTGATATCAGCAATTTTATTTTTACTTCGGCAAAGATGGCGGACAGGCATCGCGCGTTTCGCGGAAGCTATGACTATCTTTGCAGTTATGTGTGCCGGATTATTTCCGTTAATGCACACCGGACGACAGTGGCTGCCGATGTATTTAACTCCATATCCAAATCAGCACGGATTGTGGGTGAACTTCACATCGCCGTTATTGTGGGATGTGTTTGCAGTCTCAACTTATTTTACTGTGTCGTTAGTGTTTTGGTATTTAGGATTGATTCCAGATCTAGCGACGCTCCGAGATCGAACTACAAACAAAATAAAGAAAACCATTTATTCTATTTTCAGTTTGGGCTGGCGTCATTCGAATCGTCATTGGCAGCATTATGAACGCGCGTATTTAATACTTGCGGGTTTTGCAACTCCACTTGTCCTTTCTGTTCATACAATCGTAAGTTTCGATTTTGCCGTATCGGTGATACCGGGGTGGCATACAACAATTTTTCCGCCATACTTTGTAGCGGGCGCGGTTTTCTCCGGCTTTGCGATGGTGCAGAATGTTTTAATTTTTGTGAGACAATATTTCAATCTCAAACATATCATCACGTTAGATCATCTTGAAAAGATGAACAAAGTAATGGTGCTCACAGGCAGCATGGTCGGATATGCTTACGCGATGGAATTTTTCATTGCATGGTACAGCGGAAGTCAGTTTGAAACGTTTGTCTTTTTAAATCGTGCACTTGGTCCCTATTCTTGGGCGTACTGGACAATGGTTAGCTGTAATGTGATTTTCCCTCAGTTATTCTGGATTAAAAAAATCAGACGTTCTATACCGGCGATGTTCCTAATAGGAATTACAGTCAACATCGGCATGTGGTTCGAAAGATTTGTCATTGTTGTAACATCGCTCTCGAGAGATTTTCTGCCATCAAGTTGGGGGCATTATACGCCGACGCTTTACGATGCCGGAATTTTTCTCGGTAGTTTCGGTTTATTTTTTACACTAATATTAATCTTTGTCCGTGTACTACCGGTCGTTTCAATTTCTGAAGTGAAAGCAGTTGTTGAAGGCGCGCAACCGAGTCATCATTAAAAAAGTATGAGCAAAAAACAATTATATTCTATAACAGCGCTCTTCGATTCACCCGACGCAATTATCAATGCGGCGTCAGAGACGAGCAAAGCCGGTTATACAAAGTATGACGTGAATACGCCTTATCCGGTTCACGGAATGGATGGAGCAATGCAGTTGAAGCCGTCGCGCCTCGGATATTTTGCGATGGCATTCGGATTGCTTGGCGCTGTTTCAGCTATCGGCTTTATGACGTGGGTAACTCTTGTAGAGTATCCACTCGTTATCGGTGGTAAACCATTCTGGTCATGGCCCGCATTCGTTCCGGTTTCTTTTGAATTAACAGTACTTCTTGCCTCAGTTCTTTCAATTGTAGCGATGATTGTTATCTATTTTAAATTTCCGAATAATGCTCACCCGCTTCATGATACAAAATACATGAAGGCAGTTTCGTCTGATAAATTCGGAATAAACATTCAGGCGAACGATCCGAAGTTTGATGAGAAAGTTATTACAGAGTTTTTCAAATCGCTTGGCAGTAAAGATATTGCTCCGATTTATTTCGACGATGAAGAACTTCAGCACGGTCAGAAATTATTCGATCCTAAATTTATCGGTATTCTGTTGCTGGTGGCGATTATTTCTTCAGGGGCGACGTACCTTATATTCAATCAATTAATGTTCATGCCGCCTTTTAATTGGATGATGACACAGGAAAAATTGAAGGCGCAAAAACCAAGTGAATTATTTGCCGATGGTATCGGAATGCGTAAACCTGTTGAGGGAACTGTTGCACGGGGCATTCTACCTTATCCGTTTAAAGGTCAACCGGATTCTGCCGGAAAATATTTAGTTAATCCGTCGCTGCCAACAAAAGAAGTTCTGGAAACCGGGAAACAGAAATATCTCACATTTTGCAGTCCATGCCATGGAAATTTTGGTCAGGGTGATAGCCGGCTACGCGGTCAATTCCCGAATCCGCCTACGCTTCATTCCGATAAAGTAAGAAATTGGCCCGACGGGAATATCTATCATGTAATTACAGAAGGACAAAATGTAATGCCGAGTTACGCGCCACAGATTGCACGCGATGACCGCTGGGCAATTATTCATTATCTCCGGGCATTACAACGCGCACAGAATGCAAAGGAATCCGATTTAAAGTGAGCGATACACATTTCCATATTGAACCAATGAAAAAAGAACTTCCTTCCAAAGTCAAAAATCTCGGATGGGCATTATTATTTGTCGGTATTGTTATTTATGCAATCGGATATACGGTAAATCCAAGAGAAGCGGCATTCAACAACATAATTGGATTTTTATTTATTACGAGCATTGCTGTTGGTTCAATATTTCTGATTGCGCTTGAATATATAGCAGGTGCAGTTTGGAGTGTTCCAATGCGCAGGGTGAATGAGTTCATGGGCGGACTTATACTGGTTGCTCCAATTGTCGCTGTTCCAATGTTCTTTCATCTACACGATATTTTTCATTGGACGGATTTAGGAGCGATTGGAACAGATGAACTGCTTAAAGGTAAACAGCCGTATCTCAATTTGAATTTCTTTATCATTCGCTTCGTTGTCGTGTTTGCTCTCTGGAATTTGTTCTACAGGCTGTTCACGCGCAATTCCTTGAAGCAGGATCTATCAAAAGATCAAAAGCTAACGACAATCAACATACGATTGGCAGCAGTATTCCTGCCGGTATTCGCGATAACTCTTACAGTTACAGCAGTCGATTGGGCGATGAGTTTGGAGCCGCACTGGTTCTCAACTATTCTTGGTGTTTACTATTTTTCTGGAACGGTTTTGGCAGCCGTAGCCACCGCAACTTATATCATAGTTAAATTTCATGAGAACGGTTATTTGCAAAATCTTAAGCGTGATCATTTTTATAGTCTCGGCGCACTTCTATTTGCATTCATAAATTTTTGGGCGTATATCGCTTTCAGTCAGTTTCTTTTGATTTGGTACGCGAATCTTCCTGAGGAAACAATCTGGTTTATGAAGCGGTGGGAAGGTGGAATGCAATTCGTTTCCGTTCTTCTCATCATCGTTCATTTTGCAGTACCATACTTTTTATTGCTGCCGCAGGAAGCAAAAATGAATTTAAAGCGGCTGAAGTTTATGGCAATATGGATTTTATTTGCGCATCTTTTTGATCTTTACTGGCTCGTCATGCCGACTTACGCAAATGGTGTAACTATTGGATGGATGGAAATCGGCTTCCCGGTTTTGATTATCGGATTAATAATTGTTGTGCTTGGATATAAAATGAAGCGGCATAACCTGATGCCGGTTGGCGATCCAAAATTGGAACGGGGATTGAAATTCAGATTATGATGGAAAACAATCCTAAATATAAAGCCGAGATGGATTGGAGTGATCTGCTGAAAAAGCCGGCGAAGCTTTTTGGTTATTCTTATTTTTATTTCGTTCTTATTCTTGGCGCGCTAGGTTATCTTTATATTTCGAATCTCACTAACATTGGAAAGAACTCGATTGCACCGGCTGTGCTTAGCGATTCAACAGCTTTCGTCCAGGATATTCCGATGCAAAGCGCACGAGTAATTCCGCCAGTGGATGTTATGAAAGTCGGAATTTCATCCCCCGATCTTATTGCCAAAGGAAAAGAATTATTCAAAGCTAATTGTTCTTCGTGCCATGGTGATAACGGTCAGGGTGACGGACCAACAGCTTTGAGGTTAAATCCCAAGCCGAAAAACTTTCATTTGCTCGATGCATGGAAAAATGGATCGAAAGTTTCTCAAATTTATAAAACCCTTCAGGAAGGAATTACCGGAAGCGGAATGGCATCATACAATTATCTTTCACCAGAAGATCGGTTTGGATTGATTCATTATGTGAGATCATTCGCCACGGGTCATCCGGTCGATTCTTCTGAAGAGCTTAAACAGCTTGATGCAGCTTACCAGCTTTCAAAGGGGATGAATGTTGCCGGTCAGATTCCTGTAAAGAAAGCTATGCAGATCATTGTAAATGAATCAAAACTAAATCATATTAAAATTTCCGATGAACTAAAAGCGGCGTTAGCTGAAGATAATTCTGGCGCGAATATTTTCTGGCGATCTGTGCGGAATGCATCTATAGTATTTACGAGTTTCGGCAATAGCCGGAGTCTTCCAACAGGAATCGACCAATTTATTAAAACCATAACTGCCGATCCGATTCAATTCGGTTTCAAGTCGAGCGTTGCCCAGCTTTCGGCAGACGAATGGCACCAAATGTATAAATATATTATGAGTATTGTTGAGCGGAAGGAGAAATAGTTTGAAAAATCTAATCATTATAATATTTCTAATCATTATCGTATCGGGATTAGGATATTCAAATCAGGAACAACCAAAGCCGCCTGTCGGGATTGTCGAAAAGTTGGGACAAACAATTCCTATGGATGAAGAATTTTATGATGAAAGCGGGAATTTAGTTTCGCTAAAATCGATAATCGACAAACCGACTATTGTAACTTTTGTCTATTATAGGTGTGCAGGCATTTGCAATCCACTTCTAAAAGAGATGACGGATATTGTCAGCAAGATGGATTTAACATTGGGCAAAGACTATCAGGTCCTAACATTGAGTTTTGATCATAGTGAAAAACCAGAGTTGGGGAAAGAGAAAAAAGGAAATTATTTAGCCGAAATAAAAAAATCAGTCGATCCGAATGGATGGCATTTCTTTACGGGCGATAGCGCGAATATTTACCGCATGACTGATGCCGCCGGTTTCTATTTTCAACGCGACGGAAGAGATTGGATTCACGCGGCTTCGCTGATTGTTCTTTCTCCGCAGGGAAAAATTACACGTTATCTTTACGGTATTCAGCATCTGCCGTTCGATGTGAAGATGGCAGTCATCGAAGCATCTGAAGGAAAAGCAACGCCAACAATAGCGAAGGTATTGAAATTCTGTTATAGTTACGATCCGGACGGAAAGAGGTATGCTTTTAACTACACACGCATTGGATTCGCGGCAACGATTCTATTTGTTCTAATTTTTATCGCCATATTTCTTATTAAACCAAAGAAGAAAGATCCCGGAAAGGCATTGAAGATATGACGACTGTAGCTCGGACACCGGAACCCGATTATCTACACGCGCAAACAAACCGCAAAGGAATCGGCGCATGGATATTCAGCACCGACCACAAAAGAATCGGTATCCTCTACCTTGTGTCGATGCTTGTGTTTTTTATTGCTGCGGTTACATTCGGTGTGCTCATGCGTCTTGAGATGCTGACCCCCGGTAAAACTATCATGCAGCCGCAGACATACAACACATTCTTCACGCTTCACGGAATAATGATGATTTTCCTTTTCATTATACCGGGATTACCCGCCGTGTTCGGGAATTTTCTTCTGCCGTTAATGATCGGCGCGAAGGATGTATTCTTCCCGCGGCTCAATCTTTTCTCCTGGTGGCTGTTCATAACCGGAGGATTGCTGGCTCTTGTATCGCTTTTCCTGCCGGGTGGTCCTGCCGATACAGGGTGGACGTTCTACGTTCCGTACAGCATCCGTACCACAACAAATGTTATTCCCGCTCTGATGGCGGCATTTATACTGGGATTCTCTTCTATACTTACCGGATTAAATTTTATAACGACAATTCATAGAATGAGAGCGCCGGGAATGGACTGGTTCAAAATGCCGCTGTTCATATGGTCGCTTTATTCAACCGCATGGATTCAAATTTTGGCAACTCCGATTATAGGTATAACACTTCTCCTTGTTACAATCGAGCGGTTGTTTGGTGTTGGGATTTTCGATCCCACATTGGGCGGCGACCCGGTTCTCTATCAGCATTTGTTCTGGATATATTCGCATCCGGCAGTTTATATTGTTATTCTTCCAGGACTTGGCGTAGTCTCCGAAATTCTTCCGGTATTCGCGCGGCGGACAATTTTTGGCTACAAGGTTATCGCGTATTCGAGTCTCTCGATCGCTTTTATCGGATCGCTTGTCTGGGCGCACCACATGTTTACAGTCGGGATGAGCAACACGGGAATGTTTATTTTTTCTCTTCTAACATTTCTTGTCTCAATTCCAAGCGCGATAAAAGTTTTCAATTGGATTGCCACTCTCTATAAAGGATCGATTAAAATTGAAGTTCCGTTTCTTTTTGTTTTGGCATTCATCTTCCAGTTTTCAATCGGCGGACTGACAGGTTTGATGCTTGGCGTTCTTTCAGTTAATATTCATGTGCAGGATACATATTTTGTTGTGGGGCATTTTCATTACGTAATGTTCGGCGGGACCGGCTTCGGTCTCTTCGCGGCGATGCATTACTGGTTTCCAAAAATATTCGGCAGGATGTACAAAAATGTTCCGGCATTTGTCGGCTGGCTGTTGATGACTATCGGACTTAATTTACTCTACTTCCCGTTTCTCATCATGGGATATATGGGAATGCCGCGCCGGTACTACGACTACCTGCCGCAGTTTCAAACATATCATGTTATATCGACCGTCGGCTCATGGGTATTGGTACTTGGGATCATCATCATATTCGTGAATTTAATTCTGTCACTGAAGAAAGGTGCAAAAGCACCGATGAATCCATGGGGTGGAAAAACGCTTGAATGGACTGTTGCATCACCGCCACCTGTTGAGAATTTTCATGAAATACCCATTGTGGAAAAAGGTCCGTACGATTATTCTGAGTATGAGATTAAACCGGAGATAGCAAAGTGACCACGGCAGCAGCGACACATACGCACCGCGACGATGTCGGTTCAAGAATGGGAATGTGGCTTTTCCTGTTCACAGAGCTGATTCTTTTCGGCGGGTTGTTTATTGTTTATGCCGTATATCGTTTTAAATTTCCGGAACAATTCCAGCTCGCGGCAAGAGAATTAGATACTCTTGTGGGAACCGTAAACACGATTATTCTGCTCACGAGCAGTTTAACTGTGGCAATGTCGATTACGGCGATTCAGCAAGGGAAAAAACATCTATCGATGATGCTGATAGGGATAACGATAATCTTCGCGTTAGCTTTTTTAGTGAATAAGTATTTCGAGTGGAGCCATAAAATTTCCATCGGCATCTATCCTCAATCACCTGAACTTCTTAATAAACCTCCGGGTGAAATTTTATACTTTGGTTTATATTATGTGATGACCGGGCTTCATGCGCTTCATGTTATTATCGGCATGGTAGTGCTGGCGTTCAGCATGGTTTTCATCGCAACCGGAAAAATTAATCAGCAATCATATGTAAAGCTTGAAGCCGGCGGACTCTACTGGCATCTTGTCGATATAATCTGGATTTTCCTATTCCCATTATTTTATTTGATCAGTTAATTTATGTCACAGCCCGAAGAGCAACATACGCAGCATTCAATCAGTTACGGCAGATATATTTTGATCTGGCTCGGTCTGCTCGCGTTTACCGGCATAACGGTAACGCTCGCTGGGATTGATCTCGGGCGATGGGTGATCATCACATCGTTGGTGATTGCCTCAGTTAAATCGCTGCTTGTCCTGAATATCTTCATGCACTTAAAGTTTGAAGACAAGATGTTTAAGATTTTCGCGCTTGTTGCAGTTGCAACTCTGACAATTTTCATCACGCTAACATTCTTTGACTATGCGTTCTATTAAGGTTTGATATGTTACAGGATACTTCACCTTTTTCGGATTATGTCGATACAACGTTTCTAATCGTTGTTGGAATCTCATCTCTTGTGCTGTTGGGATTGATGATTGCGATGATATATTTCATTATCCGATACAGCCGTAAAAGAAATCCAAATCCAACAAACATCGAAGGAAACGTACCGCTTGAAATTACCTGGACGGTAATTCCATTAGCGCTCTTTATGGGAATGTTCTATCTTGGCTGGCACGGTTATCTAAAACAAATCACCGTTCCTGAAGGTGCACATGTAATTAAAGTTACCGCCCGAATGTGGGCATGGTCGTTCGAGTATCCCAACGGCGTTAAAACCGATACGCTTTATGTCCCGGTCAACACGCCAATCAAACTGTCGCTTCATTCATTGGATGTGAACCATTCTCTTTACATTCCTGAATTTCGTATCAAGAAAGATGTAATTCCTAACCGCGAAAACGTCATGTGGTTCCAAACGCCAAGAGTGGCATCGTACGATATTGCCTGTGCCGAGTACTGCGGGTTACAGCATTCTTACATGTACACGAAAGTTGTTGCGAAAGACTCGTCCGATTTTGAACGGTGGTACAAAGAAGTTTCGCTGAAACAATCGAAGCCGTACCTGCCGATGCTGAAGGAAGAAAAGGTGAAGGAATAGATATGGATTTCTTAAAAGATGCGGCGCTTCCGCAATCGTTAGAACATTTTCATCTAATCGTGCTGATCGCGGCGATCAATTCACTTCTGTTCGTGCCATTTCTGACATTCTTGCTTGGCTCATCTGTTCTTTCTTACCTTTTCGATAGAAAAGAGAAGAAGGATAACAATCCGTCATACAATAAATTAGCGAAGGCAGTAATTGATGTTGCCTTATACAACAAAAGTGTGATTGCGTTTCTTGGAATAATTCCCGGCATGTCGCTCGTGTTTATATATGCGCAGATGCTTCAGTCCACCGGTTCCATATCTGTAGGATTGGCGGGATTCGGTTTTTTATCTCTCGTTGTCGCTCTCGTTCTTTTGTACACGTATAAATATACATTCAGAGTTCAGGGATTGCTCGATGTTGTAGGAGATAACAAGGCAAACGGTGATGTTGACGATTACCGCAGAACAAATACCAGTGTCCATATTCGCACAGGCAAATGGGGATTGTTCTTTCTCATTGTTGCTGTATTTCTCTACTCATCGGCGATGAGTGTAACAACGAATCCTTCAAGCTGGACTGATATCGGTTCGATATTCGATGTTTTGATCTCGGCTGATGTTTGGTTGAAGTTCATTAGCTTCTTGGTATTTTCTCTGGGTATTACCGGGGTTGGTATTCTTTATTTCTTCTTCGCATATAAGGATCGGAAACCGGATATGGATGAACAATTAACGGCTCTTGTTCATAAAATTGCCAAACGATTCGTAGTCATCTCTATGCTGGTACTGCCGGCGCTGGTTCTTCTGAATGTTTTCACTCTTTCGATTGATGTCCTTTCCGGGACGATTTATCTTCTTGCCGGGTTAACCCTTGTGTTTCTATTTCTTGCGGCGCATTTCCTTTATGGTTATTTCAAACAAGGAGAGGTGAAAGCAGTCGGATACGGATTTTTCTTCTTCCTTTGTGCGGCAGCATCGCTCATCATTAACGATCATGTTATGATCGGAAATGCTACTAAAGAACATGCCGCTCTGCTCGGTTTGAAATATGAGAAAACAACCGAGGAATTAAAATTGAAATTGGGTGTTGCGATGGTGGTTATGACTGGGGAGGATATTTACAATGCGAAGTGTTCTGCGTGTCATGTATTCGATCAGAAAAAAGTCGGTCCACCTTACAATGAAACAATTCCAAAGTACAACGGAGATAAAGCGAAGATCATCGCCTTTGTTTTGAACCCATCCAAGATAAATCCGGCATATCCGCCGATGCCGAACCAAGGATTAAAACCAGCCGAAGCCGACTCGATTGTGAGTTATTTACTTAATAGGATAGGAAAGTAATTTTCACAGTTTGTTATATTGAACCAGCTTCAATTTTTGTCATTTCGAAGAAGTCCCGAAGGGACGACTGAGAAATCTATCTCGGATTGCACTGTTAAGATTTCTCTCCCGACTTCGTCGGGATCGAAATGACAAATAGACCATGTGGGAATCGGAATGACAAGGGTTTTCATAAAAAAATATGGAACGTGTTTGAGGAAGTATACTCTGTGAGAGATTACAACTTTTTTATTTATCTCATGACAAACTGGAATAATAAAGTTCTGTATACCGGGATGACAAATAATTTAGAACGAAGAGTCTATGAACATAAACATAAGATAGTAAGAGAATTCACTCAGAAGTACAATATCGATAAATTGGTTTATTATGAGCATACAACAGATGTCCACTCAGCAATCGATAGAGAGAAGGAAATCAAAAAATGGAGAAGAGAAAAGAAAAACAAGTTGATTAATTTAGTGAATCCTGAATGGAAAGATTTGTCGGAGGAATGGCGCTAAAAAGAATTACTATTTTGCCATGATACCCCAATGACACAACGACTCTCAAATTACGTCGCCCTCACCAAACCGGGTTTAACATTTGTTTCGGTGAGTACCGCAGTCGGCAGTGCATACCTTGCATCGGTTGGGACGGACAATTTGTATTTGCTGTGGCATCTATTCATCGGCGCATTCATGGCTGGAGGCGGGGCGGGTGCGCTAAATCAGTATCTTGAGCGTGACTTCGACGCACGCATGACAAGAACAGGCCTAAGACCGCTTCCGGCAAATAGATTACCTGCCAATAATGTTTTCCTGTTTGGAATTATACTCTCTCTTATCGGATGCATCTATCTGGCGATTTTTACGACTATCGTTGCGGCGGTTCTAACTGCTGCAACGTTAATTATCTATTTACTTTTATACACGCCGATGAAACGACGAACACCGTTCGCAACTGTTATCGGCGGCATTGCCGGCGCTCTTCCTCCCCTCATCGGTTGGACGGCAATGACGGGAAATATTTCAATACAGGACTTATCACTTTTCTTTATTTTGTTTTTTTGGCAAACGCCCCATTTTCTTGCGATCGCCTGGATTCACCGTGAAGATTATGAACGTGCCGGTTACAAAGTTATCACCGTTGTTGATCCTACCGGAATTTCTGCGGCTCGACAAGTTATAATTTATTGCATCGCTCTTGTTCCCGCTTCGCTCATGCCTGCGATTGTCGGTCTTGCCGGTATGATTTATTTTACCGGCGCTCTGTTATTTTCGCTCGTATATTTATCGGTTGGATTGGTGCTCTTCCGTGATCGCACGAATGCAAAGGCACGATTGCTGTTCATTACTTCAGTGGTGTATCTGCCCGCTTTGTTTATTCTTATGATTATGGATAGATTGTTACATTGAACCGGTTCAAATCTAACGAGGTTTTATGTATAGATACTCAATATCATTTCTGCTAACTTTATTTGTAGTTACCAATGTCTCACTATCCCAGACATCGCCTTCAACAGGGTTAGTGCAAGAAACTCAGGATTCAAATTTCCAGCAATTCATTAACCGTGTCATTTCCGCTCCCTCGCAGGATCGAAGCGCAATTGTCGATAGCTTCATGCTGGCGGTTCCTGCCTTTCCATTCATTGAAGACCCTGTTGCTCATTTTATTTATCGCGGCAATGTAACAAGCGTAAATGTTCCCGGCGACGCCAACGGATGGAACAGCGCCGGCTATCCAATGACAAAACTCTCCACAACAGATTTCTGGTATTCTTCTCAGGTGTTCGAGAGCGATGCACGTCTCGATTATAAATTCATCCTCAATGGCTCATCGTGGATTCTCGATCCTCGCAACCCGATTACTGTATCGGGCGGATTTGGTCCCAACTCCGAGCTTGCAATGCCGCAGTATATTCAGCCGTGGGAAATCCAATACCGCGCAACAATCTTGCACGGCCGTACTGAAGCAAAAACCATTTACAGCAATTTCAGGTCAGTTACTTACAACGTAACAATCTATCTGCCTCCGGGATATGACGCCGCAAGTGAATTCTATCCAACCGTATATTTTCAGGATGGAAGCGAATACATCAGTTTGGGAAGCGCGGTCAATGTAATTGATAATCTTATCGACAGTTTAAAAATTCGACCAGTGATTGGCGTGTTCGTAACACCTATAAACCGTAATGAAGAATATGCCGGCACAACCCGCACACAGTACCAGCAATTTTTTGCTTATGAACTTGTTCACTTCATCGACAGCGTTTACCGGACGCTCACTTCACCGCAATACAGGGCGGTGATCGGTGATTCATACGGCGGGAATATTTCCGCTCTCATAAGTTACAATCATCCCGATCTGTTCGGTAACTGCGGATTGCACTCGGGCGCTTTCCAGCCCAACAGTTACGAGGCGTATAATCTGGTAGTAAACGGTGCGGTGAAGAAAGATTCTATAAAGTATTGTTCGGTGTGGGGAACGTACGAAAGCCCGCTCACACAAAACATGCGCTCTTTCAGAGACTCGCTCTTAAACAAGGGATATAATTTCACATGGCAGGAACGGCACGAGGGGCACAGTTGGGGACTTTGGCGTGCGACAACCGATTTCATTCTTCAGAATTTCTTCCCGCTTCTAACGGGTGTAGAGGATAGGGGAGAGTTGCCTGTGCGGTTTCAGCTTTACCAGAATTATCCGAATCCTTTTAATCCCACGACAATTATCAATTACCGATTGGCATCTGACGGTTGGATTACCCTGAAGGTATATGATATGCTCGGGCGTGAAGTGGCAACTTTAGTTAACGAAACGAAGCGGGTCGGTGAGTACAAGGTGAAGTGGAATGCAGAAGGAGTGCCGAGTGGAGTGTATTTGTACCGACTGAAAACCGGAAGCTTCTCGCTGACGAAGAAGTTGTTGTTGGTAAGGTAATGCCCTGAGTTGACTTTCTCAGTTAAATGATATTATATTGATAGTAATAAATTGGAGCATCTAATGCCAGTAATAAGACCCATTTCCGATTTGAGGAATAAAGCCAACAAAATCTCGGAGCTTGCCCACAAATCGGGTGAGCCGATTTTCATCACGAAAAATGGTGAAGGAGATATGGTTGTAATGTCCATGGCTCAATACAGTAAAATACAACTCAAACTTGATCTGTTCAGCAAACTTGCAGTCGCCCAAGTTCAGCGTGCGAGCGGCGACAAAGGTCGAAGTTTATCAGCCGTTATGAAAGACATCCGCCGGCGGATACATGAGTCGGAATAAGTATACTGTTCGATTTCTCCGGATTGCCGAGGACGATTTTGCGGAAATCATAACTTATATCTCAGCCGACCGTCCATCAGCCGGCGAAGCCCTTGCCACGAAGATTGAAAAAAACCTTCAACTCTTATCCAAAAATCCACATTTGGGTCGGGTGCCGAAAGAAGATGAGCTTGCTCAACTCCATTATCGATACCTCGTTGTGGAGAATTATCTCATCTTTTATACCGTAGAAAGGCAATCGATTTACATTCATCGAATACTCCACGGCGCACGCGACTATCTAAGTTTGTTCTGACCAGAGGTTGGCTAAAAAGTAAAAAAAGCAATGTCATTCCCGAATGTTTCTATCGGGAATCCAGAATTCTGATAAAATCAGAGCACTGGACTCCCGCTTAAAACACGCGGGAGTGACATTAAAGAACATTTTGGTCAGCCTCGTGGCTCAATGCTGCCGAGCGGAGTGTATTTATACCGACTGCAAACCGGAAGCTTATTGGAGACAAAAAAGTTATTATTGGTGAGATAGCGTACGGCAAATGTATTGAGCGAGGCTTTATTCTCACTGGGCTTTATTTTCCAGCGTCGTTATTTTGCTTGCTATGCGAAAATAGATCATCATTATCAATAGAGGTCTTTGCCACAAGCACAGCAATTGTCATCAGATGGATAGTTCATAGTGTAGCAGTGTGGGCAACGTACATCTCTAAACTGTTGAACCCTTTTTGTCTTTGGTAAAGTGTGTTCAACTTGTTCGGGTGAGGGTGAAGTGCTCTCCGATGTTTTCGTCTCATGTGGGCTTTCTAATTCGTCGAAGCGCTTACCACAAAAGCGACAAACCTTTGCTTCGACTTTGATTTCTTCTGCACAGTCAGGACACTTCTTAGTATCTTTGATTGATGGTATATACGCAGGTTCTTCAACGACTTCTTCTACGAGAAGTGCAGCAATGAATCCAAATACACCGAAGAGAAATCCGATCAAAAACCAATCGACTGGATCACGGTTCTTCCGTTTTGCTGCGAGGGAGCTTATTGTCCCAAATGCAGTTCCATATACGACTATGACTGCTATCCAGAAGGCTAACATAGAAATTCTCTTTCGCTTAGTTTTCGGCTAACGTCTCGCAAAACATCACAGTATTTTTGTGAACACATAAATCTCATTTGAGCAAACAAAAGATATTAAGCGAGGCTTTTAAATCTATGGCTTTGCATTCGAGCGTCGGTGTTTTGCGTGTTAAACGCCGGGAGTGGCATCGACTACCTTTTTTCTGGATCGTGTGAATCAGGATCAATTCCATGAGTAGTGAACCACCTTAGAACTTCCTCTATTTCGATTTTTCGGAAGTTTGACGCTATTCCTTCAATCATCTTCTTGTAATCGAACTCAACGAATGAAACGAGATGATGAACAATAGCGCACGCGGTATTATTGGCCCAACGAATACCTTCTGAGCAACTTAGCTTGTCTGGCCATAGATAATCACTCCCATCCACTTTGGCACTTGGCGCAACCAGAATGATATCTTTTTGTCCAAGGTCTGCAATATACTTGGGGACGTTGTTTGGCATCTTGTAGTGAATGAGATCATTCCTTACTCGGATCAAAAGCATCATGTCTTGATATGGTTGCTCCCCACGTGCAAAGGTTTTCCCGAACAATAATTGTGGAACAAGTACCAGCTTGACGCTCAATTCAGTTTTTTCAAGCCAATCGTCAGGTAGATTCCACGCGGATGAATTCTTTAATGCGAAACGTGGAAGCATACTCAAAAATGCCTCGTTCATGAATGCCTCTACACTTGCAACAGCCATTACATAAGCGGGTAGCCCATCAACAGCTACACCATTGATACCGTGTCGCACTCCTTTCTTGGTTAAAAGGTAGTCGAGCGATGCAAAGTAGAGACGATGAACGTGACCTATGAAATCACCCGAAACAGTTATTGACATTCTTTGAACTCCTTGTCACGCCTGGCACTGAACATCTGTAAAAACACAATATCTCCCGCACTTTGTGCGGGATAAACTGTTTTTATTCTTTTTATTTTTCATTGTAATTAAGGAATTTCTATGTTTTCTGTTGTAGAAAATGTTCGTTTTTCCATCACGCCAATTTCAATCCGTAGGTTCTTCCTCAGCTAATCCTCATCCATCATGTCTTTTTAGTTCCAAGAATTTACGCAATCTTATGTGAAGTGTCAAGTTTTGCCGGAACAAACGACATCTAAAATATTATTATACGGCAGATCCTGAAACTGTGAAACAGTTTATATTCATCTCTTTTTATCAGTTAGGGGCTGTCAAAAAAGAATCAGTTACTGTCTGCCTGAGCTTGTCGAAGGCTCAATGTCGCTCAATTTCACATTTCGACAAGCTCAATGTGACACTCTCTCGGACTTATTAGACAGCCCCTTAACAAAAACCTTTTTACCATGTAACCATTTCAATGGTTTATAAATAAATTATCACAGGTCTCTATGCAGTATTGTTTGCTGCCCAGAGTATTGGGACCGGATAAACTGTTTATATTTATTTTTAATATTATTGAAAAAGCGCATTCTGCTTACCAGTAATCTTCATCCACAATTGATTGCCGGAAAAAAGATACAGAACCGAAGAAATAATTAATAGGTTGCTTACACCGAGAAGTCCCCAAGAATCCGGAGTTATATCACCGCATAGAACAATAAGCAAAATGAATAAAGAAAGATAGAAATATTTTCTGAATGAATTCAGAAAGAATATTAATAAACCGATGAACGGTACGGCATACATAAAATGCTCTGTGTCCGTTATTAATAAGCTGGGAATAATTGCAATCATCAAAAAATATTGGATAATAAAGGATTGATTAGTTGGAGCAGTTGTTTTCTGAATCATTCTTTCTATTCTAGAATTTAATAAAAAATAAAATATGGAAATTACAACAAAAAAGATCAGTATATAAATAGATAGAATATTTGAGGAAGATTGCCAAATGTAATGTTTGATTAAAGATGAAATTGTTTGACTGCTGGATAAATACTCGTTATGCTGAGACATTACAGTTATCCAATCTTTCACAAGGGGAAAATTTTTCGATATCCCAAGAAAAACAGCAGGGATCAACAAAAATATAAACGTGGAGACGGCGGTAATGAGTAAAACTTTTATTTTTCGGTGCAGAAACAAAGGTATAAGCAACAGCAGAAAATAGGGTTTACAAAGAAAAACCAAACTAAGTAAGATTCCGGCTGGCATTGTTCTTTGTTCTAAAATTAACCATAGTACTGTACACATTATAAAAAGAAGGATAGCATTAAGGTTGCCTAAATGCAGATCGCGAAAAAAATGAGGCATTACGGATAATAAAATAGCGATTAATAATAAATGTAACCGTCTAACTTCTACGAACTTGAAATACTTCACATAAAGTTTACTCAATAGAATCAACAATCCGGTAATAGCACCGGCAATAGTAAAAAAATGAATACTGCTTGCAACGGGGTAAGAAAGCAGGCATAAAGGAGTGAACAAAAGTAAAGTAAATGGAGAGTATTTGTAAAAACCTGTACCCAAACCAAATGGAATACCATATATTTGCTCCCCGTGAATTAATGCTTTTGCGGCAAAATAATACACTTTAAAATCATTCAACCAGAAACGATGGTTTATATTTTCGAGTAAAAATATTGCGATATATATTAGCAGGCTAATAAAAATGAACTTTGTTGTATTTTTCATATTGTTCTAAAATATTAGGATGCTCGAAATTGTTTTGCCCATGTTCGTCTTTGCATCGCATCAATATCAAACGTATGTTCATCACTATGCGAATCTTCACCCATAACGCCTTTTCATTGCCAAGAATTTATGCAATCTTATGTGAAGTGTCAAGTTTGCCTGGGCGTAGCGAAGTGAAGAATCTGACATAATCCAGAGTGTTCGCGCGAATAATTCATTCGTAATCGCGGGCTTCTCCTTGCCTTGAAGTATCGCCACCACCGTTATGGAATTTGCACACTATTACTCCACACACTAACAGTGTTTGCAAAGTATGCGCGAACACGATAGTAATGCTTGAACCATCGAGAGGGATACCCAAGATTATACCTCGTCGATGTACCTTTGTAAACAGTGGAGCTGCTAATAAAATATTCATTAATAGATACCTCCAACTCATAATAAATGGCATCATCAAAAGCCGTCCAATAAAATCCAATCTCGCCCGTTTCAATTCCCACACCGTAGTGTAAATCTATCTTTTTCGTTGAATCAACTGGCAGGGTAGAAAGATTAATAGAATTGGATGAAGAGGAGGGAACAGTTATTTCATTGCTACAAGAAGCAAGTAAAATAGTACCCAGGATGATAATGAAATATTTCAGTCTTATACAAATCATAAACTAACTGTCACGCAAAGCAAAGCCGCCTGATATTTGTAATAACGACATATGTCGTTATTATTCTTTTAAGTTCATTTTATTTTTAGAAATTTGGTTTCGTTACTTTCCCACAATTCTCTCTACCAAATCATCTCTATCAACAATTGAGCTTTTAGCAAACCAAATCGACCAGAGTGTTCGCGCGAATAATTCATTCGTAATCGCGGGCTTCTCCTCGCCTTGAAGTATCGCCATTACCGTGCCGCCGGGCAGCCATCGGAGTATGAACTGCTCGTTCTCTTTTACCTCCTTCGTAAAATATCCGATGAACTTATCGATCATCGGCTGTATCTTTTGCAGTTCTTCTTTCGAGGCATGTTCTTTGAAGCCGTCGGTGTACGCGCCTTTTATTTTTTCCGCGTCAACATCGCGGGCAAAATCCATCGTGATTTGTTTTGCTTTCCCGTCGGTCAGCACTTGCTTGAACGCATCCGCTTCATTGCCCATTTTGGCGGCATCCTGCATGTAATGCGCCATGCCGTAAACTTTGAAGAACAATTTCTTTCGCACTGTGAGTCCGGTGAGCGTAATCGAGTAATCTTTATCTGCGTACTTGAATTTAACTTCCGCCGGAAAAGATTTCTCCGTCGAAGGTTCCTTTACAGTTTGCTGTGCGGCGGCGAGAAACGGCACCGCAATGATTAAGAGACTGATGTAAAGAATTATCTTTTTCATGTTATCCTCTCGGTTAATATGGTTTATGTGTCTGACTGTTTTTCGTGTTACGCCATGGCAAGAAATATAGGTGTTGGTGGGATGAAAGTCAAACCAAACCTCCAACATCGTTTTGTCCCGCTCGCTAGCGTGATTTATGCGGAGCTGACTAAGTATAGATGCTTAACCATTCCGAGATAAATTCGGGACAAGATGTTCAGCATGACGACATTTAGCGGTTATGCTTACTCACAATTTCTCAAAGGTCTCGCGCTTCGCTTTGCACGCCGGGCAATCGTCGGTCTGCTCAGTGGTTATCAGATAACCGCATTCCTTGCAAACCGAATATTGCAGTGCCGGCATCTCCTTGCCTTTGTATACTGCGTAGCGGAGAAGCTCGGCGTGCTTGCTTTCAGCATCCTGAATCGCCTTTAGAACTTTGACGCAATCTTCATGATGTTCAACCTCGGCACAGCGTATCATGTTCTTATACATCGTTCCATATTCGATGTCTTCCATGCTGAGCGCCATCTTCAATGTTTGAGGCGTTGTTCCAACCGTTATGTACTCGTCCTTTGGTAGTTTTGGATCCACTCCGAGGTTGTGCAGGAGTTTGAGATTGCATAAGCTGTGTATTTCTTCGGAGCGTGCGATAGCCCGGTACAAGAGCGCGATTTGTTTCATCTTGTCTTTTTCGGCACGGGCGGAGAATGCCTCGTACATCTTATGCCTGTTCACTTCTTTCGAATATGCTGTCTGAAGGTTCTCTGCGGTTATGGTTGATTTAACTCCGTTTTTCTCATCGGCAGTTTTCTGGCAACTGAACAGCACGACAATCGCAAGGAATAAAGCTATAGGAATGATGGAAAGCAGTTTGCTTTTCACAACCGAAGTGATTTTTTTGTTGTTCATACTTTTCTCCTCCTTTCAGAAAAAATGTATGATAAAAAATCCTGCTTAGTTGTAATTACGGTCTGATATGAGACCAATAGTAACTTAAGAATTGGCTGGACAAATGTCAATCTTCCTCTCTCACAGTATCGATCCTCCAAAATCAGAACATGGGGATTATAGACTGAGGGTCAATACCCCGCATCCTCGCTTGAAACGCTGACTTTTCCCCTAAATGAGCGGTAAACGTAAACGAAGTATCCTGTCGTAAGAACTAAACCTAACATCCACCAGACTATTCCAACACTGAGGCCATACTCAGGCGCGATGGCATTGAAGACAGTGATAGAATAGTTAGGATCGGTTGAAGCTGTGAGGAGATTCGGGTAAAGTCCGAACGCTGTAGCAGACAGCATCGAGGCAATAAAGATCGATTACGAAATAAATGCCCGTGCATCCCTTCCGGATTTTGAATAGAAGAACATTCCCGCCAGACTGACGAATCCTGCGATGGGGAAAATATTTCCCCATGGATAGTCGGCATAATTTCGCCATATATCCGTATGAATTGTGGTTGTTGCCATAATTGAGCCTACGGAAAGGAGCAACACTGCCCACCAGGAAATTTGCGCTACGTTCCGGGCACGTTTTTGCAGATCACCATCGGTTTTCATCGCGATGTAATTCGCTCCGTGAGATGTTAGTGTAGAGAACGTAACAAGTCCTATGATGACTGTGAACCAATCGAGAATACCGGATTCGGGAACGACGGTGAATGTTGTCCACAACGGTTCGAAGAAATATCCATCCTGATTTAGCGGAACGCCACGGATGACATTGCCAAGCGCTGCGCCTAAGAAAATGGAAAGCAAAATGCTCGCAAACGAAAAAACAGTATCCCAAAAAGATTTCCACATGGGGTTATGGATCAGATGGCGGAATTCAATCCCTATTCCTCTCATCATCAACAACCATAGAACGATTATTAGCGGCAGGTAAAATCCGCTGAAGCTGGAGGCGTAAAGTTTTGGGAATGCGAAGTAAAGTGTCCCGCCTGCAGCTAAGAGCCAAACTTCATTTCCATCCCATACCGGACCGATTGCTTTGATGAGAATACTTCTTTCGGATTCTGTTCTACCGATAATGCGGTGAATTATTCCAACACCCAAATCGAATCCGTCGAGCACGACGTACATTGCAAGCATAAAAGCAACGATGCAAAACCATAATATTTCCATATTCATATCCTCTCTAATGCGATTCGGTGGTTAATGATGGACCATGATTGATCGTGCGGACGACAAGGAAAAGGAATAATACTCCGAGTACGAAGTACATTCCTATAAAACCGAGCAGAGTGAAAAGTCCGTTGCCTGCTGATACTGTCGGTGAAATTCCATCCGCTGTTTGCATCAATCCGTATACAAGCCATGGCTGTCTGCCGACTTCTGCTGTCATCCATCCGGCAGTGTTCGCGATGTAGGGAAATGGGAAACTCAAAAGTAAAATCCATAATGCCCAGCGTGATTCGAATAATTTTTTCTTCCATAAAAGGAATGCTGAAAGGAGCATCGCGGCTATGAATATCGTTCCCAACCCGACCATTATATGGTAACCATAGTATAGGAGCGGGATGTTATCGGGCCAATGATCTTTCGGGTATGCATCCAAACCTTTTATCTCCGCGTTCCACCGATTGTATGTAAGGAAGCTGAGAAGTTTTGGAACATGAAGCGGATTATCGAGTCTCAATTTCTCCATGTCTGGTTGTCCGATGAGGACAAGCTCGGCGCCTTGTTTCGTTTCGAACAATCCTTCCATTGCCGCAAACTTTTCACCTTGATTGTAGGCAACATTCTTCGATTCCCAGTCACCGGTTGGAAAAGCAACAAGAAGTGAAGCTATCAATCCGACTATTGTACCGATGCGGACAAATGTTTTTCCGTACTCGATCTCACGTTTTGCTAAGAGATAGTAAGCGCCGATTGAAATCATGACAAAAGCGCCTGTAACTACGGCGCCAATCATATTGTGAGCGTATTGTGAAAGCGCCCACGGATTCAAGAGCAATGCCCAGAAACTTGTAAGATGAACCGAGCCATCGGGCGAGAGGGCGTAACCGACCGGATGCTGCATCCACGCGTTAGTTGCGACTATGAAATAACCGGAAAGCCATGAGCCGAGGAAAACGAGAATTGCTGTTATAAAATGTCCGGTCTGCCCAAGTTTTTTTTCACCGTACAGGAAAAGTCCGAGGAAACTGGATTCAAGAAAGAAGGCGAACATCCCTTCCATGGCAAGTGTTTGTCCGATAACGCCGCCCGCGAATGTGGAGAACTGCGCCCAGTTTGTTCCGAACTGGAATTCCATCGGGATACCTGTAACCACACCCACGGCAAAATTGATTCCGAATATCTTTGCCCAGAAGCGTGCGGCATTGTTGTAATGCTCGCTTTTCTTTTTTATGGCGAGATATTTCAGAATTACGATGAGAAGAGCAAGCCCCATCGTGAGCTGGGGGAACAAGTAATGGAATGAAATCGTAAAAGCGAATTGGAGCCTGTCAATAAAAAGAGCATCCATATAAATTACCTTCTATTTGTCGGCAACACAATAATTTGACTATAATATCACAATATTGTTTTTTTAATGCAAATAGTTTACAAGTTGATAATTCTCAATCACAGGGGACAGCTCAGAATGCTGAAGTAGGATATTTGTTTGCGATGGTTGTGTAGCGGATTTCACATTTCGATTGTTGATGTAATCCATTGCACTCAAAGCAGCGATCGTGCCGTCGGCAACGGCGGTTGTAATTTGCCTGTACCGCTTCGTTATCGAATCACCTGCGGCATAGACTCCGGCGATGTTTGTTTGCAGTTGTTGATCGACTATGATTTCATTTCTCTCGTTCAGCGCGACAATTCCTCTGAGCTTTTGAGTACTTGGTTCATACCCAATGAGGACGAACACGCCTTCCACTGCCATTGTGGTGATCTCTTTTGTCATCTGATGCTGAATCTGAACCATTGCTAATTTTTCCGTGCCATTGAACTCAGTAATTTTTGATTCCATGAGAAACCTGATCTTCGGGTTGTTCTTCGCTTCTACAATTGCGTGAGGGAATGCCTGGAAGTGATCGAACTGATGTACTATCGTTACGGACTTCGCATACTTCGTCAGCGACACAGCTTCTTCGAACGCGGAATTGCCGCCTCCTACCACGATGATATTTTTATCTTGAAAGAAATCACCATCGCATGTTGCGCAATAAGAAACCCCTTTGCCTTTAAATTCTTCTTCGCCCGGAACGTTAAGCGTACGGGATTTGCCGCCTGTAGCGAGAATAATCGCATCCCCAGTGTATGTGTCCTTCCCGTTGACTTCAACAGATTTGATACTTTTTTCAAATTCGAGTTTGGTGATACGAATATTCGATTTGATTGTACAGCCGAAGCTGAGCGCTTGCGCCTTTATCGTCCGTGCAAGCTGAAACCCGCTTATCTTTTCTATGCCGGGATAATTTGCAATCTCGTGGGTTAGTACCATCTGCCCGCCTACGGTTCCCTCATTCAGTATAAGCGTCTTCATTTTACCTCGGGCAAGGTAAATGCCGGCGGTTAAGCCGGCAGGTCCTGCACCGATCACGATAACATCATAATGATTGTCGTTCATATGTAATCAACGCTTACTTTGCAAAATTCGAATCTAATATTTTGGTTATCTGATCCATCGATTGGATACTACTCGTTGCTTTTACTACTTTTCCATTTTTAAAATAAACTGTAAAAGGCAAACCATTGAAGTTTTTGGTCTCCGGCAAACTGCGAATTACGTTTCCTGTGGGAGAATCAAATTCCATGTCGGCGAATTTGATGTGCTTGTAAGCCGGTTCGAGTTCTTCCATCGATTCGTAAACGGGGATACACATAGGTCCCATCCTGCCGCAGCAGACCATAACGTTTTCGTTCTCTTTTAATGTTTGGTTGAATTTTTCTTCGGATGTTAAATGGGTGAGATTTGTTTGAATCATATAATGTCTTTCCTCAATAAATAATAAAATCTAAGAATATTTGAGTAATCTGTTGATTTGATGCAGGAAATTACGGGAAGGATTCAATCAGATGATAACTATGACTGTTTTCTGAGACAAATGAAAGCTGTAAGTTGAATCTCTAGCGCTCCTAACATTTATTGAGGTAATTGAGTTAGACTTTCTGCTGAGTATCATTGATTTCGGGTTGCCATCTTTGTTTATAGCATTTAGGGCACTTTAAGTATTTCGAATTTGGAGTGTGTGGGCTAAAGAAATCAGCAAGGGCAGAAATATTAAATTCATTACTACATTCAACACAGCGATAAACGGAGTTTCGCGCGTGTTGCCGAACAATAAAAAACAACATACCTCCAACCCCGATAATTAACCATGCGATAAATCCGATGGGCCAGAAAATTAGTGCCATTAAATATGCGCTTATCGCTAATGTTGTAGTAACCAACAATATTCGGACAGTTACGTTAGTCCAATTGGCTTTAGTATCTTCCGTTTGCGAGTACATATCAATCCTCTCATTTCAAAAGTTGTTCGATTAATTGTTGTGTACATCAATTATGGGATCTTATTCAACGCCTGATCGAGATCGTCACGAAGGTCTTCATAATCTTCACAGCCAACTGCAATGCGAACTAACTCATCGGAGATGCCGGCTTTTATTTTTTCTTCTTTCGACACAGAAGCGTGAGTCATCGATGCAGGATGTTCGATCAATGATTCTACGCCGCCCAATGAAACCGCTAAAGTGAATATCTCAACATTGTTCATTACTATCTTGCCGCCTTCTAAACCGTTCTTTACACCGATAGCAATCATTGCGCCGAAACCATCCATCTGTTTCTTGGCAATCTCGTATTGGGGATGTTCGGGTAAACCTGGATATGTAACCCAAAGAACTTTTGGGTGAGTTTTAAGGAATTGCGCAAGCTTCGCCGCGTTTTCCTGACTTTTCTCTACTCTCAATCCTAATGTTCGTATGCCGCGCAAGACGAGCCATGCCTGATGAGGATCCATGGTTCCTCCGAAGGAGGTAAATGTCGGACGAATCATTTTGTAATAATTTTCATCTTTCACCACAATCATTCCACCGACCACGTCGCTGTGACCGTTGAGGAATTTCGTCAAACTATGTACGATGATATCCGCTCCGAACTCAAACGGACGTTGAAGGTACGGGCTTGCAAACGTATTATCAACAACAAGCGGAAGTTTATGCTGATGTGCAACCTCTGCCGCGCCTTTAAGGTCGGTGATTTTCATTGTAGGATTTGCCGGTGTTTCTATGAAGATCATTTTCGTGTTTGGCTTAATTGCTTTTTTAATGTTATCAAGATTTGATGTATCGACGAAGGAAGATTCGACACCGTATTTAGCGTAGATCGTTTCTAGCACAACGCGCGATGGTCCGTAAACGGTTTCTGAGCTAACGACATGCGCGCCTTGATGAAGCAGGGCAGTGTACACGGTAGTTATTGCCGCCATGCCTGTAGCTGATGCAAAACCTTTGAAGCCGCCTTCGAGTTCGGTAACATTCTCTTCAAGTGCGTTAATGGTTGGATTCCCCAATCGTGTGTAAATGTATCCTTGCTTTGTGCCTGCAAAGCGCGCGGCGCCATCATCGGCGTTGGGGAATGCGAATGTTGAGCTTTGGAAAATCGGCATTGAGACTTCGCCTATTTCGGAAAGATGTGAATTGCCGGCGTGAATTGCTTTTGTTGATTTACCTATTTTTTTTGTCGATTTCATCAAATTATCCTCTGTATTATCGCCACGGAGTGGACTGGTTGATACTGTATGTATTGATTATTTAACTTGACGCGTTTAAAAATCCGCGTTACAATTTAAGTAAACTTAAACTTTCTCCCTAATTTCTGCATGTCTCTTTCTCGCAGTTCCGAAAGGTTATTATCCTAACAGTTGTGTCCGATAATATTTTTTTCAATGCAGCAAAATAATAAAAGTCATCTACAAATAAAAACTCGTGTCCAAGAATGAAAAACCCCGTCTGTTGAGGCAAACGGGGTTTTAACGGAGTGACAGTATTTATAATTTACAACTTTCTATAATTTGTAGGATTAAAAACCACTTACATTTAAACGTCCACCGGTTGCGCACTTGCCTGATAATGAGGTAGTCGGGACTACACTGGCAAGAACCGCAGCTTTAATAGTGGCGGCAGTTGACCCTGGATGATATGCCGCATAAAGTGCAACGCCACCAGTAACGTGTGGGCATGCCATTGATGTACCGCTATAAGATGCATAGGTTGCTGCGCCTGATCTGCTTGGAATAGTGGAATAGATTGCCGAGCCGGGTGCACCCAAATCAACGGTTGTTAAACCGTAATTTGAAAAACTCGATATTGCACCGAGCGATGTTATTGAAGCAACAGCGATAATGTTAGCATTGGGGTAACATGATGGATAACTTGCCGTAACATCTGTGTTAAGAGTTGAATTACCCGCTGCTGCTACGAACAAAATATTTGCCTGATTAGAGCGTTCAATTGCGTCTTGCAGTGCCTGAGAAAATGCGCCGCCGCCCCATGAATTATTTGTTGCAACAATATTTAATCCATGACGCGATTTAAGATCTGTAAAATAGTCGAGAGCTAAAATCGCATTAGTAGTAGTGCCACCGGCTCTACCAAGGAACTTACCGGAAATAATTTGGATATTCCAGCAAACACCAACAACACCCAAAGCATTACCACCTTTGGCTCCTATAGTACCGGCAACATGTGATCCATGATCGTCCGCCGAACCATCATAAATAGTATTGTTATTTCCATCGAAATCCCAACCGTGTATATCATCGATGTAACCGTTGCCATCGTTGTCGATACCATCAACTAAATCATAGGGATTAGTCCATATTTGTCCGGCGAGATCGGGATGAGTAAACATAATACCCTCATCAATTTCGCCAACCATTACTGTGGTTAATCCGGTATGACCCGCTGCCCATGCTTCGCCTGCCTGGCAACCATATTGGTTAGCAGGAGTAGTTGCATCGCCGTACATTCCCCAAAGCAAATTACCCGTATAATATGGATCGTTGGAGGTTGCATTGTGATAGTAGTAATAGTTTGGTTCAGCAAACTCGATATCGGCAGAGTTTTTTAATGCACTGATAGCTTCACGCACTGCCATTGTAGTATGCACAACCGTGATGCCTTCGTTATCGCCGGCTTTTTTCATCGCCGAGGTAACAATTTTTTGGCCGACTTTACCAATTACTGCACTAAGAGCAGAATTGCGTTTGACGTCGGTAACACCTGATTTGAATTTTACGATCAGTTCGCCAGGAACATATTCAAGGCGTATGCCATCGTAACCGACTTTTGCTAAAGTTGTGGTTTCTTGTACGCTCCCTGACTGGGTTGGTTGATCGGTATTTTGGCAACCTGCAATCACCAGTATCGCAATGACCACAAATATTCCAAGCAAAATAAATTTGCTGGATATTGTGTTTGGTTTATTCATAAAAACTCCTATGGATTAGGAATGGTTAATGGATGATATGCGGGCAAGCTTATTATATTGAATTCTTTTTACGATGTCAAGTCTTTTTTTAAAGAAGATTTTGAAAACAATAGTCCATCAAGCATGTCTCGGGCAATAACCAGAGCTATACAGTCTCTATTTATATGATTGCCCTAATTCAATCAGAAATGGCACATTTCTAAGGCATTATGAAAGGGCAGAGTCTGTGGTAGGTTAAGATAAAATCAAACTCTAAGTACCTGCCGGAAATGAAATCACGAAGATCGTTCCTTTTCCCTCTTCGCTCTTGATACTGATATTGCCTCCGTGTTGTGTAATGATTTGCTGGGTTATAGCTAAGCCCATTCCTGTTCCATCATGCTTAGTTGTGTAGTAGAGATTGAATATTTTTTCTAACTCATCTTTTGAAATCCCCTTGCCAGTATCCGATACTGCAATTCTGATTTCATTCTCGTGGTCTATGCAAGAGAGTGAAATGATACCGCCGGCAGACGTAACGTCGAGTGCGTTTTGTAAAAGATTGAGAATGGCTTGCGTAAACTGCTCCCGGTCTATAGAAATATCGTTAACGCATTGTAACTCAATTTTAAAACTCACTCCTTTTGCTGATGCTTGACCGGCGAACAGCGAAGATAAATGTTGGAAAAATTGATTTGGATTGATTTTCTCTATGTTCAATTTCGGCGGCCGGGCGAAATTTAAAAATTGCTTGATGATGTTGTTAATCCGCTTCGTCTCCGATTTTATTACAGATGTTAGTTCCAGAAATTCTTGCTCCTCAGTTTTTGGTTTGAATTCTTTTTCAAACCGCTGTGCTATCATGCTTATCGCATTGATAGGATTTCGTATCTCGTGGGCAACGCCCGACGCAAGTTCGCCCATCGCTGTAAGTTTATCTTTACGCTGAAGTTCTCGTTCAAGCTGTCGGGCGTTTGTCATATCTTTGATTACGGCCGTACGACTTTCGATTGATCCGTCGGTTTTTCTTGAATCGGAGATGGTGGCGAGGATTATCCGCTGTCCTCCATCGGCGCAGGTAATTGCCTGTTCACTAATTGATTCAAGTGTACCGAAAATATTTAAGAGGCAAATTCTCGCAATCTGTGGTAATTCGCTGAAGCGTTTTCCAACCACCTCTTTATCTTTTAAATTAAAAAGAGTTTCCGCCTGTTTATTAAAAATTGTAATTCTACTGTCAGCATCCACGGTTATTACGGCATCCTGCATCTGCTCTAATACATTCCCTGTAAAAGTTTGAATCGCTGAGTATTTTTTCTCTGAGATGCGGTAATTTTGTGTTGCAACTATTGCCATAACGATTAGAATACTTAATATTCCTAACACAATCGACATGATTATTATGCGGCGCAGCATACGGTCATCGATGGTGCGAATCTCATTCATTGAAAAACCAATTCTAAATATACCGACCGTAACAGAGTTGATCACAAACGGTTTTATAACCTCATAAACCTCATGGTTTAAAAAAATCGAAGTACGTGTTAAGGTATTATTATTATCAAAAGCATTGGTGAGAAGCGAGTCGTCTTCAATTGCACTTAACTCAACTACTGATCGGCTCGCAGCTACAATTCCTCTATCATCTTGCAGTGCCACGTACTCGATGCCACCGTTGTCTCCGATATCTTTAATCAATTTTCCGATTCCGATTTGTTTCCGGAATTCGAGCAGGTCGGCTGCGTCGATGTTTAACACAATAGCTCCGCCGCTTTTGTGTGTGCGGCTGATGGCGACTGCATATCGTTGTCCTGTTTCATAACGCGCATCTTTTAAGCCGATTGTAAGCCGGTTAACTTGACCATCTAAGATCGGTTTGATAAATTGAATAGGTGAGTATTTCTCAGGCAGCAGTTCGTGTTCGATATCAATTTTGTGACTCCCGAGTATCCGCCTACCCGTTTTATCGAAAATATTAATGCGGAAAATATTATTTTGACCGCAGAATTCCTGTAAAGTTTTTTGATTCAGCGCTCCCAGACTATCGAACCGTGCGATATAGTTTGCATTATTGAACAATCGATCAGCTATTGATTTTTCAAGCTCCTGCGTTGCTAATATGTTATTCATCCCGCTATGGTCGATTGTTTCGGCTATCGAATTAGCTTCCTCCTGGAGCAAGTGAAAGATTTCTTCACGACTTTGATTCAGCTCGATGAATGCGGAAATTACCATCACGAGCATAACAGTAACGGCAATAGCGACAATATATCGCGGCTGAATATTAAATAAAAATTTCATTACTACAAATGTAAGAAATATTTCGGAAAATTATATAATCAATATAAACTAAGTTTTCCTTGATCCTAACCGATACTATAGCTATATTATATTGTGTATATAAACACTACCAACATGATCCTTCTTTCACATATAAGCATTAAATCAAACTACGGAAGAATCGTTCTATTTAAAATAGCGCTGGTATTTTTTATTGCGGTATTACTTCTCGCTGAATCCGGATAGATTTAGAAGTTTGGACACAAATCCTTATATATGCTTCCGACATAATTGAAATTTTATTGCAATTTAGGGATGTAATATGTATCTTTAAGCAATGAAAAAGTTTCTTCTAAGCTTACTAGTTTTATATCTTATAGTTTTAATAGCTGGGTTATCTACTCATGTTCATGCAGATAATTTAAATGGACATGAAGATAACTGTCCCGCCTGCCTTTTAGTACGAACAATTCATAATGCTTTGGTTCTTCAGCAGACAATTATTTTTATTCTGCAAATTCTATTCGGTGTATCTTGCACCATCCTTATATTTTTCACCCCCCCATCAATACGCCTCTCACGCGAAAGAGCGCCACCATTCCTAACCCGTTACATTTAATTTAGATCATTATAAAATTTTTGTTGGATCTTGACGAGGAATTATATTCTCGCAATCCGACATCTTTCATTACTTAAATAAATTTTTTATAAAGGGGAAACAAATATGAATAAGTTACCTTTTGTACTTATTGCTTTTAGTATTTTAATAAATGTAAATCTATCGGCTCAAACAGAACAGCAATCGGGCGACGACCCGTTTTCACAATCTAAATTCGTCCCGGATATATCATTCATTCTCGATGTATCATATTTGTATCGTGATATAAAGAATGATGACTACAATCTATTTGAGGTGCCGGGTTTGATTCAATCGACTCTAGAAGAATCTGCTCATGGTCATGAGCACGCAGAAATGAATTCAAGATCCGGATTTAATCTTAATTATGGTGAATTGGTCGTTGCCTCAACCGTGGATCCGTATTTTGATTTATTCGGAATATTCCATTTATCTTCTGAAGGATTTGGAATAGAAGAGGGTTATTTTTTAACCCGAAGTTTACCTCTCGGATTTCAGATTAAAGGCGGAAAGTTTTTAAGCAGCTTCGGACGAATCAACGAACAGCACGCGCATTATTGGGCGTTTGCAAATATGCCTCTCGTTTATAAATCTTTCTTTGGTTCTCACGGACTTAGTGAGATAGGTATGCAAATAAATTGGGTTGCGCCAACTGATTTTTATTTGATGTTCGGTGGTGAACTGCTTCAAGGTAATAATGAGACAAGCTTTGGTGCAGACGGTTTTCAGGATCTTTCAGGTTCTATCAAAGTAAGCAGCAGCAATGCTCCGAATCTTTATACAGGTTTCATGAGGACATCGTTTGATGTCGACAACCTTACAGTCCTTGCCGGCATATCAGGTGCTTTTGGAAAAAGCCGTTTGAATCACGGCATTGATACGGATGCACCCGATGGTCATGCGGTTTATGAAGATGCGAAAATCCTGAATGCTAATCTTACTTTGAAATATATTATTGAATCATACAGAGATATTACTTTTCAGACTGAGTTTCTTAATAAAATAACAAAAGGAGATTTATACTATAAAGATTCTATAGGAACCACCATGAAAGGAGACATTAGTAAGGATCAATCCGGCTTGTATTCACAGTTGGTTTATAAATTTTCACAATACTGGAGAATCGGTTTTCGCTACGATCTTTTAATGAAAAATGAAATCGTTAGAAACAGCAGTACGCTCGACCTTCCGGATTTTATGCCTCAATTATCGAGTATGATAGAATACAACCCAACCGAGTTTTCCCGCATCAGATTGCAGTATAATCATGATCGGACTAAATATTTCGAAGATAATCTAAAAATAAATAACGAAATTTTGCTGCAAATCAATTTGTCAATCGGCGCCCACGGCGCACACTCGTTTTAATTTGAAGGAGAAAAAAATGAAAAACATCATAATCATATTAATAAGCATAATTCTTACAGGTTCAGTATTTGCAGATGAACTAAATGTTGTAACAACGTATCCGTATATCGCAAGTATCGTAGAGCAAGTCGGTAAAGATAAGGTGAATGTTTTTGCTTTGGCGAAAGGCGAATGGGATCCACATACTATAATACCCAAGCCATCGTTCATAGCCAAACTTCGTAAGGCGGATATCCTGATATTAAATGGCGCGCAACTTGAAATCGGTTGGTTGCCGCCATTGATGCGGCAGGCGAATAATTCTAAAATTCAAGTAGGCACACCGGGAATACTCGATTTGTCGAAACATGTCGAGTTAATAGAGGTTCCTACTGCCATCTCCCGTGCGCAAGGCGATGTTCATCCCGATGGAAATCCACATTTCCATCTGGATTTTAAAAACATTCCCAAAATTTCTACAGCTATTGCACATAAATTATCGGAAATCGATCCGGTTAATAAAGCAACCTATGAGCAAAATAACAACGCATTTCTCGAAAATTATTATCAGAAAGAAAAGGAATGGACTGCGGCGCTGGAAAAACTCAGGGGTACGAAAGTAATAGAATATCATAAGATTTATGATTACTTACTTCGAAGAGTCGGTCTCCAACTTGTGGGAACAATCGAACCCGTGCCGGGAATTTCTCCAACCTCGCGTCATATTGAATCGTTGGAGAAAATCATTTCTTCAAACGATGTAAAATATATTTTGCAAGATGTTTATCACCCGGATGATGCTTCAAAATATCTTTCATCGAAACACAACATTAAATTGAAAATTATACCCCATGATATTGGAGCTGTGAGTAATACAAATAATATCTTTGAATTATTTAATGAAATTGTAAGGAGATTAATCGGTGACTGATATTCTATTCTCTGCATTTATTCTCTCCGTTGTTCTCGTCGGGATACATTCATATTTTGGATTAGAGATTATCCGGCGCGGGATAATTTTTACCGACCTTGCTATCGGACAGATGTCGGCGGTTGGTGCCGCTGTTTCTCTTTTATTTTTCGATGGTAATTATCTTTACCCCATTTCTCTTGCCTTTGCTCTCGTTGGCGGATACTTAATCGCTTACGTGACGAAAAAGGCAAATAATGTTGAAGCATTTATCGGTCTGATGTATGCGTTGGGTGTTTCGGCTGTTTATATTATATTGTCAAAGACTCAACATGGAATGGAAGAATTCCAAAAACTTATGGCGGCAGACATATTATTTACACCCCTTGAAGAGATTGGAAAGGTTGCTGTAATCTATTCCATTCTTGGTGTATTTATTTTGTATTTTCACCACAAGACAAAAGGTTTTATCAGAGACTTGCTTTTTTTTGTAACCTTTTCGATTACTGTTACAAGCTCGGTAAAACTTGCAGGAGTTTTAGTTGTCTTTGCAATTCTGGTTTCACCTGCTCTCATATCGTTATATATTGGAAAGAAAATGCTGCTCGCAAAAGCGTGGTTAATCGGAACAATAATAAATCTCATAGCGATAATATTATCGTATAATCTTGATTTTCCAACAGGTTATGCTATAGTATTTTGCAACGCATTTACGGCAGTTGCCGTTGCTTTGACGTCTAAGAAAATGAAAACCATCGAAGTGTCCTAAAAGAAAATAGAAAGAGTAATACATTTTTTCATTATTAAATTATATTATAACATAAAGGAATAACAATGGAAACAAAAAATTTAAAGGTCGCTTTCGTCACAGACGATGGTAACGAGATCAGTCAACATTTTGGTCGTGCACAGTATTACGAAATCGTAACGATTGAGAACGGAGTAATGACACATCGTGAACGGCGAGAGAAAGCAGGACATCACACGTTCCACAAACAGGAGGAACACGGAGAACATCATGGTCCCGGTCACGGTTTTGACGAACATTCTCAAGGAAAACACCGCGTGATGACAGCGACCATCGTGGATTGCCAGATATTGGTTGCACGAGGTATGGGTAATGGTGCGTACCAACACATGGTAACTGCAAACATCAAACCCATTATTACACACAATATAACGATCTATGATGCTGTTCAGGAAATTATTAAAGGTACGATCGTCAATCATGTAGAAAATTTGCACTGATAATAAACAACTAAAGAGGAAAATTTAAATGAAAACTGACAAAGCAGGATTTAATACCAAGTTAATTCACGCAGGTGAGATACACGATCAATTTCACAGCGCAACAACACCAATATATCAGACTTCAACTTTCGGCTTTCCAAGCGCTGAAGAAGGTGCCAAATGTTTTGCGGGCGAAAGCGATGGCTACATCTACACACGAATTGGCAATCCGACAATTAATGCGCTTGAACAACAAATTGCAACGCTTGAAAACGGATACGGAGGCATTGCTGTTAGTTCGGGGATGGCGGCAGTAACTACTATATATTTAGCATTGATGAGCAGTGGAGATCATATCGTTAGCACTGATGCAATTTACGGACCCGCACGCGGCGTTATGGAAAAACAATTCATACGGTTCGGTTTTCAATCTACATATATCAACACAACCAATATTGATAACATTAAAAAAGCGATTCGTCCGAACACAAAAATTCTGTACATCGAAACCCCGGCAAATCCTACAATGGACATAACCGATCTTGCCGCCTGTGCCAAAATTGCACATGAGCATGGTATTTTATTAGTTGTAGATAATACATTCTGCAGTCCGTATTTGCAGAACCCGTTAGATCTCGGAGCCGATATCGTTTTTCATTCCATGACTAAATCTATTAATGGCCATGCAGATATTGTAGCCGGAATTATAATTGCAAAAGAAAAAAATATCTATACTCAACTGCGAAGTATGATGATTAATCTCGGCTGTAATATGGACCCACATCAAGCATATCTGGTTTTACGTGGTCTGAAAACATTGGGTATCCGTATCGAGAGGGCGCAACAAAGCGCTCATCAGGTTGCACTATTTCTTGAACAACATCCCAAAGTAGCATGGATAAAGTATCCGGGGTTGGAATCTCACCCGCAATTTCAACTTGGGAAAAAACAAATGCACGGCAGTGGTTCTATCATCAGCTTCGGATTAAAAGGCGGTTTCGATGCAGCCAAAATATTAATGAATAATGTGCATTTAGCATTACTCGCTGTTTCACTGGGTGGTGTGGAAACGTTAATCCAGCATCCGGCATCTATGACACATTCAAAAGTATCGAAAGAAGACAAACTTAAAGCCGGTATTACCGATGATTTAATAAGATTATCGGTCGGTATCGAAGATGTTGAAGATATAATTCAAGATTTAAAAGCAGGGCTAAATACAGTAACGGTATAAAAATGGAAATTGTACTAAACTATCTGGATTTATATAGCAGTTCTCTAATTAAATAATTCATTAATACTCACATTCACAAACAAAAGAAAGGATGGAACTTATGCAAACATTGAGACTATTTTTTATCATAACTCTCTGTTTTGTTATAAGTGAGCTTGTTTTTTCACAATCAGATTTTAATACAAGCTTACACAAAACTCGCGCAGGCAAAAACTACTGGTATGGTAAAGCAAATGGTGGATTTGAGCAACTGACCAACGTCGCTGTTGACAGCGGAGGTATGGGTTGCACAAAGTGCCACGGACCGCTAAACGCAGACGGAGTTGCTTACACAGCAGACTATACTCCCGGATGCGTCGATTGTCATCCAACAAACTCTGCATTCAATCCAGACTCTATTAAAACCGACCAATGTCTCGGTTGCCACAGCCGCCAAAAGACCGAAGCGGTTACGCTTGGATATACTGATGTACATCGCACACGCGGTTTTAAATGTTGGGATTGCCACACATCAGCCGATATGCACGGAACTTCCACAGTTTACAGTTCAATGCTTGAACCGGGAGCAATGACTACCGATTGCGAAGATTGCCATAATTCACCAGCCACTCTTCCTGACCATTCTGCTCTTGATCCTCATGCAGGCAAGTTGCATTGCACCACGTGTCACGCGAAAACAGTGGAAACATGCTATAGCTGCCATCTCGAAAGCCAGATTGTTGGCAAGAAACGCGCAAAACAAACTCTTCATGATTTCGTTATGCTCGTTAATAGAACGGAAGATAACAAAGTTTACCCGGCATCATTCCAGTCACTTACATTTCAGGGAAATGCATGGGTAGCATTCGGACCATTTACATCGCATACAATCGATTCAGCCGGACGCGTATGCACGGACTGTCATCTAAACTTTGGCGGTAACATTCCAGCAATAGCAGAGTATAATGCTACAGGTGAAATCTACTTTGCAAAGTGGAATGCATCCGACAGCACGGTCACGTCCAAAACAGGAATAGTTCCGATTCCTGCAGATTATCAACGTTCTCTTAAGATGGACTTTCTAACGTATAACGGCGCTCCGACAGATCCAGTTGTTGCATCAAAAAATTGGTCGCCGATTGGTAAGAACACACCAGATGGTCATCAGATGTTTTTCGCTACACCTCTAACAAAATACCAGATGTCAAAGTTAGGATTCGATACAACATTAACAACTGATGTTCAATTAAAACAGGGAAATCATATCCCTGAAAAATTTGAACTTCTCCAAAATTATCCGAATCCATTTAATCCATCGACATCAATTGAATTTCATTTGCCAAAAACATCACTTGTTACCTTAACAGTGTATGATGTAATCGGGCATGAAGTGGAAAAAATATTAAAAAATCAATCGCTCCCCGCCGGAATTCACACTGCAACATTTTCACCGGAAAATTTACCGAGCGGTTTATATTTCTACAAACTCGAGACCAACAATATGACTTTCTCTAGAAAAATGTTATTGATGAAATAGTAATCCGCTGTGGCACCTAAGAAAGGATTAGAATACTGATATTACGTGCCAGATAGATGAATAGAAAGTGGGGGAGTATGTCGTATCTGCAAATTCGCTACGACCTCTCCCCCAGATTTGGTCAGGAAACCCATTTCAATGTAACGAGCATTGGGTGAAAAGATATCCTTTGCGAGAATAAATGAAAGAACTAATCAAACATCAATGCGAGATATTACCACACTGTTAAATTCTATTTCCTCAACTGAACGCCGATATCACCGATGGCTTGATCAGATTATCAGTCGGTATAGAAGATGTTTAAAATATCATTTCGGATTTGAAAAACGGATTAGAAAGGATATAACTACAGATGAATGAACAAATTTGTTTCAAACCAATCGGAATAATTCATTCACCCTTTGCCGAAATATCGGGTGTTCTAATTCAGCCATTGAGTGCTAAAGGCATCAAAGGTACAATCGAATTAATTACTGACTTTACCGAAGGATTGAAAGATATTAATGGATTTTCACATATAATATTAATTTATTACTTCCATCTAGTAAATAAATTCTCTTTACAAGTAGTGCCTTTTATGGATAATGAATTGCATGGAATCTTTGCAACGCGAGCACCTTCTCGCCCCAACGCTATTGGTATTTCAACTGTTCGCCTAATAAGCGTTAAGCAAAACATATTGCACATCGAAGAAGTTGATATCATCGATGAAACACCGTTGTTGGACATAAAGCCCTTTTATCCACAATTTGATAATCGAAGTACTGATAAAGTAGGATGGTTGAAAGGTAAAGAAATTTTAGATGGGATTCGATCGGATAATAGATTTAAATAAAATGTAGTAAACCAAAATGCAAGATTTTTCTAAGTTAATCGCGTCTATTTCTCTTACTGATAGCGACAAGTTATTACAAGGTTGGAGATACAACTTAGCTGCTGAGTATTTTGAAATCCTCAGTCATGCCACATTAGATACCCACCAGCCGATACTAGAATTGGCTACAGGAACAGGAAGAATGTCGGCTGTGCTAACTCGGCTCGGTTACGATGTAATCACAGGCGATGTTTCAACCGAAGACAGAAAAAATGCCGGGCTGCGTATTACAACAGAGTATCTTCATAAGGTAAAGCTGCTTACAATCGACATGGAATCGTTGTCCTTTGACGATGGTAATTTTCCATCAGTAATATCGATGAATACTTTTCATCATCTTGAGCACCCGGAGGTTTGTCTAAGAGAGTTAATTCGCGTACACTCCGGGAAGAATTCCCTGATAATTGGCGACTTCAATAAAACGGGTTTTGCCGAGCTTCAAAAAATTCATCGTATCCTTTATGGAAAAGATCATACGCGTGGTAATTTAAGTATGGATAAATTAAAACCGCTTCTGGAAACACAATATCACGAAGTTAAAGAAATTCATACACAATTAAATGTTACAATCATTGTATCTGCAAAGAAGAAAAAGTAAATCGGAGAATTAAATGGAACACATCGAAAAGTTGAGTAAGGATGAATTAATTAAACTACTTAAAGTATATGCAAAAAATTGGTTGGCTCACGATGGTTGTTGGTTTTTAGCGGCAGAAGATAAATATGGAATAGAAGCAGCCATTGAACTTGATACGAAATCGTGGAACAGGTTCGCCGTTGCGGAAGCTCGACGGATTATGAAGGAATTTAATATTTTCGAAAACGGCGGTCTGAAAGCGCTCGAACAGGCGTTCGGTTACCGTCTGTATGCTGCAATCAATAAACAAGAAATTGAATGGGTAAATGATCAGACAATGGTATTTAGGATGGTGGAATGCCGAGTTCAGAAAACCAGAGCGGAGAAAAATCTTTCACCATTCCCCTGTAAACCAGTAGGTATGGTTGAGTTTAGTCAGTTTGCAAAAACGATTGACCCTCGCATCCAAACCCGCTGCCGCACATGCCCGCCCGATTCGATTACAGACGTTTATTGTGAGTGGGAATTCACTGTTCAAAATACAATGGAATGAAATTTTATCTTGTAAAACTAATTAAAGGAAAAATTATGCGAACACGACAAATTGCAATCATCATCTTATTAATCGAGATGACTTTTACTCCAGTGGATGCACAATGGAAACATATCGGCAGAGACTTGAAAATAGAAGAAACAACACACATCACCGAGTTGACGGAGCATCCAGAAAAATATTTCAACCGCGATGTGAAGATCGAAGGAATCATTGCATCGGCTTGTACCAACGAAGGATGTTTCATCGAAGTTGTTTCAAAAGATGGAACAGGAGAAGGTATAGTTGTGAACTTCCCTGAGTTGGTTCACAAGTTCCCAACCGACTGTGCCGGATACGAAGTGGTAGTTGAAGGAATGTTTTACCAGAAAATTTATCCCGAGTCGCGCGTTCTCCACTGGCAAGGACATTCATTCAGAAAGGGGATAAAAGTCCCGGAGTTTTCATTGATTAAGTGCATCCATGCAAAGGGGGTAAGCATCGGTGAGGTAAAGGCAACTGCACCTAAGCCAGGTTAAATCATTCCTGCATCAGTAGACCGGATTAATCTCAACGTTATGGAGTTCGAAGCCGAAGGTTTTGGTGCTGGCAAAAAATGGTTTCTCCCTGGAGATAGCACTGAAAAACATAACTCAGGAAATTATAGGGAAATTGTTTATTGTCTGGATGGAACGATTACCGTATTCAAGGAAGGTATTTTACCAATAACACTTGTTTCAGGAGAAATTACATACATTCCACCTGAGACCAAGCACGAAATAAAAAATCTTTCAGATAAACCTGCCAAGTACTTCTTTGTGTTCTCAAAAATGATTGAAAGTGAAAAGAAACCGCATCAGCATTAACGTAGAACGACTTCATCGAGCTATACTACATAATAACTTTAACTCAACATCGAATTTGCAAAAAAAACATCCTAAGAACATGAAGTTCTCAGGATGTACACTGCAATAATTATTCAACGAACCTTAATTCGATAGTAGTGTTATTGTACCAATATTGCTGTCTTGTTGTCTGACGACAGCTACACCTGCGATAGTAGAATCTCTGTATGCTGTGTTCGCAGGAATGATTTTCAGTGTGTATGTTCCTTCGGGCAGCGCCATTAGCTTAAAATTTCCAGATGTATCCGGGATAGTTGATACCGTGTCGAGACCGACTGTGGTTTGCACTAAAGCATTCGCAACGGTTGGAAGAATTTTCCCTGAAATCGTTCCAGATATGACGTTAGAAACGACTCGAATTGTAGGTTGCAGTTTGTATGTATTGCTTCCGAGCAATTTGATCGATTCATCCGCATCAAAGTCGAGCGTTAATTCATACAATTTGTCGGCTTCGATTGTGAACGCATGTGTGAGTTTGATGCCGCTTTCCATTCCGCTTGGTATTACGAGATCATATTTAATACCATTCACAACAACATTACTTCCGCTATCGATCATGAGGCGGAGTTGTGTGTAATGTTCGGGAGTAAGTTTTGCTGTCCCGAGTATTGAACTTGCACCGTTCCTAAGTGTGAGTAAATCGTAGGTAGCCGGCGTGTTGTTTATTGTAGACCAACCTGTAGTAGTATCGGTATCTGAATTATGAACTTCGACTCGGTTAACTACGATGTTCACTTCGTCGTAATCTCCCGGAGAATCTACGAGATATAACTTCAATTCACCAGGTCCGGGTGTCGCTTCAACAGCCGATTTTTCGCATCCAGTTATTATCAGGAAGCTGGCAATAAGAAAAAGTAATGTGTATTTCATAATGTTTCTCCTATATTGTTAATGATTCAGTTAATTATTTTTCTTGTTAATACTGATAAGTCAAATTTATACCAAAGATATTATTGCTGTATTTAAAGTACTCATCGTTTGATGAGTTTTGGAGATATTCGTACGATAAACCGAAAGAAAGTCCTAATTCCTCAAAATTTTTTTCCGCAGATATGTAGATATTTTTACGTGTGTCAATTCTTTTTTCGGCAATTTCATTCCCAATAAGATCGTATGCCGGTCGAAGAAGGTAATTGCGGTTCTGTATTCCCGAAGTCATCTTGAGTACGACTTGAGCCGGCAATAACTGTGTTAGCGTAATATTTGCTGATGGTCCTTCGTATGAATATTGATCGTCAAAGATATCGTCACCCGATACAATTCCATCGTACGACAATATATAACGTGATTCGCTTTGGAGATTTAAAATGTATTGTCCTGATAAGCTTAAGCCTGTTCCATCAACTATTGCCTGACCGATCCGCATCATCCCAATTAATTGTGTTACACTGGGATATGAAGATGTGCTTGCAGAATTTTTTTCTCCCCATCTTCCACTACCCATAGTGGAGGTTGTATCGATATTTGGCGTCGTATACATCTTATATCCAAAATCAGTTTGTAAAATGATTGTCGTTCGAGTCGGTAAGAAGCTTTTTAATTGAAAAAAAGCTGCATGTTCGATGTAATTAAAATCAGGAACTTCTTGCATTTTCAAATAAGTGAACGAATAGCCGGACATTCCGGTAAGCCGTTCAGAGATCGGGAATTTTATAGTCCCGAATAAATTCAATTGGTTATGGTCGTATAGGGTGTAATCATTCCTGTTGATTCTTGTACTATATGAAGCGCCAAGATTAAGATATGTATCCTGCTCTTCACCGTAGAGATGATTATAATCAATGCCGATTGAATGATAGTGGAATGTTCTATCTATTGTAGTGCTGTAATAATTCAGAGAACCTGAGTAGAACATCTCTGTTGCACTATTATCGGTTTCCCACGTGTACGATCCGGTAAGTGAAAGCGATGTAATCTTATCTTTCATCTGGAGGTAATTATTATTGATATTGTCGTCGTACTTACCGCTCAAACCTGTTTGCAGACTCCATTGACTTAATCCGCTGGAAGTAAGTAAAATAAAAGTAAAAAACGCGTTATATATTCGAACTAATTTCATTGCCGTCCTCTGGGACCTTTCTTTTGTCCACCTTGTTTCATTGAATTTTTTCCACCTAATCGCCAGCCTAATCCGCTTGCACGGTCGTCGCAAATTCCATCACCGTCCCGATCGATGAATTTATCTTTTTTGTTTTTAAACTTCTTTCCTTTTTGCTGTTGTGCATCATCGATTCCGTCGGCGTTTTCATCAACTATCTGCCGTTGTTGTAATTGCTTCTCTGCCTGGTTCTTTTTTACAGTAGCGGAATCCTGGACAGCTTGCGCAGTTGATTCACCGACCGTTAAGATTACGATCGCCAATATTATCCAAATTGTTTTCATTAAGTTATTCTCCAATATTAAAATTAATAATTACCAATATAGTAATATGAATTTTAAAATATTTAGTCATTTCCAGCGATTGCTCCGTCCTTGTCCTTTACCCTGCATCTTGCTTGCTTTATTTTTTACCCCTGCCCATTTTGGGATGCCATTTTCATCGGCAAGCGAGATCGATTTACCGTCTTGAGAAATTTCCCAGGGATAAAAATGGTACTGCCCGTTTACATTTTCAACTTCACCGCGGACTCTGGCTTTAATGTTCTTTTTCAACTCAAACTTTTCACGATGCCAATACCAATATGGTCCTAAGTGTATCTCGTATTCTCTTCCATTCTCATCTTTCAATGTGGCGCAGGAGTGATTGACTTTTATTATTATACCGCTAACCGACATTACGCCATTCTTATCTGTGTTCATAGAGCCGCTTGATTTTCCAGTCTGTGCAAAAGCCGGCAACAGAAAAAACAGCATAAGGACTGTAAACATTATCGTATTTGTTAGCTTCATAATTTTATTCCTTTCATCTTCAAAATAAAAAAAAGCTGGAGTTGTTGAGACCCCAGCTTGATGTTTGCTCTCTTATCCACGACCTTTTGGACCTGTGCCATCGCAAGCGCCAGTTCCAACACCTGTTTTACGGCCGTTTCCGGTGCCGTCCTTCGGACCAACACCACTCTTACCTGTGCCGTTACCTGAGCCATAACCGCTCCCTTTGCCGCTCATGGAAGATGTGCCTTTGTTGGCTTGCCCGAATTTCTTTCCGGTTCCGTCTTTCGGTTTTACATAATCGGGATCTTTACCGTTCGGTATTCCATCACCGTCGTCATCCCGCGGTCCATATTGTTCCATATTCTTTTTGCCAAACTGATTGCCGACTTGCTGTGAGAATGCGCTGTCGAGAGTTAACAAACTAAAAACTCCGAGCATCAGAAGTACGAGTGAGAAAGATATTGTGCGTTTCATTGTTTATTCCTTTTAGTTGTATTGATGAATTAGTTTGAATTATTTTTTCTTCTGTTCGTATTCATTACAAGTGATGTGCCAATCATTAAATTATCCTAATTAGCGCGGAAAGATTGATTTATCTTTTAGCAATCATTTGTTGTCGACACTATTGTCGAAAGTCTTCGGCAGAATCGTCGATATGTCTCATTGCGGTTCTGTAATACCATTATTATTTGGCAGGAAACCACTAATTATATATTGGCACGTGTATTGAACCAGTATTAAAGCTGTTTGTATCTTTTCACGTTTATAATCATCTAACAAATAACATAAATTATATTAATGTCGGATCGGATAATTTCCATGCAAAAAATATTTCAACAAAACATAATTTATATTTTATCTCTCATCATAATTGTCATGAGTGTTAACCGTGCATACTCGGAAGAGAAATTCGGAAGCATTTCGGGTGAAGTGCGCGATGCAGTAACGAAGCAACCACTGCCAGCGGCAAATGCCATGCTTGTGGGAACTAACTCCGGTGCATCAACTAACGACAATGGATATTTTGTTATAAAAAATATTCCGATCGGTGTCTATCAATTAAAAGTGTCGTATATCGGTTACAACAATTTCATCAATGATGATGTTCAAGTTGTATTAAACCGAAACACGAATATGTAGTAGTAACCGGAGGATATTTTCAGAAACCTACGGAAAGCACTGTTAGCTATCGAACGCTTTCGTCACAAGAGATTCGACGCTCTCCCGGCTCGGCAGAAGATATATTTCGGGTGATGCAATCGTTGCCGGGTGTTGCAACTGCTGGCGGTAAAAGCGCTCAGTTGATTGTTCGCGGCGGAAGTCCTGACGAAAATCTAACACTGCTCGATAATATCGAAATCTATAACCCAATACATTTTGCACGCACAGGTGAATCGATGGGAATCATAAGCATAATAAATCCTTCGTTGTTGAAAGAAGTAAATTTTATGACGGGCGGTTTTCCGGCTAAGTATGGTGATAAAATGTCGTCTGTGTTCGATATGACTATGGTCGATGGTAATAAGGAATTACACAATATCGATGTCAATGCAAATGTAGCCGGCTTCGGATTGATGGTAGATGGACCGGTGATGGATAACGGCACAATGGTTTTTTCTGCACGACGCGGTTTATTTGATATGCTGACATCAATTCTCAATCGACCCGCGGCCCCAAGTTATTATGATGCTGTAGGAAAGTTTACATACGATTTAAATGCCAAAAATCGATTGAGTCTTGTCGGTTTTTATTATCTCGATCAGATAGAGCGTGAAGGGACTGTAAGAATGAAAAGTTCTACCGATACCGGTAAGTATAATTATTTAACGCGCGATGATTATGGAACTGCATTCGGTGTTAATTGGCGTTATCTCTTATCGCCGAAAGCTTATAGTTTAACTACTCTGTCATTTTCGGGTAACGGCTGGAATACTCTTCGAGGCACCGAAACTCAAAGAGATTTAATAGGTGAAGATATTCTTGAGAACAGCTATACCTTGAAAAATGAAATCACTTATCAAATAAAATCTAATCTTGATATTAAAAGCGGAGTTCATGTTCGATTTATCGAATCGGAACATATAACATGGAAACCCGCCGACACTACTCGGCTTGGGCAAATTATTCCTGCGTCGTCAATTTCTTATCTACCCGATTTAAGTAATAAAACATCCGTATTTATGCAAAGCACATGGAGCCCATGGGTGCGATTATCTTTAACTGCCGGCGGACGTTATGATTATTTCTCCTTCACAAAAGAAGAAACATTTAGTCCGCGCTTGTCAGCTTCTTATCATCTGACAGATAGAACATCTTTCAACATGGCGTATGGCAAATATTATCAAACCCCTGCATCATACCAGATTGCCCTCGATCCACTCAATCAACAGCTTCGCAGCAGCAGTGCGATCCATTATATTATTGGTGTAGAACAACTCCTCCGCGATGACATCCGTGCAACGCTTGAAGTGTATCATAAAGATTTATCGAATGTTATCGTAGGAAACGACACAACCGATATTCTATACAATACTGGAAGCGGTTACGCGAGAGGAATTGAATTATCTCTCCAGAAAAAATTTACAGATGGATTTGTTGGAACGGCATCGTATACTTTTTCCGAGTCGAAGCGGCAAGATGCTGATGGACTTGCCGAGTATTATTTCGAATTCGATAGACCCCATATCCTGAATCTGATTGCAGGCATTGAGCTTGGCGAGGGTTGGCAGCTTGGTGCAAAATTCCAATATTCATCCGGTAATCCCTTTACACCCGTTGCGGGCGTAACGGAAAAGAACGGTACTTTTTATGTGGTCGACGGCGATTACAATTCAGACCGGCTTCCCGCTTATCACAAACTTGATGTCCGTTTCGATAAGAAGTTTGTTTTTAACGCTTGGACTTTGACCGCATATCTCGACCTTTGGAATGTGTACAACCGAGAAAATATATTAGATTATTCTTACAAAGTCGATTCTAACGGTCTCATCACAGAAACGCCGAGGTACGATTTTGGAATATTACCGATTATTGGGTTAACGGCGCAGTTTTAAATATCAGATCAATATATTTATTAAACATCGTAGCTTTTCAATGAATTCAAACAACAAAAAGAAATTTCAATCGAGTCGAAGATTCGTAGAAGGGATGAGTCCGAAACAAGTTTGACTTTAACATGAGCTTTTCGTAATATTTGCGGTGATAGATTCTTAGGCTTATTAGAGTCTAACATTCACACTGCCTGCATGTTAGCTCGATTTATTGGCAGTATAATTAATAGTTAGGCGGGCGAAAATCATTATTATGAAAATTAAAGCATCCATTATCCTATTCCTTGCATTTACTGCAAATTCATTTGCACAGTCCATAAATTCGGACAATCAAACATTGCAGATTGACATTTCATCAATAAAGGAACTTAATAATATTAAAGTGTTATATGATATTCCCAATCTTTTGCACCCAACTATATATTATAGAAATGACACAATCGATATTTCAAAATATGTAATAATTACTCCTAGAAACCGTTATATCCTTGGTGAAACTGAGAATCATCCCGAAAATTATATTCATTCAAAAAAAGTTGTAAATATTAATAACCATATAAGTTATAATGGTTACATAATTTGTCTTTCCGACGAAGTTTATGGTAAAGACGTTTTAATATGGAAAAAGAAAAATCAAGGATATTCTTTAATTGCAATCTATCCAAGCGAAATAGGCATTTGTTTGTATTGCAGCCCTGATTTCTATACATCCAATGTAGATACATTCTCAATTGGGTCCATTGATCTTCCCCCTAATTTTCGGACAGAGAGAAAAGCCAGTATATTAGAGAAAAGGAGAAGTCCGAAATGGAAGCAGAACAAGTCAGAAGAAGAAGA
>JAGVIE010000049.1 GCA_020056225.1 Bacteroidota bacterium
AAATCTTCTTCTTCTGATTTGTTCTGCTTCCATTTCGGACTTCTCCTTTTCTCTAATATACTGGCTTTTCTCTCTGTCCGAAAATTCGGGGGAAGATCACATGACCTGACGGCTCAGAAATAAGAATAAGCGAACCTTCTTTCAGCGTTGTAAGCACCTCACGAAAAAGTTTTTCTTGGTCGGGGATTTCATGAACAACGGCAAACAAAAGTGCAAGGTCGATACGGTTAGCAAAGTCTTCAACTTGTAGTGAATCGCCTGATGTAAGTCGTGTAATAATTCTGTCGGCAAGCCCGGCACGGGCTGCACGCCGCAAAAGACTATCAATCATCTTTTTTTGCACATCGATGCAAATAATTTTACCTTGCGAACCAACCAATCTCGCCATCGGAAGCGTAAAGAATCCCATCCCGGGTCCGACTTCAAGAACGGTCATTCCTTCTTTCAAATAAGGAGATACGATTTGTTCAGGTTTATGGAAAAATCTTCGCAGTGGACTTGCCAGCAAATATCCAATCCACCAGGGGCATACATGTTCAGGCATAAAAACTATCTGGTATCGTAATGTTGAAATATGATTTGTGAGAAGATAGATATAATATAGAGTAAAGTCAAAACAAATTAAACTTTACGATAAGTACTCTGTCAAATGTAAGAAACAAAAAAGAAATAAAAATTTGAATACGATGAAAAAATACATTCTCCACTTCATTATCTTTTCGCTGACACTTTTCTACGGCTGCAAATCGCCAGAAATCACAAGCTATTGGCGCGATAGCGATGTAAAGATCGACGGTAACAGTGAAGATTGGCAGGGGAAAACGTGGATCATTAAAGATCTGAATAATGTCCTTGTAGGTTTTATGAATGATGAAAATTATCTTTATCTCTCGCTCACCATAAGCGACAGAGCGCTACAGCACCAGATTGCGTTTAGTGGCTTTACTTTTTGGTTTGATCGGAGCGGAGGAGAGGAAAAAATATTTGGCGTTCACTATCCTCTTGGTATGGAAGAAATGGGCATGCCGGGGGATAGGAGGCGCAAGATGCAAGAGCAAAATTTCTCGCGCGATTCCTTGCCGGCGTTTCCTGAAAATTTTTCTGATGAACTTGATATCTATGAACCAACCAAGGGGAAACATATTCGGATGAGAAAACAAGAAACAGGTGGAATTGATGTTGTTCTCCATCTCTCACGCGGATTGCTTGTTTACGAAATGAAAATTCCGATTACTGATAAAGGAACTCAGCTATATGTTATCGGTACAACCGCGGAATCAACCATCGGCGTAGGAGTAGAGACGGTGAGTAATGAGATGACTGGCAGGCGTGGCGATAGGCAGAAGATGGGCGGTGGTCAGGGTGGAGGTGGTATGGATGGACGAAGAGGTGGTGGTCCAGGTGAAATGCCTCCTTCAGGTAGAGGTGGAATCAGAGAACCGCTGAAGCTATGGATTAAAGTAAAATTAGCAACATCGGATTCAATTGTACTACATTAACGTTCAATCTTTTCGAATTACCCACGATGCACCCTCGATCTCATTTTTTAAAACATCACACTCTTCTTCTTGAAGGTGAATGTAATCACTGATATCTTTTTCTAACTCTCGGTGTTTTAATATGAGTTCTTCACCTCGTCTTTTAATTAAACTAAGATACTCAACATTTATATCTTTGCTTACTGCGGATGTATCAACTTGGTTTATTAACTGGTCTCCGAAAAAAGTTAACTCACGAATCGTGTTATTATAATTTTTGTAATGCCCATAACCTTTTCTATTAAGATGATTACGTTTCCTAAGGTAACCATCATCTATTATCATAAAACCGCCTAAGTGTATTTGAGTTCGCAGCTTAGCGATTGTATTCTTAAACGAGCCAAAGATTCCGCCTAATGAAGCAAGTAAAACTAAATCATAATCGTGATCGTTCGATACATATTCATGGATATCTTGATTAATAAATTGGCATAAATGTGAAACTTTATACTCCGCTGCTTTTTTCTCTGCTTCCTCGAGGAAGGGAGTCATCGCATCGATTCCGACAGCATGAAATCCATATCTTGCAACAAGCCGGATAGAAACTGCCCCCTTACCGCAGCCAAGATCGAGTATCTTTGTCAAAGGACATAAGCTCTTAAGAGAACCAACGATCTCGATTATTTGATCGATAGAACTACCTAAAACCCAAAGGTCCTGTAAAAGAAATGGTATATGAGGAAGCAACTGCTTTTTTACTTCTAGCGAGTCAGCTATTGATTTCTCACTTTTCGTTGACATTATTTAGTAATCTTTTCCTAACAGCATCGCTTGTTAATTCTCTTAACGCATCACTCGCAATCCATCTTGCTGATGGCGAATCAATTTTCTTTATCTCTTTTGCAGTTTGGATTGCCAATTTGTTCAGAGCAAGATTTCTTTTCCCAATTTGCCTCAGTGCCCAGTTGACAGCTTTCTTTACGCCATTTCGCTCGTCGGCTGATGCACGTTTAATGATCGGAAGAAGTTGAAGGAAATTTTTATCATCGGCTTGCTTGTCATGAACGGCTAGGGTAGCAAAGAGGGTGAAGCCGGCGCGTCTTATAAATTCTTCTTTTCTTTTTGTCCATTGCTTTGCTTTTTTCCGGGCATATGGAGTTTTACGAAATAGATGAAGGCACACACCATCGCATATCGCCCAGTTGTCGAAATCTTTTACCCATAGTTCCATCTGATTTTCGGTAACAAGTTTCGGGTCATCGATAAATGCCGCCAGAATTCGGGCATCATAAATTTCTGTTGCCCATAATTTTAATGCCAACCCATGGCTATACCCGACTTCTTTTGCGATTGCACGAAGAGCAGGCGCAGATACGCCAAACGCTTTTTTTGCGATGATACCGTAGCGTGCCATGCCGGCAACATTATTTGGGTTGCCATGAGATTCTAATTGAGTTAGAATATCTTTTATTGTCATAGAATAAATCTAACGCTTTGTATTCGTTCTTAGAGATTGTATGTTCTGTTATCACGCAAAGACGCCCGCGAGAAACCTTTAGATCGCACCTACAATGTCATAATTGGATTAATTATTCCCCGTATCGCTTTTTATAGAAGTCAAGTATTTCTTTTTTCTGCTCGTCGGTTAAGCCCTTCTTCCATTTATGAAATTCTGAATCCATTACATCTTTTGTCGAGCCCTTTTGAATCTCCTCAGCGTCGGGAATGAACTTATTGTAAAAATGTTTTGCTACCTCATAGAAGCCGTGCCATTGTGTGAAGTCAGGTCCCATCATCGAAGCGCCCATTCGTGCTCGCCTCCCTTCATGATGCCACAGTTCATAATAAACCCATTCCAGATCTTCATCAAACGGAGTTTTGGTCAGCTTGTTGTCGGCATAAAATTTATCCATGATTGATTTAGCCGGTTTGCCGAACTTTTCGTTGTAGAGTTTTACCGCTTCATCGTATTGAGTGAAGAAGTTTTCGGTATGTTCTTTTGCGTGGCACTGCAGGCAAACATTTTTCATTCTATCGCGACGTACATCCGCACTGTCTAATTTTATTGAAACTGGCGGTCGGAGTGTCCAGCTAATTCTTCTGCCGACATCGTGGTTGACTTTTTGTGTCGGCGTCGCGCTCATGTGGCATGTAACGCAAGTTGGCGCGGCGGTATAATCTTTTCCAACAACCCACTCATCTTTTTCAAGATTCATAACGCCCGTGCTTCTAACAGCATTGAATTTTATTCCATGTTTCGACTCGGTGTAAATTTCTATCTGCGGATGGTCGGGACCCATGTGGCACTTTCCGCATGCTTCCGGCTGACGCGCCTGTGCAACAGAAAAACTGTGCCGCGAATGACATGCAGTGCATGAACCCTTGCTGCCATCAGGATTTACTCTACCAATTCCTGTGTTGGGCCAAGTTTGTGCATCCAACTTTCCGTTTTTATCAACCTGAACGATGCTTCCGTGACATTGACGGCATCCGGAGTTTGCCGCCGCCGCACCTTCAACAATCTCACCAAGTATATTATCGAGCGAGCCGATAAACTGCGCACCCTTTGCATGATGACTGCCGTCGGATTCTGCAACTTCCTGCTCGTGACACTGGGCGCAATCCTTTGGAGAGACAATTGTCGCAATACGTTTTCCATGATGCTCAAATCCGTCAACATCGGCGGCTTCCGCTTTATGACAATCATAACATCCAACACCATTTTGAAAGTGTTTGCTGTCTTTCCACATTTGCACAATGCTTGCGCCCATTCCCTGAAGTGAATGGCAAGTGATACATGTTGTGCTTTCATCTTGCGCCGGTTGTGCAAAGCCCATTGAGATGAAGAGCGTAAAGATTAATGCGATGATTATCAGAACGATTATTTTATATTTATGAGCATTCATATAAACCTCAATCAAAATTAATTTGTTGTTTCAGTTTTTGGGACTTTGATTATCGCCGCTATTCCAAGTCCCGCTAAAACCCATCCGATAATTGTATCTAAAGCCCACGCAGTTGTATAATCGAGAGGGTAGTTCATCCAGTTCCAATTTACTATGTGAGAAAGCAATGCTAAGAAAATACCGAGCATACCGCAAAATACTACTCGACCGAGATACGATGATGCGACAGCCGTACTGCGCGAGAGGAACCATCCAGCAATAAATGCAGCAAGAATATCGATGATGATACCGATAATCATCTGACTTGGCGGCATCGGATCGCCTCCTTGCGGATCGTAAATAATCATACCGACCGGACCTTGTTGATATTTCTGATTATATTCATCGACAACATCCTTATCGTGTGTTGCAGGCATTGCGGGAAAAACATAAACACCCTTCTTGTCCATATTAATGTTCATCGTCGTAACAACTGCTTCTTCGTTGTTGATGTTCTGGATTGTATCGCTGTGAATAGGAACAAGCGTCCATGCAAGCCAACTCCAAACAAAAAGGATGATTCCACCAATGATCGAACCGATCAATAATTTCTTCATAAAAGTTCTCCTTAAAAATGTAATTAATGGTTTTGGATAATATAAGAAGGATTCTATACAAGATAAAGAACAAAAATAGACGGGAACTAATTTATTGAATAATAATGTTAACAATATAGCTAATTTGAATATTTTAAATTTAAACTAATATATATTGAAAACTGCAGAAAAATACGGAAAGAAAGCAAGCTTAGCACTTAATTTATGGGTTAAGTTAGCAAGAGCATCATCGACATTTAATAAGCTGACCACCGATAACATTCGCACATTCGGGTTGACCGAACCTCAATTTGCCGTTCTTGAATGTCTTGGACATCTTGGTTCCATGAAGTTGAGCGTTCTTTCGAAAAAGATGCTGGTCAGCGGCGGGAATATAACATGTGTTGTAGATAATCTTGAAAACGAAGGTTTAGTTGAAAGAATCCCGAGCAAAGAGGATCGTCGCGCAATTCTAGTGCGGCTTACACCCATAGGTGAAAAAAAATTCGGTGAAATTTTCATCAAACATGCAGAATATATTACGTCTGTCTCATCGGTTCTGGACGAGAAAGAGCAGGAGATGCTGGCTGCTTTGTTAAAGCAGCTTGGTTTATCATTGCAGGAAATGCATTTAGGAAAGGTAAAGTAACCAATGGACGATAAATTAAAAGTTGTGGCAATATCAGGCAGTCTCAGACAAGATTCATACAACAAAAAAGCGCTTCGTATCGTAGCACGATTTGCGACAGAGGAAGGTATGAATATTGAGGAAATTGATTTGAAGAGACTAGTTCTGCCTATATATGACGCAGACATTGAGTCGCTGGGATTCCCCGTGTCAGTCGAAAATATTCGTAAGATTGTTCAATCTTCCGATGTTATCTTAATCGCATCACCAGAGTATAATCATTCGGTTACAGGTGCGCTGAAGAATGCAATTGATTGGCTCTCGACTAAAATAAATATTCTCGATGGAAAGACAGCCGTAATATTCGGCGCTTCAACGGGTCCGTTCGGAACACTGCGTTCCCAGATGCATCTTCGCCAGATACTTGCCGCCCTGAATGTTTTTGTGCTTCCGCAGCCGCAGGTTTATATTCGTTTTGCAAAGGAAGCGTTCGATGACGATGATAATTTGGTTGACACGAAACTTCAAAATCAGTTGAAAGAATTGATCGTAAAATCTTTCGGCTTGGCACGACTAACAAGAAGTTTAATTACAAAATAACATAAACAAGAAATGAAAGGAATCACATAATGAAAAAGAATATATTATTCATCGTTCTTCTTGCTGTAAGCGCGCTTAGCGCAAACGCTCAAACAACATGGAAATCGGATGCCGCACACTCAAAAGTTTCGTTTAGTATTAGCCATATGGTTATATCGGACGTGACGGGCAGGTTTACAGATTTCGAGGCGACGTTGATACAAACCAAAGATGATTTTATGGACGCAAAGTTAAATGCTACAATCAAAACAAAAAGTATCAACACAGATAATGAAGGTCGCGACAAGCATCTCCGCTCAGCAGATTTCTTCGATGCAGAAAAATATCTGGAAATAACATTCGTAAGTAAATCATTTGAGAAAAACGGAAAGAACGCCTATAAAATCACAGGCGACCTCACGATGCACGGGGTAACCAAACTGGTTGTGCTTGACACGAAATTTAACGGCACCGTCAATGATCCGTGGGGCAACACCAAGGCAGGATTTAAAGCTACGACAACGGTAAACCGGAAAGAATTCGGCATAGTTTACAATAAAACTTTGGAAGCCGGCGGATTGCTTCTTGGCGAAGACGTTGAAGTTGCGATCAATGTTGAGTTAGCAAAAGAGAAAAAGTAATTTTACATTTGATATATTATGGCGGCAAAGCAGGAAATAATCGATTCGTTCGAATCGGCATATCGGGGTGTGCCGCCGTGGGAAACCGGTCGTCCTCAAAAAGAGATAATAAAATTAGAAGCAGCGGGTGAGATACATGGCAGGGTTCTAGATGTTGGATGCGGGACCGGCGAAAACGTTCTCTATCTTGCGAATAAAAAATATGATGTGATTGGAATTGACGTCGCATCCGCTGCTATCCATAAAGCACGAAAGAAAGGACGGAGTCTTAGAGTCAACGGATTGTTCCTTGTTCATGACGCACTGCACCTCGACGGCAATGGATTAAAGTTTGATACAATTATAGACTCAGGTCTCTTTCATGTATTTTCAAATGAAGCAAGAGATAAATTTGTATCCAACATTCACCATGCATTGTGTATCGGCGGAACTTACCTGATGATATGTTTCAATGAAAACGAACCACCCGGATGGGGACCACGGAGAGTGACACGTGAAGAGATTAAAAATGTATTTATTAATGGATTCACGATTAATTACATCAAAGAGGCAGAATTTCAGACTAATCGTCCGCAAGGTAGCGCAAAATCATGGCTTTCTTCAATAACTAAATTATAGATATTCAAATTTATGAACCCGCAATATTTCTAAATAAACCGGGTAAATAGGCTATTTAATATATTAAAACATGCTTTTCCTATCGGTTTTTTCTTCTAAAATCTTCATATATTATAATATCAGGAAAAGATACTCACAACGACTAGAATGAACTCGATTTTACGCCGCAGAAGTATTCGGCAGTATACAGGACAAAAAATACAAGCCGAGCACATAAAGAAAATTTTGGAAGCCGCGATGAGCGCGCCATCGGCTGGGAACGAACAGCCATGGCATTTCATCATCGTCAATGATACTCAAATGCTGGAAAGGCTTTCACAAATACATCGCCACGCATCAATGGTTAAACATGCTGCCGCCGCCATCGTGGTTTGCGGTGATCTGAATCTCGAAATTAAAAAAGGCATGTGGGTTCAGGATTGTTCTGCGGCGACAGAGAATATTCTGATTGAGGTTGAAGAATTAAATCTTGGAGCTGTTTGGGTTGGTGTCTATCCGCGCGAGGATAGAATAAAACACGTCCAAAAATTATTCGATCTGCCGATAAATGTTATACCAATGAGCATCGTACCGATAGGTTATCCTGCGGAAAATTTTGATACATACAGCAGGTACGATGAGTCAAGAGTTCATTATGAGGCTTGGTAATTATCAATATTCACGATTCCGCGGTTTGTTTAGATTTGGGTGTTTAGTTAAAATATATTTTATTAAACAATGAAATTATAATCACCATTGGCGTTTATTGTGAAAATAGGCGAAGCATTGGAGGGTCAGTGGAATATAGGTTTATTTGACCGTTTATTTTCTATGAAAGGAAGATATAATGTATAAGAGACATTTTACTGTAATATGGGTGCTGACCCTCGTGTTAACCCTTGGTGTTACAGCGCAAACAGCTTTTCGCCTTGGGGATGATTCCACTGATTATGGAAAAGATATTGCCATCGATAAAACCGGCAATGTTATTGTCGCGGGTTATTTTTTTGGAACAGTCGATTTTGATCCCGGGATTGGGGTTAATAATTTAATATCAACGGGTAATATTGATAATTTCATTGCGAAGTATAAATTTGACGGTAAATATTTATGGGCAATTAAATTCGGCGGAACTGGCGAGGATGCTTCATCTTCAGTGAAAACCGATGATAGTGGTAATATTTATGTCTGCGGCTATTTTTCCGGTCAGGCAGACTTTGACCCGGGACCAAACTCGGTTGTCCAAACAAGCAATGGTTTGAAAGACGCATATGTTGTGAAGTATGATTCGAACGGAAGTTTTATATGGGTGAATACTTTCGGCGCAGATAGCAACGACGTAGCGTCAGATATTCATATCGATAAAAATGGCAACGTTCTGGTAACGGGCAGCTTTCAGGGAATAATGGACATAGATCCGGGGACAGGAATTGTTGATCTTACCAGTAATGGAAAAAAAGATATATTTCTGCTTAAGTACACTTTGGATGGAAATTTCATCGGTGGTTTTAGCGTAGGCGGCGCGGGAGACGATGAAGGTATGGCGGTTATTACAGATTCATTGGGTGATTATTATTTGAGCGGTTACTTCAACCAGACTGTGGATTTTGATCCTGGACAGGCGATAAATAATTTTAGCAGTAATGGAGGCTCGGACATTTTTCTCTGTAAATATTCAAGCAATGATATTTACCAATGGGGGAAGACAATTGGAGGAAAAGGCTACGACGCCCAGTCCCCCAGATGTTTATATATAGACGTTGCTCAGACTGTTTATATCGCGGGCGATTTTAGCCATACAATAAGTTTTGATGTAGGTGAGGCAACGTTAACCAGTCATGGGTACACAGATGTGTTTCTCGCGAAATATTTTGTTGATGGTACTTTCCAGAGATGTTTTGGAGTGGGTGGTACTGAACAGGATCGTTGTTACAGTGTTTCCGTCGATTGGGATGGTAGTATCTATCTTGCCGGATCATTCAAGGGGACAGCAGATTTAGATCCTGGTTCGGGTGAATATTTATTGAATGGAAATGGCACTAACGGCGCCAGTGATATTTTTACGGCTAAATTCAATTCGATTGGTAACATTCTTTGGGCTAACGGTGTGGGAGCGGCAACCTCAAATCCAAATGATCTAAGTCTTGCCGCATCTCTGGCGCTCGACGGCTTAAGCAATTGTTATGCAACCGGTAAATTTTATCGCACCGCAGACTTTGATCCTTCCAGCGGATTGATGAATTTTGTCAGTGCGGGATCATCTGATATTTTTATTATTAAGATGAATGGTGACGGTACACTCTGGACTCAACTCAATGCGCCAATTACAAATATCTCACCCAAAAGCTTAAACATTGGTTATGTTTTCATAGATTCTATGAAACAAACCACCTTTAGCGTATATAATATTGGAGACATTGATCTTGTTATATCGTCAGCCTATTCGACTAATCCTAAATTTTCTGTATCACCGATAAGCGCAACCATTAGTCCATTAGAGGCGCTGGAATATACAGTAACTTTTGCCCCGACAGATTCCGGCCATCAAACAAGCTGGATTATATTAGATCACAATGGAAATAACGATAAAGACAGTGTATTTGTTAGCGGTTGGGGCGTAGGATATCTTGATCATTCGATTTTGCAGTTATCAGCCGGATGGAATATGATTTCAATACCATTAATAGTGGGGAGTGGAAGCAAAACCTTTTGGTTCCCAACAGCTATATCGGATGCGTTCGCGTACTCAGCAACCGGATATCTTAGCGCAGATACGCTGATGCCTGGCACTGGTTACTGGTTGAAGTACGATTCATCCCAGACTATAATTATTTCGGGGCAGGCAAGAAATGAAGACACTCTCGATGTAATGATTGGATGGAATTTAATCGGTTCTCTGACTTATCCGGTCTCTACGAGTTCAATAATACAGATTCCGCCTGACATTATTATGTCTAGTTTTTATGATTTCTCCGGTAGTTATGGAATTGCTTCAATATTACTGCCCGGCAGAGGATATTGGGTGAAAGTAAATCAAGCCGGGAAGCTTGTTCTTTCGGCGCCGTGATATTCACGAAATAGAATTGCATGATTTTAATAGTCTCCAAACCGACAAGCGTTTACGTATTGCGATTGTATAGTCGAGCTAACTAATTTACGCAATTGTAATGAACGATTATACTAAATCAAACTCCCTTTCCGAAGTTCATCGCTCGGTTTCAATTCCGAAAAATGTAGGAACGTTTAAACGCTTCTTCGCTTTCCTCGGTCCCGCGTATTTGGTAAGCGTGGGATACATGGATCCTGGCAACTGGGCAACCGACCTCGAAGGCGGCGCGCGGTTCGGTTATTCTCTTATCTGGGTTTTGTTGATGTCGAATCTGATTGCTGTTTTGTTGCAAACGCTATCGGCAAGATTAGGAATAGTTACAGGAAGAGACCTTGCGCAGGCATGCCGCGAGAATTACCCAAAACCGGTTGCGTTCATCTTATGGGTGTTATGCGAGATTGCAATTGCCGCTTGTGATCTTGCTGAGGTTCTTGGTACGGCTATCGGTTTGAATCTTTTATTGAATGTTCCGCTTTTATACGGCGTTATCATAACCGGCTTCGATACTTTTCTTTTCCTTATCATTCAAAATTTTGGAATAAGAAAAGTTGAAGCGTTTATTGTTATGTTGATTTCGACTATCGGTTTGTGTTTCGGCATCGAAATCTTTTTAGCGGAACCGGTGTGGGGAGAAGTTGCTAAAGGATTTGTTCCTCATCTTACTTCTGAGAGTTTATATGTTGCAATCGGAATTCTCGGCGCAACAGTGATGCCGCATAATCTTTATCTTCACTCTGCGCTGGTGCAAACACGCGACGTATGCGAAACCGATGAATGTAAAAAGCAGGCATGTCGGTGGAATCTTCTCGATACATCAATCGCGCTCAATGCTGCGTTCTTTGTGAATGCCGCAATTCTTATAGTTGCCGCTTCGGTTTTCTATAAAAACGGAATCATTGTAACAGAAATACAACAAGCGCATAATCTTCTTACACCACTTCTTGGAACAGCTATCGCCAGCACACTATTTGCGCTTGCATTAATTGCCGCTGGGCAAAGCTCAACGCTGACCGGCACGCTCGCGGGACAAATTGTAATGGAAGGATTTTTACAATTCAAAATGCGCCCGGTTATCCGCCGGCTTATAACACGGATGCTTGCGATTATTCCGGCAGTAATTGTTCTTGCAGTAAAAGGCGATGAGGGATCGTACGGACTTCTTATTCTCAGTCAGGTAATTTTAAGCTTGCAGCTTCCGTTTGCTGTTGTTCCCCTGATTCATTTTACGAGCGATAAAACACGGATGAAACAATTTGCAAACAAGAAATGGGTTTTAACTCTCGCTTGGACCGCGGCAGTAGTCATCATTGCGCTCAATGCACGGTTGGTCTATGGTGTTTTATCGGGATGGATTGAAGAAGCGGCGGGCAGCAATGCAATTTGGATTTGGATCACAGCCATCCCCGTCATCGTTGGCTGCGTAGTTTTACTTATGTATATGACATTTCCGAAATTATGGAGAAAAAGGAGAGAGGTTGCCATGCCAATCCCATCACTTTCACTTTCACATCAAACCTACACAAAAATTGGAGTTGCTTTAGATTTTGGCGGGATGGAAGAGAAAATCCTATCTCACGCGCAGTCTCTTGCCCAGCACCATAATGCCGCTATTTATCTCTTTCATGTTGTAGAAGGAGTAAGCGGACAAGTTTTTGGGAAAGAAGCATTTGACGATGAAGCCCGAACGGATAAAGAACACATAGACAATATCTCAGAACAACTTCGCACATTCGGATTTGAGGTTCATACTCATCTCGGATTCGGCAACGTTCCCCAACAACTTGTAAAGCTTGCAAACGAAACACAAATTGATTTACTCATCATGGGCGGTCACCGCCACAGCGGATTGAAAGATATTCTGTTTGGGACAACGGTACCTAAGGTTCGCCACAAATTGAAAATACCGGTAATGGTAATATAATTGTATTTATTCCTTCTAATTCTATTTTTGAAAAGAGATAGCTAAATAATATTTGACATTCGCATTTCCATTGGTTAGATTTGATTAGACATTGAAAGTAAAATATTTATGACATATAGCGTAATCAATATTGACCGTGAGATTCTTGGAGGTACGCCCGTTTTCAGCGGTACAAGGGTGCCAATTCAAGTTCTCTTCGATTATATTGAAAACAATGAGACACTCGAAGAGTTCTTGGAAAATTTTCCCTCAGTGTCAAAGGAACACGCACTCCAAGTTCTACACGTCGCCGAAAAGTTCATCACCTCGGAAAAAGTGTTGAATAAAAATCTTGGTTGATGAAAATCTTCCCTCGAAGATTAAATTTGACTTGGGGGTAGAACATCAAATAATGTCCGTTAATGATTTGGGATGGAAGGGGATGAAGAACGGCGAATTACTGCGGAAAGCGATTGAGCATGGCTTCCGAATATTTATCACTATGGATAGCGGTATTCAATACCAACAAAACTTAATCAACCTGCCACTCATTATCTTCCTTATCAAAGCCAAGAATAATAAACATCAAACCATTCTGCCGCTGATTTCCAAGATCGATGAAAAAATAAGAGGCAAAATTGAAAACGGAGTTCATAATATCGCGTAACTAATACTCATTTGCTAAAGAATATTTTATCAAAACAATAAATTACCAACCTTGCATCCCATTCATCGTTTTGCTACATTTCAGGCACTCTTAAGCACCTAATCCACTGCTCGCGTGTCAAAATACCTGAATCTTTCTAAAAATTTAAGGGAGAATATTCTGGCAATTCTTGCCGGCTCTCACACGCACGGCCAGTTGAACCGGCTTGTTGCAGTTTCGCACACGCTGGCACGCTTGTATCAGTCTATGGGTTGAATACTTCCGATTTAGCATACGATTGTATAGCTGAAATTTTCCAGAAAGATACGGATGGAAACTACATCCAGTTGCTTTCATATTTCAACGGTTTATCTTTGACCACGGCGCGTGAGGAAGAAATACTTGCACACTTGCGTTGTCTTGTATTTTCTAAAGTCAACCAGGGAGTGTACCGTTTGTATAGTGAAGCAGACCCATCGCTTGCCAAAATTCTACGGAACATTTAAATAGTCATAATCTCGCTCAAGAATTTCACGGAAGTTGAGCGCTTCGGCGAGCCGTGTATAACTCCGAGCTTATGCGATACGCTCGAAGATTATCCGTCAGTAGACCGTGAAATGCTGGAACAACAGTTTATCAAATACACAACGGGTCGCGAGCACATTCCGGAACTGCTCGCCAAACTGTCACTGTACCTGCGAGAGCAAAACGAGCACTGCCGCATAATTCCGTTCGTGATGGTTGGTATTTTATTACGCACAATTTACACGTGCAGGCAAGATTTTCCGGATCAGAAGGTTACGGCCGATGCCGAGCTTGTTGAAAGCGACACCTCGTCGATCATTAAAAAAGCGTGCAGTGACATACGGAAGAAAAATGAACGCAAGTATGTTGATGAAGGTAAGATAACAGCGGAAATGTTTGAAAAATATTTCATCGTGCTTGAAGAAGAACCGTGCGAAAAATTTATCGGAAAAGATGGACAAGATTTCTCGCTTTACGAAAGTTTAAAGAAACTGTCTCCCTATTTAACAAAAGAAGATTACAAGAAAAACCACAGAAATAGGATTGAGTATTTATTAAAGCAGGTGAACAAGGAAGCGGTGAAGAGATTGAAGGAGTGACCCTCTTCCTCGGTCCCTCTCCCGTAACGGGAGAGGGATGTCACGCAGTGACAAGGAGGGGGTAATTACGCAACTAAAATAAAATGCAATTAGTTATATGTAGTTCGATCTTTAGATCGACCAATTAGAAACGGACGGAATAACATCCCGTCCTACAAAAGAAAATTATGCACCACATAGATGAACATACTATAGAATTATACATCCTCGGCTCCGATCTTGTAAAAAAGCAGATTGCCGAGATTGAAGCGCATCTTAAAGAATGCCACGACTGTCGCGTGCTTGTTGAGCAGATGGAAACATTTTATCAAAACGCTGAAGATGGCTTGGATAAATTATCTGTTCTAAAAGAGCGAAAAACCTCAGCACTAATTCAATTACCCAAAGATATTATGCCTTACGATGTGCCATTAGGAACTCCTGTGCCATATAGAACCACAACATTTGTTGGCAAGCTTGCATATTTTACCCGGCTTCATCCGGTGGTTACCGGCGTAGGTAGCTTTGCGACGATGGCAGTTCTTGCTTTGATGTTTTTTAATTCCCAACAAAAAGTCTATAGACAAAAATCCATCCTATCCGATTCTCGATCCGGTGAGCGGCAATTTAGCAATTTACAATAAAGACCATGACCTGTTATGGAGCATTCCATCAAAAATATTGGCGGGGGCAAATGCAGACCAATTATTGCCATGGTACAAGTTAATAAATGTCTTCGATATTAACGGTGATGGAAGGAATGAAATTATCACGGCTTTACCTTTGGGAAATCAAAATGGTAACGCTGATACACTTAGGATAATTTCTGCTGAAAAAGATGTTCTTCTTAAAAAAACATTCGAGGAGAAAATCCAATTTCTCGGAAAGAATTACAATAAACATTGGACTATTTCAGATATATATTGTGGTAAGATTGGAACCAATAATCCAGAAATATTTTTGCTTACGAATAACGGACGGTCACCGGTAATATTTTCAAGATTGAATAAAGAAGGAAATGTTTTAGGCAACTATGTTCATTATGGAATGCAATCCATGTTCGTTCTGGAAAATATAGTGAGTGAGAAAAAAATATTCTTATGGGGTCAAAATGATATAGGCGAG
>JAGVIE010000028.1 GCA_020056225.1 Bacteroidota bacterium
ATCTTCTTCTTCTGATTTGTTCTGATTCCATTTCGGACTTCTCCTTTTCTCTAATATAATGGCTTTTCTCTCTGTCCGAAAATTCGGGGGAAGATCAGTACTATGATAAATCTTTATACTCATTAAAAGGTTATGTACAAATCTGTTCTCCACTATTCAATAAGTACAGTTAATTTAATGTATTTTGTATAAATTAATAAGGTTCATACTTAATTCAAAATGTATACAGTTTGCTTTCTACCATTGGATAACCAGCTATCATTCCTGTATCGGCGAAATTCCATCTGCTTCCACCCGTCGTACAATCACTTCATCTGAAACGAAAAACTTCTTTAGCATTGCTACGTTTTATCCCCTTAACAAATTTAGCAATTGTTTGCTCGGATATGTACCAAATATACAAAAAATGTTACATATCACCAATGATATGTAATATGCTGTTACATATTGACTTCTCGTGATATTTTCTTACAATAGGCTTTCTATCTGCCTTTTTGGATTTTGAGCGCAACCGTAAAGGCGTTGTCCTGAGGACTCAGTCAGAATGATTGCGGCTACCATTTCGATATTCCAATAAAGATCTCATTTCTTAACAATTTCTTAACATTGCAATAACCTGCCGGTAATCTTCATTCCATAGATTGTTATGCTGGATAATAGCATACATCATAAAATCATGTCGTCTAAAACAAATTGCTCCTGAACAGAACACAAACGAACGCTTTCTCAACTGATCGAAACACGCGATCATCCGCGCATCATTATACAGCACCCAAAATTGCCGGCGGAAATATAAACCTGAAGAAACGTTTTCGTATCGGTGAATTTATTGCTGAGAATATAATCAAAGGCGTAGCGTTCATTTCGTTTGCCGTCATTGTTCTGATTTTTATATTTGTCTTCCGTGAAGCGGCGCCGATATTTTCACCTACGAAACTGACTTCTACCGATAACAGTGAATTAGCTCAGGAAACCTACGGCGAAGAATCATCTGCCGCAAGCGAGACCGTTACCGAGCAGAAAAATAAATCTGTGGAATCATCCGGCTCTGAAGGCGATGCGACTGCCAAAAATTTACTCGGCAAAGAATGGCAGCCCGTTTCTGAAAATCCAAAATACGGATTGCTTCCGTTAATTGTCGGAAGTTTCAAAGTAACATTTATTGCGGTTCTTATCGGCGCACCGATAGCGATACTCGCCGCTTTGTACACATCATTCTTCGCACCGAGAAAACTAAGGGAATTCCTAAAACCAACGATTGAATTTCTATCCGGATTCCCGTCTGTTGTTATCGGATTTTTCGCGCTTGTTACATTAGCAAGTTTATTCCAAAATCTGTTTGGATATCAGTACCGACTCAACGCGTTCGTCGGAGGAATTGCTCTCTCTCTCGCCGCGATACCGATTATTTACAGCGTGACCGAGGATGCTCTTTCGGCTGTTCCAAAATTTATGACCGAAGCGAGCCTGGCGCTTGGCGCAACTAAATGGCAAACAGCTCTCTTCGTTGTTTTACCTGCGGCAACACCGGGCGTGTTTGCGGCTCTTCTTCTTGGCGTCGGGCGCGCGTTCGGCGAAACTATGATCGTATTAATGGCAACAGGTAATGCCGCTTTAATGTCGATGGATTTCTTTGAGCCGATTCGAACAATGTCTGCAACCATCGGTGCAGAGATGGCAGAGGTTGTTTTCGGCGATACACATTACAACGTTTTATTTTTTATCGGTTCGATTCTTTTCATCTTTACATTCATCTTGAATGCCGTTGCTGAATTCTATGTCCGCAATAAACTCCAGAAGCGATTTCAGGGGACAGCATGAAGAAGAAAATTATCGGATGGATGTTTGTCTTTTCAACTGCTGTAGCAACCCTGCTGATTGTTTCTGCTATCGGTTTCATGTTGTTCGAAATCATCAGAAGCGGGTGGGGAAAGATATCGATTGAATTTCTTACTGGCGCACCGGCTGAAGGAATGACCGCGGGTGGAATATTCCCCGCAATTATCGGCACGGTATTGCTTGTTCTCATTATGTCGGTTGCGGCGGTTCCAATCGGGACGATCACCGCAATATATCTCAGTGAGTATGCAAACCGTAATTCAATCTTCACAAAACTGATACGCTTTGCGGTGAACACATTAGCGGGAGTTCCTGCAATTGTTTTTGGACTCTTCGGACTTGGATTCTTTGTACAATTTGTGGGCGGCGGTATCGACAAGTTTATTTCAGGTGACGCACAACTACATTGGGGACAGCCGAATATTCTCTGGGCAAGTCTCACTATGGCACTTTTAACACTTCCTGTTGTGATCGTTTCTGTTGAAGAATCGTTGCGGGCAGTTCCGAGAGATTTACGGGAAGGAAGTCTCGCGCTTGGCGCTACAAAATTTCAAACGATTATAAAAGTCGTTCTTCCGAATGCTTACACCGGAATTCTCACGGGCGCTATTTTAGCCGTGGGTCGCGGCGCAGGTGAGGTTGCACCGATTCTGTTTACCGGAGTTGCATACTTTCTGCCTCATTTGCCATCGTCGCTATCAGACCAATTTATGCAGCTTGGCTATCACCTTTATGTTATGTCAACTCAGTCCACCGATGTTGAAGCGACTATTGGAATCCAATACGCAACAGCTCTTGTTCTGCTTGCCTTGACGTTTCTCTTAAATTTTTCGGCTGTATTTTTACGATACAGATTGCGGGCAAAAGCGGTATAAGTATGACAACTGAAACTAAAATTATAACAAAGAATCTCAATCTCCATTACGGAGAGAAACAGGCGCTAAAGAATATCTCGCTCGATATTCCGGTAAATCGTGTTACCGCGTTGATCGGTCCTTCGGGATGCGGGAAATCTACATTCCTCCGCTCGCTTAACAGAATGAACGATCTCATTGAAAACGTAAGCATTGATGGATCGGTATTGATCGATGGGACAGATATCTATCATAACGGCATCGACGTTGTTGAATTGAGGAAGAAGGTTGGAATGATTTTTCAAAAATCTAATCCATTTCCAAAATCGATATATGATAATGTAGCGTATGGTCCCCGCATAAATGGAATACACGATAAAAAAGTTCTCGATGAAATTGTCGAGCAGAGTTTGCAGCGCTCGGCTCTTCTGGATGAAGTCAAAGATGATCTCAAGAAAAGCGGACTTGCACTATCCGGCGGTCAGCAGCAACGGCTGTGTATCGCGCGCGCGTTGGCAGTCAATCCGGATGTTCTTCTGATGGATGAACCGGCAAGCGCGCTCGATCCCATCGCAACTGCAAAAATTGAAGAACTTATTTACGAGCTAAAAGAGAACTACACAATCGTCATAGTTACACACAACATGCAGCAAGCCGCACGCGTGAGCGATTACACCGCTTTCTTTTACTTAGGCAGTTTGATCGAATATGACGAAACAAAAAAGATTTTTACAACACCAAAAGAAAAACAAACCGAAGATTATATTACCGGAAGATTCGGATAAATATAAGGAAGGAGTTAAATTATGATCGTCCTTAATATCATGCTTTTCATTGCGGCAATTGTTATATCACTTATAGTGATGCTTACTTTTCCAAAACTAATGGAATATCTGGACAGAAAACTTAAATCGGCTTCTGAGAGATGACGTTTGAAAAGGTGGAATTAAAAAGAAGATTTACTATATTTACAGGTCGAACGCAAAATCTGTTCATTTAAACGATTCCCCCACATCTGAATAAAAACTATTATGTCGGCATTATCCAAAGATCAACTTAACCATTCACGCGAGTTCAAGAAGCGAAGGGCATTGAACTGGCTCACGCTCGGATTTACATACTCAGCGATGTATATGGGACGATATAATCTCTCCTTCGCTAATAAGGCGCTCTCTGATACTTATGGATGGGACAAGACGCAAATAGGTGCTATCATCACTGCCGCACTTACAATTTACGGGATATCTGCATTGTTCAATGGACCTATAGCCGACCGCATCGGTGGACGCCGGGCAATGTTGATAGGAGTCTTTGGATCAGTAGTTTTTAATATTGTTTTTGGATTGGGTGCATATTTAGGGGTACTCGGGACGGGATCATTGCTTCTTACATACTTTGCGACGGCGTGGGCGTTAAATGCCTACTTCCAATCGTACAGCGCGCTTGCACTCATCAAAGTGAACTCGGCATGGTTCCACGTCCGGGAGCGAGGCGTCTTTTCCGCCATATTCGGATCAATGATCCAAAGCGGTCGTGCGCTTATTTTCATAATTGGTGGTGTTGCAGTAACAGTTCTCCCGTGGCAATGGGTATTCTTCATACCTTCAGGCATCATGGTGTTCATGGGTTTTCTAACATTCCGTTTTGTTCGCGATAATCCCGAAGATACTGGGCATCCGGCATTTGACACTGCTGATGCTTCGAGCGGTGATACGGAAAAGGTCAATATGAAATATCTCATGAAAAAAGTATTCACAAATCCCATCACCGTTACAATTGCGATAGCAGAGTTTTGTACTGGTTTCGTTCGCCACGGATTTGAGCAATGGTTCCCACGTTACATGCAAGAAGCACAGCATCTTACACTCGACTCCGCTGTATTTCAAAAAGGCGCGTTTATCGTAGTTGTCGCTGGAATTGCCGGTGCATTTGCTGCCGGAATGCTCTCCGATTTATTATTTAAATCCCGTCGTCCTCCTGTAGCATTTATAGGTTACGTACTACAGATTATTTGTCTCGCCGTTGTATGGGCTGCCCCAAGCCTTGAGTGGATCATCGGCGCATTCGTCCTGAATTCACTGGGAATCAGTATGGTACACTCGATGCTTTCCGGTACGGCGTCTATGGATTTTGGCGGTAAAAAAGCTGCCGCGTCAGCTACAGGAATGTTCGATGGTATGCAGTACATAGGTGGTGCGGCAGTTGGGTCGGGAATGGGATGGATGCTCGAAACATGGGGATGGGGAACATGGGGACCAAGCATGATTGCGTTTTCATTTATTGGGGCGGTGCTGATGTTAAAATTATGGAGTGCAGTGCCGTCAAAAAATGTTAAACACGCCTAAATAATGTAAGATTTTTGATTAATGGATGATGATGGAACGACATTTTGATAAAGAGCTTGATGGTTTAAAAACATCACTAATTAAAATGGGAAGTCTGGCAGAAGAAGCAGTCCGACTCTCGATAAAAGCACTCATTGAGAATGATCCCGCGCTTGCGCATAAGGTGATTCAAGAGGAAGAAAGAATAAATTCACTCGAAATTGAAATTGATAACGCCATTGTTGATATTCTTGCGCTTCAACAGCCTGTAGCAATCGATTTGAGATTGATTCTCGCGGCACAAAAAATAAACAACGATCTGGAACGAATCGGCGATCATGCCGTCAACATAGCGGAATCTGTAATAACCATCCAATCATGCGATGACCGCAAGCAACTAATTTTCATTCCAAAAATGGCTGAACTTGCCGAACAGATGTTAAGAGATGCACTCGATAGTTTTGTCCATAACGATCCACAACTCGGCATGTCGGTGTTAGAACATGACGATACAATAGATGAGTTGAATCGAAACGTGTTTCATAGAAGTGTCGAGAATATGAAAAACAATCAAAGAACGATTGAGATGGGTATGCACCTGACAAGAATAAGTAGAAATATAGAACGCATCGCCGATTTAGCCACGAATATTGCAGAGGAGGTAATATTCATAGCACAGGCAAAAATCGTGAAACACCGCGCCAACTAATCAATTGACATTCCGAATATCTTTTACCCACCAGCTTAATATCTTACACGACAACATCCTCCTTACTGCTCTACCGGAAGAATTCGTATTACCCTATAAGAACAAGCGGAATATGCAAAGCCGCCCACACGCCATAACGCAGTAGGGTTGTTTTTTGTAATTGTTTCGAAATCGTAGCGAAATAAATTCCCTTGACAATTGTATTGCTCATTGCGGCGATGATGACGGCGGAAACAAAAACCCGTTCGACAGAAACAGTTTGATGAACTAATGATAGAATGAAGGGATCGATATCTGCAACACCGGTGATAGCAGAAAGAACTAAAAGTCCAACGCTGCCGAATGCTTTTTGAGATAGAATTGTAATTACACTTAAACCCACGAAGAAAACTGCAAACATCATAGCCGGTCTTATCTCGAAAGGATTTTGCAATGTGGTTACCGGTGTGTCATCCTCCGAAATTTTCTTGTACTTAATACCGATCACCATTAGCCCACCGATAATGGATAGTAAAACTAACTTCCACCATAAAAACTGAATAAATATTGGGTTGATGAGCCAGATCAGGACAAGAATCCGTAAGTACATAATACTGCTCGCGAGAATCGATGCTTCAAGCGCGTTCGCACTCTCACCGGGATGCCGCTTCGCAATTCTTGCCGTTGCTATTGCCACTGCCGTGCTCGATGCTATTCCGCCTAAAAGACCTGAAAGCCACAATCCGAGTTTACTGCCTAATTTCTTCGTGAGAAAATATCCAACAAAGCCGATAGTGGATACCATAATAACGATTTGCCAGATACGGGTTGGATTCAGTTTGAATTGTGAATACTCCTGATTGGGAAGTACGGGAAGTATGATAACAGTAACAAGAAGGAATTTTAGAACGGCAAGAAATTCTGATTTGTCTAACCGCTCGACAAAATTTTCAAGGTCTGCTTTTTCAGACAATAAGATAGTACTTATGATTCCAAGTGACATTGCCACCCAAACGTCGGTCAACATCGTCAGTGCGCCGATTATAAAAGTAAGAAGAGCGGCTACCTCGCTTGTCGAGCCGATGCGTCCTTCTTTCAGTTTTGCAAGATAACCAACAACTGCTAACGCAGTAACCGAGATCATCCCGATCGGGAGCGCAAGACCAACGTTGATGTGGTGAAGCCACCCGCAACCAAAACCGTATAGACTGATTATTGTATAAGTTCTAACGCCGGCAAAATATTGGAACTTGCGGTCTGAGCTTGCGCTTTCGCGTTCTAACCCAACCAGAAAGCCCAACGCGAGCGCCACTGCAAAACGCAGTTCAAATGTCCATTCGAATGTGTTCATAATGTCCTTATCAAATAAGAGTTATAGAAGGTAAGCATTCTCTCGTGAAAATTCAATTAGATATGATGGATATTATTCTGTTTGGAATAATATTCGGTCAGACTGTTTTTGACACTGGAAATCGATTAGCGGATTGTTTTTCGTAATGTATAAAATATTTCCAGTATCCCATAAATAAAAAATCCCAATCTTTTTATCGGAATTATTGCTCCGCAGTCCCGCTTCTGCTCTCCTCAGAAGCGGGATCAAACTTGCATTCCGCACCTCTCAGTGCGGAATAATAGCCGGATGGTTATATCTTAATTTCTCCTATCACGAGTCTTCGAATTTTCTCTTTCCTTTTCCAAGCTTTGATTGAATTTTCTATGCGAATAGCTTCTTCTCTAGTTTCATATTCCTTATTGAATACTAATTTCCACGGTCTATATCTTGCAGTAAATCCCTTCTCAATAGAGTTATGAAATTCCAGGCGACGCTCAGGATTTTCTGATTGACCAATATAATACCGATCGGACGATTCTGAATGTAGTATGTAAACCCAGTATCACATAAATAAAAAATCCCAATCTTTTTATCGGGATTATCGCTCCGCAGTCCCGCTTCTGCTTTCCTCAGAAGCGGGATCGAACTTGCATTCCGCACCTCTCAGTGCGGAATAACAGCCGGATGGTTATATCTTAATCTCTCCTATCACGAGTTTTCGAATTTTCTCTTTCCTTTTCCAAGCTTTGATTGAATTTTCTAAGCGAATAGCTTCTTCTCTATTTTCACATTCCTTTTTGAATACTAACCTCCACGGTCTATATCTTGCAGTAAATCCCCTCTCAATAGAGTTATGAAATTCCAGGCGGCGCTCAGGATTTCCTGATTGACCGATATAATACCGATCGAACGTTTCTGAATGTAGTATGTAAACCCAGTATCCCATAAATAAAAAATCCCAATCTTTTTATCGGGATTATCGCTCCGCAGGCAAGATTCGAACTTGCAACCCTCCGGTTAACAGCCGGATGCTCCACCATTGAGCTACTGCGGAATAATTTTATTAATTTGGTTTAGTTTTGACGGAAAAAGCAAAACGCGTGAATAAATATATGAAAAATAAGCCCGAAAGTCAATGAAATCACTCCTTGCTTAATCCTACCCTTTTAATTATATTAAGGTGAAGTTGAGAATATAATTCTGCAAATACTGTTATTAATTATTGAAGATAAAACTTTTAATCCCGGGGCTAATAAATGGAAGGTAATTTTTCGAATCGAGTACAAGACGTCATTCGCCTGAGCCGCGAAGAAGCACTTCGGCTTGGCCATGACTATATCGGAACAGAGCATCTTCTTCTAGGAGTAATACGTGAAGGCGAAGGAATTGCGGTTAAAATTCTCCGCAGCCTCGGTGTCGACCTTTTTAAACTCAAGAAAGCAATCGAAGATACCGTGCGAACATCCGGCGGAACACTGACTATCGGCAATATTCCGCTCACTAAACAGGCGGAAAAAGTTTTAAAGATAACCTATCTAGAAGCAAAGCTTTATAAATCGGATGTGATAGGCACCGAGCATCTGCTCCTCTCTTTATTACGGGACGACGATAATATTGCCGCGCAAATTCTGCATCAGTTCAACATTCATTACGATGCTGTTCGGAATGAACTCGATAACATCATCAGCGGCAAACCATCCAGCCCGCCGCCAGCACCAAGCACCGAAAAACGAACCGCAGACAAATCAAAAACACCGGTTCTCGATAATTTCGGACGCGATCTTACGAAGTTGGCTGTTGAAGATAAGCTCGACCCGATCGTTGGAAGAGAAAAAGAGATCGAGCGTGTCGCGCAGGTACTGAGCCGTCGAAAGAAAAATAATCCCGTACTCATAGGTGAACCGGGAGTTGGGAAAACTGCGATAGCAGAAGGTCTTGCGATCCGCATTGTGCAGAAGAAAATTTCAAGAGTACTTCACGATAAACGTGTTGTGACACTCGATCTTGCCGCTCTTGTCGCCGGTACAAAATACCGCGGTCAGTTTGAAGAACGCATGAAAGCGGTAATGAATGAATTAGAGAAAGCGAAAGACGTTATCTTATTTATCGATGAACTCCATACAATCGTCGGTGCGGGCGGCGCATCCGGCTCGCTGGATGCTTCCAACATGTTTAAACCGGCGCTATCACGTGGCGACTTGCAATGTATCGGCGCAACAACGTTGGACGAATATCGTCAGTACATCGAGAAAGACGGCGCGCTCGACAGGCGCTTCCAAAAAATCATGGTTGATCCCACAAATGTCGACGAGACGATTCAGATCCTTAAAAATATTAAGCACAAATACGAAGAGCATCATACCGTTCGATACACCGAGAAATCACTCGATGCCGCAGTTCGGTTAAGCGACCGCTACATCACCGATCGTTATCTGCCCGATAAAGCGATAGATGTTCTGGATGAAGCCGGATCGCGCGTTCATCTTTCAAATATTCACGTCCCGAAAGAAATTCTCGACCTCGAAGGTGAAGTTGAAAAAATCCGCCAATCGAAAAATCAGGTCGTAAAGAATCAGAATTTTGAAGAAGCCGCACGACTGCGTGATCTCGAAAAAAAACATCTGCACGATCTTGATTCAGCCAAGCGCAATTGGGAACAGCAATCTCACCAGGTCGTTCATGAGGTGAATGAAGAGACTATGGCAGACGTGGTCTCGATGATGACGGGAATTCCGGTAAACAGAGTCGCGCAATCGGAATCCGAAAAACTATTGAAGATGGAATCTGCGCTTAAACAGATGATCATAGGCCAGGATGAGTCGATTGAGAAATTAAGTAAAGCCATACGCCGGACACGTGCCGGATTGAAGGATCCTAAACGCCCCATTGGTTCTTTTATTTTCCTTGGACCAACCGGTGTCGGAAAAACTGAAATGGCAAAAGCTCTCGCACGCTATTTATTCGATACTGACGAATCTCTTATCCGTATTGATATGAGTGAGTACATGGAAAAATTCAGCGTTTCCCGTCTTGTTGGTGCACCTCCCGGTTATGTCGGTTACGAAGAAGGCGGGCAATTGACCGAGAAGGTAAGGCGCAAACCGTATTCTGTAGTATTGCTGGATGAAATCGAAAAAGCGCATCCCGATGTGTTTAATATTTTGCTACAAGTTCTGGACGATGGTGTACTCACCGATAGTCTTGGACGAAGAGTTGACTTCAAGAATACTATTTTAATTATGACATCGAATATCGGTGCACGCGATATAAGAACAACCGGTGGATTTGGTTTCGGTGTTGAGTCGCCAAAAGATAATTACAAGACAATGAAAACAACTATTGAAGATGCTGTAAAGCGTGTCTTCAATCCTGAATTCCTTAATCGTGTCGACGATACTATCGTATTCCATAGTCTAAGCCGGGAACACATCGACAAAATAATAGATATTCAGATGCGCGAGCTTGTAAAGCGAATGGCAACCATGGAAATCAAAATTCAATTGAACAAACAGGCACGCGAATTTCTCGTCGATAAAGGATACGATCCTGCCTTCGGTGCGCGTCCGCTGAAGAGAGCTTTGCAAAAGTACATAGAAGACCCTATTGCAGAAGAAATTCTTCGCAACAAGTTCGGTCAGGGAAGCACCATCAGGGTGAAGTTGAATAAAAAAACCGAAACGCTGAAGTTCACAGAAAGCAATAAAGCAAGAAAAGAAAACAAAGAACCGGAAACGCAGCAAAGCAGCACAAGCATTTCGTAATATAAAATAATTTAATTTCAACCCCTGCCGGACCATAAATGCGGCAGGGGTTTTTCCTTTTAAAGCATATTATGGTTTTATCAAAAAAAAGTCCGCGAGTGCGCGAGTTATCTTTTCAAGCTCTGCTCAATAAAAAAATAAGCGAGCTTGAACTGCGCCCCGAGCATACTTTACGAGAATGTCTCATACAACTGCGGCACGAGTTGATGAAAAACCACATCGCATTCTTTCCGCATTTTTACTTCGGCGATGAGCCGTGGGGCTGTATCGACAGGACCGGTTCAATTGAGATACCGTTCTACCTCGCAAACAACAAACTACGCCGGATTGCCAAGAAGTATTATCTCGCTTATTCCAAAGAAGAATTGATGATGATCCTTCGTCACGAGACAGGACATGCATTGAATTATGCTTATAAACTCTGGATAAGGGAAGACTGGAAACGTTTGTTCGGGAAATTTAAACTGAAATATCCGAACTTCTACCATTTCAATCCGGCGAGCAGGGATTACGTACGCTACCTTCATTACGTCGGGCATCCGCATTACGCGCAAAGGCACCCCGACGAGGATTTCGCCGAAACGTTCGCTTCATGGCTCGACCCGGAATCAAAATGGAAGTGGAACTATAAAAACTGGACAGGAGCTACAGAGAAACTCAAGTATGTTGATATTTTATTCGGACAGGATCAAATCGCATCGCGCCGTCCACTGCGTGTACGCTACGATGAGAGGGATAATTACAAGACCATAACCTCAACTGTTGCTGAATATTTTGCAATCGAGAAAAAGATTGATCCTCGCGTGAAGGAATATACTGACGACCTTAAAGAAATTTTCCCGGATGTTTTAACAAAGACGCGCCATCTATCGCGTGCCGATCTTTTCATACAGCATTACAGCAAATATCTCGAAGAAGAGTTAGTTACATGGATTGCAAAAGCCGACAGGCGTGATGTAAGAAAATATTTAAGGGAGTTGCAAACACTTTGCGCATTGAATAATCTCCACGTTCACCCGGATGAGACAACTGAGAAACTGGTAGAGATTGTAATCGTCTCTACGTATCATTTGCTGAAACGATTGAAGATTATAAAATAAAAAACCTCCTGACAGATATATCTGCCAGGAGGCTAAACCAATCTTATTTTATTTGACCAGCAACATCTTTTTGATATCAGTGAAACTGCCTGCCGTTAAACGATAATAATATACACCGCATGGCAAATTACTCGCATCGAATGAAACGGATTTATACCCTGCATCCTGCATCCCATCAACAAGTGTTATGACACCTTGTCCAAGCACGCTGAATACCTTTAATGTTACATGACAAGCTTCCGATAAATCATATTGGAAGATTGTTGTGGGATTGAAAGGATTGGGATAATTCTGCGAAAGCTGGGTTGATCTTGCTGTGTGAGCATCATTAACCAACAACTTTTTTTCAATTGATTGCGGGGAAGATTGTGCGGCATAAGTACTGATAATATCTTCCAAAACAAATACTGCCTCAGGATCAATTTGTGCAATACGGTCCTTTGATTCTGTAAGAACATTTTTTGCCTCTTCGATTCTATTCAGATTTGCCAATGCTGCAACCCGATCACTCTGACAAAGAAGCCAAAGATCTTTATCTGGATTTGTTTTGAGGATTTCGTCTATAATAGTAAGCATTTTTTTGTATTGTTGCATGTTCAAGTAATTGTGGACATAAAGGGCATTGGCCATTGACTTTAATGAAGCAGAAGTGTTCGGTGAGTTGCGAACTTTGTTAAGGTAATCTTCCCATGCTATTTCAAACGCATTTTGATATTTACCACCCGAACCTACCAGTGCAGATAACCTACTAAGTGCACCTGATGCATTTTCATCATTGGTTTCAACTGTCTTTTGCAAATCTGCTACTATATCAAGCATATCCATATCACTTGAAGGTTCACCCATAGCTTGGCTTAATATCGTTTGATCAGGAGATATGATAGGATAGCGTCTATCAACCTGACCATAGAAACCATTTGTAGTGTCTGTACCCCACCAACATTTATGTGCGAGAACATTAGTCCCACCAGCGTTGTAAACAAGCCTTCCTAGGCCACCAGTAGAGTTAGTTATATTATTATAGCCAGCATAAACTATATTTTTACCTACATTGTATTCACCAATGTAAGCAAGACCACTCACGATATAAACTCCACCGGATGTGTTATTGTTAAAATTGTTATCACCGCTAAGCCAGTCATCGGCACAAAAGTAGAACAATGAAGTAGTGCCAGATATATACGCACCACGAGATGTGTTGAATGTAATCGTTGAGCCATCAAGATAAACAGCAGAATTATAGGTCATCACACCTTGTAAGTTATACTTCGAAATAATATAATTCAGGTCTGCGCGGCCGTTAACAACACCAACCCCGCGGGTACTGCGGTAAAAAGATGAGTTGTTGATTGTTAATGCACCTTTATTGCGATTATTGCTAATAGCATACACACCTGCATTGAGACAGCTATCGAATGTGCAGTAACTAATAGTTGTATTCGATGTATTGTTGATATAAAGAGCATAATTGCCATACTTAAATATACAGTTGTAAAACGTATTTGGTCCACCGTAAAGATTAATTCGCTCCCAACTGCCTTTGTACTTATTGGTAGAAGCAATTGTTGCTGAATAGGTGTTGAATGCACCATTCATGGTGAGTGTTCTGCCATAACCGATGTTCATGGTTGTTCCTGAAAGAATGTTTAGCGTTGTACCAGAAGATGTAGTTATGTTCTGGTTGAATGTAATCGTTCCACCGGTACCACCGATAGATACGTTACCCGTTATGTTAAACCCACCGTTGAGAGTGAGTGTGACACCGGAACTCGGGATCAGTGTTTTATTTATGACGTTCAATGTTGTGCCTGTTGGGACGGTAGTATTTTGATTGAATGTCACAGTTCCTCCTGTACCGCCGAGTGTTGAAGTTCCTGAAATAGTAAATCCACCATTTAATGTTAATGTAGCGTTGGAGCCGAGGTTAACTGTTGATCCATTTAACGTGAGAGAAGCACCAGAGATAAAATTCACTATTGTTCCTGGTAGAATCGTGAGTGTTGTACCGCTTGTGGTAGTGATGTTCTCGTTGAATGTGATTGTTTGTCCCGCACCACCAATTGTTGTGCTGTAGTTCTCGATGTTGTATTTCAAGGCATTGTAGGCGTTGATGCGACCGTAGCCGTATTCGTTAGTAAAGTTCTGACCGCCCATGCCGGGCACTTTGTCTGCGGAAAATTCTAATATGGTGCGAATCTGAGATGGAGATAGCGAGGGATTCACAGAAAGCATAAGCGCTGCTGTACCAGCAACTTGAGGTGCTGCCATTGAGGTTCCTGGCAAGTATCCATAATTCTGGCCTGCAAAATAAGGAGACCCATTCAAAACAACCGAATAGTTCGGCATAGTTGAAAAGATATCGCCCGGATCTACAGGATAACCCCCATCGTGGGCACCACCAGGTGCTACAATGTTTAGCTGAGAACCATAATTTGAATAAGATGACCTGACATCATTGTAGTTTGTGGCTCCTACTGCAATTACATTACTATATGATGAAGAATAAGCTGCAGGATAAATTATTGAACCATTATCATTACCAGCGGCAGCAACAAGTGTTACACCATAAGTATTAGCATATTGCACTGCTTGTTCTCTTTGTGTTGTATGAGCTCCACCACCACTGTAATTAATGACTACTCTATTCCCTGGATTATTCCTCTGGTAATCAACCGAATAAATAACAGCATTATAGAATGCGTTAACGTTGCCGGAGCTATAAGCATCGAATACTTGTATCATCAAGATTTTGCATCCTCCTGCAACCCCTGCAACGCCGGTATTATTGTTTGTTTCGGCAGAAGCAATTCCTGCGACATGAGTTCCGTGACCATTCCGATCTCTCACTCCTTCAGCATATTCAGGAGTTCCAGATTGATCAATATAATCAGGACCAAGAATGATTTTATTCGGGTCGTCAAGATCGGGATGAGAAAGAGCACCACTTAACATAGGTATACCTGAATCTAATATTGCAAGTAAGATGTTAGACTGTCCAGTTGAAAGATCCCACGCTTCTACTGCATCGATATCAGCGTCATTTGTACCAGTCGGTGGTGTTTGACCTGTATTGTGCAATCCCCATTGATAAGGATATGTTGCTGGTGTTGTTCCACGAAAGTATGGATCGTTTGGAAGGAAAACAGCTTTATCAACGCAGTTCGGCTCTGCGAATTCAAATAACGGTGTCTGAGTTAATGTACTTATTACATTAAAAATATCCATCTGTGCAGGAATTTCGATTAAACCCCAACCGAGTTGATCAAAATTTTGGCGTATCACTGCACCAAGTTGATTCAATGAGTTAGTGATGCTTTGATCTTGTCCCGATTTTCTGGACAACAAGTTAAGACAAAAAATTATTTAATTCAAATTGCACCGGTGATTGATAACCGATAGCAGAATGTCTCCG
>JAGVIE010000035.1 GCA_020056225.1 Bacteroidota bacterium
CACTTCGTCAAGTTTTGTTCGCTCACGCTCAAACTCTCGCAGTTCAAGTATATACTTGCCATCATCAAGTGTGGGAGATGCGAGGAGCTTGTAATGATCAGTGACTATTTTGTTTTTGTTAGCAGAATATTCACTCTGAGGCAGTATGTTGTTATCGATGATGAAATCATTTCCAATTTTCGAGAAAACGTAAGGACAGCCAGGTGGAGAATATGGATATGTCTTGAACGACCAGGCTGACGACCATGCACTTGTACCGTTACTGTTAGTTGCGTTTACTCGCCAGTAATACCACGTATCGTATGTTAAGCCGCTGAGCTGTTGTGAGGTAGCAGTAATACCTGATTGTGAATAGACAATATTGCCCGGGCTAAAATCTAAGTCCGTTGCGACTTCAACACGGTATGTAGCCGCATTGAATGCACTATACCAACCAAGCCAAATACCAAGTCCCACATTTTGCTGACCATTTGGAGGACTGACTAACATCGGTTGACCCGGTATGGTATCGACATTCGTCGATTGGATTGTGTACGGTTGACTTGATCCGATTGTCCAGAGCATATTTGCCCCTAATTCTTCGGGTAAAGTAGCACCGTATCCTGAACCTAAATAACATTCATTGCTCCATGTTGTCGATGGTATGCGCTTTGATTTTCGAGCAAGATGGCCTCCGCAGGTGTAGACAATATTTACCCTTTCAGAATCAGTATTAATGCCGACCGTGGGCATAGTACACTGATTACCATTGTGACTAAATTTTACAATGGGTTGCCATACTCCGAGTGAATCTCGTTCCCTGACATAAACGTATCTTGTCGATCCATATAATCCATCCCATGTCGTAAATATCTTATTATAGTAATACATAATTGCAATGCTTGGGTTCAAACAATTTGAAGATGATGTGTCCGATATCTCGGTCGGTCCAGTTGCAATCGTTGGGTTTCCTTGTTGATTAATTGTAAATTGTAGGAAAGCTACCTTTGCATTCTCATTAATATATGCAAGCGAAATGGGAATACTATTATGCAAAAATGATATGCTAGGTTGTTTACCTTGCAACAATCCAAGATCATAGTTTTGTGTTGAACTACTTAACGGATCAAAGCGTACTTTAAAGTTACTACCCACAAATTGCGGTACACCATCACATTGTTTCCATACTACTACCGCTTTTCCTTCCTGCGTTGTTAGTACCGGTGTTGCATCAAAGCCGGTATCAACGGCTGTTAATTGTACTATATTATCCCACGTTGATGTATTTTCATCGTATCGGCGATAATAGACGTAATTGATGTTATCAATTTTTCCCTCCCAAACAATATGGACATAGGGCCAATAAATTGCAATCGAAGGATTTTTTGCTGTTGAGTTTCCTGTGGAAATTAATGTCTCCATTGACCAGTTCCCGTTATTATATTTAGTACACCAAACATCACCGCCGGAAACGTATACTACATAACGGCTGCCACTTGAATAAACTATTTTACGTTGGTTAGACAATGAAAATGCCATTGATGTTGAGGAAAGTAGATGTCCTTTATATCTTGCCTTCACTGTATCATTTGCACCTTTGAAGATTACCGGACTCTCAGTGTTTGATGATTGAGTAACTTGTGATTGACCAGTTGCATTCCAACCGAGGAAGTTGCAGTTCTGGTAACCACCAATTGTTTGCGTTTGCAACGCGCGGACAGAGTAGTAGGTCGGTGTATTCACTGGGTCTTGATTCAAGAATAGGCCCTTGAATTCTGACCCCGATCCGCTAGGATTAGTGTTTGGATTAAACGGTGAAGAACGTTGTTCAAAGATCGCTGAATTTCCCAAGTTTCTATATCCGTAAGGTGATTCATAATACTGAGATGTATTACCAACATACCATGGGTCTCTGAATTCTATAGTACCACTATTTATTGTAGGGGCATCAAGGAGCTCGGTTTTTATTACTACGGTGGAGTAGGTAGCTTTAAATTGTGAAACTAATACATCTGGAAAGTCACCCTCGATTCCAAACTTACGGTGGTTTGTCACTGTATCGTCTTTACTCCACTTGTTGTATTTTTGCGAAGAGATAAGCTTTTGAGCACCACGCAACACTTCATTTGTGCCTGATGGGAATGAGAATTCCTTTGGCACAGCGTACGTTGCGAAGTTTGGACCGCCTTCCCAATGACCGATACTGTCAACTGATGTTTGGCCATCCGCAAGCTTCTGGTCGACTGAGACATGTACTGCCGGTACGGTAACGGAGACGGTTCGCTTATGTACTGGCGTGCCATTGGGGCTCGCTCCGATGACTGTAACAGTATACGTCCCAGGAGAGGCATTCGTGGTCGTAATTTCCATCGGTATCGAATCGGGATAAGCCGCGAGTGTGTTTCCCATTGGAAAACTTATACTAATATTCAAGGACGGTGAAACTGTAGCCGAAAAACTGGCATTGTAGGTGTAGAGCTTCACAGCAGGAACTTTCACGTAGATAATGGTGCTACCCGTTGCAGTGAGAGTGCTGGTCGTTGGTGAAACGAGCATCGCAAAATCGGGAAAATAGCTAAACATCCCCAGATAGTTGTTGTTACGGAAATCCGTCCAGACAGCTCCTGAAACATACAAGTTTGACGTAATAGCATTGTAATCTCCTCGATAGGTTGGACCGCCTTGGTCAGTAAAATTGATCTTAAAGGTTTGGTTGGTAAGCCGTTGGTTCGGTGCAAACGTAGTTCCACCATCGTCGGTATATGTCGCATACACATCCATACTGTCGCTCGTTGGCACCCTACGCGTATCGTAGAATTTGATATAGAGTCTTCCCGTTTCCTTATCGCACCAAATAGCGGGATGAAATTGAAAGTTGCTGAAAATGCCGTCATCGTTTACAACTCTATCGATAGACCACGTTGCACCCTGGTCTGTGGAGTAACGCAGGAAGATATCCGACCTGTTGCCGTTACCCGATGGATTGTTGGAGGCATACACCAGGTAGAGCCTTCCACGATACGGACCGAAGCTGTTATCCGCAGCGATCATCGGGTAGGGACGGCAGCGCATCCCTTGTACCGTTGAGCGCTGATCGATCTCGGTGCCGATGTAGTTGGAGAATTGGTTGCTCGACTTTTGAGTAAAGGTTAATCCGCCGTTCGTTGACAAATAAAATGTGTAGATCCCAGCTCCATTCGATCCCGAATGCGTCACAACATACACACACCCGCCGGAGATATTGTTGCCGCCTAAAACGTTCGGCCCCGCTGCTACCATCATGCCGGCGAGGGTTTGAGTGCTCGGGGAAAATGTCGTTGTCCAAGTTGCACCAAAATCAGTACTGCGAGCGAAGTTTCCCCCACCTCCGCTCGATATAGTCGTGTATACATAATTTGCATATGGTCCTGCCGTTTGATCACATGCGATCCAGTTTTTGTCTACACCGACAATCGATGTGATCGAGGGAGTCCATGTTGCACCGTTATCCGTAGACCGTATTACTTTGGAACCGACTACGGACCCGACTACTGGGTCGCCATAAAGTGTTTCGTAATAGAGATTGCCGAGGCTATCGTACGCAGTGACAGGATCACCCTGCACCGCTACTCCTGCGCCAAAGTCCGGCGAGGATGCGGTCCAGTTCAGCCCATCAGTTGTCCGGAAAGCAGTGTTGATATTGAACGCGTCGAAGAACCAGAGCGGGTTCAATGGGTTCGTTGACATGTGCGGTTCAGCATATGTGATACCGAGGTTAAAGTTGTCGAAACCGTCTGGTGTTGTAATGATGGCGGTCGCCTGCGCCATCCCTAAAACCGGAAAGGAAGGGGGCGGAAGTCCTACCGTGTTGTCGCGAGTGGGATCGTCGATATATTCTTGCGTAGTCTGGCCGTTCAAAAACGATGACAGGATGACAACACAAACTGTGACCCTGACAGACACTATTATCATTGTTTTCATTGTTCTTTCTCCTCATGGAAACTACAAGTTGCAAAATTCAGGATGGATGCGCATGATGCCTATGCAAACAAAAGGGCATCGATCCACCCTGCGTGGATTACTTGCGACATGATTGTTTGTGTTGTGGCCAGGCGTTGGTGATCGCAACACCGATGCCCGGTTTTGTTAGATGGCGAGCGCTCGTGTGTAGCCATATGAGTTTTGTTACACTTTACCGCCGCATGTGCAATACAATAGCATTAGAGGATGTGTATCCTACGGCAACCATTTGATTTCCTTTGAAGTCCAGCGAAGTGTATACAAGTGCTGCTGCTGCCTCAGGAAACAACTTGAAATTTAAGCCATTGAAGTGGGCAACTGCTCCATAGTTTCCGACCACGAAAAGGTCATTCCTTGTTCTTCCACGTAGCCGCTCAGTGCGCACCGGTATCAATGTAATCCCTGCAATCTCTCGCCAACGTGTATCTGGTTCACGCCTAAAAACACCATCCCCACATACGTAGAGTCTCAACATGCTATCGAACCATATCGACCGCGCTCCTCTCCCAGCAACCCACGGAATAGTGTCCACGCTGTTATTCTCATTAATGCTTAGAAGCCGAGTGCCAGTTAAACCATAAGCCGGACATACAGTGGCAAGAATTTGCTGATGTCCTGTAAGCGAATTCCTCAAACCCCAGATGTCTTGCATCGCCACACTCGTTCCACTCTCCATCTTCTGCCAACTGTTGCCGTCAAAATGCGCCAACGCTCCGCTCGTACCTACAACGTAAAGATTGTTTGTGGAGATTCCCCAAAGCTTCTGAGCATACTGCCCTGTTGTCCAAATCGGATTGGGATTTCCGGGAAATGTGTTTATCCAGTACGGTGTTACATATTGACTTGATCCATTCCATTTAAATACACCGCCACCTGCAATCCAAATATTTGATTCTGAGAAGACAAATACACCTTTGGGAACAAGAAGTGAATTATATCCTTGGGGGGCTACCGCATAGAGACGTATTAACTCCCACCGCTTTCCATTCCACTTAGCAACACCATATGGTTCTGTCTCAAAATTTCCCGTCGAATCTTTTTTATAAATCTCACCAACAGCATATGCGAGAGTATCATTAATAATTGCTACATCATTCAATACACTTGAGTTGCCATCTCCCAATGTATCTATCTGCCACGTAAAATTGTGGCTCGTTGTATCCATAGTAGTAATTGTAAGTGCATCGCTTGAGTCAAAGACTATGCTGCCATTGAGACGGTATGCTTTGTATGTGTAAGTATGTTTAGGAAGAAGTGAGTCACTGAATATCAGTGTATCGCGTGCGTTGGCACAAAGGATAGTATTACCATTAAGCTTTAGTGAGAAATTGCTCGACTTGTTGTCATTGGAAAGGATAACGTGAATGGACGCATCCGTCACACCGATGTCTTCAGCGCTCAGCCAAATGCTTTTTACATATGGCTCTGTCCCTTTATCCCTGCAAGCTGTCAGGGCTAATAGGATCAAAATTGCCGATATGATAATTGTCTGGAATCGCATACATTTACTTCCACGGTTTCGGGAGTATAGTACAAAAGTTATTCTTAAATGTCAAATAGTATAAACCTGTAATCGCGCATCAAAGAGTATTTTGTATTATTCCATTAAAATCCATATATTGACAAGTCTTTTCAGGTAAAACCTCCCGTAAGGAACATCGTTAATACCGGTTTCTGTTCTCGTAGGGAGGAAGAAACGAATAATTTATTAAGGAACTGCATGAACGAAGGAAAAATTGTCCAGGTTATCGGACCGGTTGTCGATATTGATTTTTCAGGTGGAAAGCTTCCATCTATTTTGAACGCGGTAAAAATCCCACGAAAGAATATCGAGGGAATCGATGATGAATTGATATGCGAAGTCCAACAGCATTTGGGTGAAGAGCGTGTGCGTACCGTTGCAATGGATTCAACTGATGGCTTGGTAAGAGGTATGGCTGCTTACGACCTCGGAACTACAATCGAAGTTCCGGTCGGACCGAATACACTTGGCAGACTTATCAGCGTTATAGGAAAAGGGATCGACGGCTTGCCTCCAATCACGAGCGAGAAGAAATATTCTATTCATCGCCCGCCACCTTCGTTTGAAAGTCTCAGCACTCGTAAAGAAATGTTTGAAACAGGAATTAAAGTTATCGACTTGCTGGAGCCCTATTCAAAAGGCGGGAAAACCGGCTTATTCGGCGGTGCAGGTGTTGGTAAGACAGTTGTAATTATGGAATTGATTCACAATATCGCGCTTCACCACGGCGGCTACTCTGTTTTTGGTGGTGTTGGTGAGCGGACACGTGAAGGAAACGATCTCTGGCTGGAGATGAAAGAGTCAGGAGTGTTGGATAAAACCGCTCTCGTGTTCGGTCAGATGAATGAGCCGCCCGGTGCTCGTCAACGTGTCGGACTTACTGCTCTAACGATGGCTGAATATTTCCGTGATGAAGAAGGGAAGGATGTACTCTTGTTCATCGATAACATTTTCCGATTTGTTCAAGCAGGCTCGGAAGTATCGGCATTGTTGGGAAGAATGCCATCGGCAGTCGGCTATCAACCTACTCTTGGTACGGAGATGGGCGAACTTCAGGAGCGTATCACTTCAACAAAGAAGGGTTCTATCACATCGGTGCAGGCGATCTACGTTCCCGCCGATGACTTGACCGATCCGGCGCCAGCAACTACTTTCAGTCATCTTGATGCAACTACAGTATTAAGCCGACAAATTTCTGATATGGGAATTTATCCCGCAGTCGATCCGCTCGATTCTACCTCGCGTATTCTCGATCCCGGTATCGTAGGTGATGAACATTATGGTGTTGCCAAGCGCGTGAAAGAAATTCTCCAAACTTACAAAGACCTTCAGGATATCATCAACATCCTCGGCATGGACGAATTATCCGATGACGACCGGTTGACTGTAATGCGGGCAAGGAAAATTCAGAAGTTTCTCTCGCAGCCATTCTTTGTCGCGGAACAATTTACGAATATGCCAGGAAAATATGTGAAGTTGTCCGATACGATCAGAAGTTTCAAAGGCATTATAGAAGGCGAGTACGATCATATTCCCGAAAATATGTTTTGGATGGTTGGACCAATCGAAGATGTACTTGAACGTTTCAAGAAGGAAGCCGCATAGTAGAGATCATGGCAGACAAAACATTCAAACTTGAAATTATCACCCCGACGAAAGTTATTTTCAACGGAGATGTTATTAGTTTCAGCGCTCCGGGTGTAATGGGTGGATTTCAAGTTTTATTTAACCATGCGCCGATGCTCGCCGAGATTGGTATTGGAACGTTGAAGCTTCAGGAACCATCCGGAAAGGAAATATTCTTTGCCACGAGCGGCGGATTTGTTGATGTGCTGAATAATCATGTCGTCATACTGGCAGAAACTGTAGAACGACATGACGAGATCGATCAAGGCAGGGCTGAATCTGCCCGTGATCGGGCAAAACATAAGCTGATCGGGAAGTTGACTGAAAATGAAAGCGCGGATACTAAATCTGCGCTTGATCGAGCAATTAATCGGATACGAGTTGCTGAAAAAAGATAATGAATTTTATTACGAGAACCCACACGATCCCGAATCTGTCGGGGTTGGCGTGGGTTTTTTATTTAAGATGAAGAAATTAAATTTGCATGCGTCTTACTCGCGCTGAAATAGATCTGAAATCTCTGCGGGATAATTATGACGGTATCAAGAAACATGTTACTGGTAGCGTCAAAATTATAGGGATTGTTAAAGCGAATGCTTACGGTCATGGACTGGTCGAGATTGCTCAAGCTTTGATGAGTTTTGGTATTGACTATTTAGGTGTCGGATTTTTAGAGGAAGGTATCGTACTCAGGCAGAATGGTATAAATATTCCTATTCTCGTGTTGGGCGGAGTACTTGGAAGTCAGATTCGGGAGTTCATTCAAAATGATCTGGAGATTACCGTATCATCGCTTGAAATCGCAGAACGAATTGAGCACGAAGTGCCCCAGCACAATAGAAAAAAAGCGCGGGTACATTTAAAGATCGATACAGGTATGGAGCGAATCGGAGTTCATTCTGAAAACGCGCCGCAATTCATCGAGCGCGCATGCCGTATGCCTCACCTCGAAGTGGTCGGAGTTTACAGTCATCTCGCATCAGCAGATGAAAAAGATAAAGCATTCACACACTACCAGCTCGATCGTTTTCAAAGTGTCATTAAGAAAATCAAATCGATGGGGATTGAAATCCCGCATATCCATCTTGCCAACAGCGGCGCATTATTGGATATGCCGGAAACATATTTCTCGATGGTTAGGCCCGGGATAATGCTGTATGGGATCTATCCGTCCAGAGAAACATCCGAGAGCGTAGCCATCCGGCCTATCTTAACGTTAAAATCGAATGTCGTTTTCATCAAGGAAGTCGCGCAAAACACGAGCATCAGTTACGGACGGAAATATTTTACACAGAAGAGAACACGGATTGCAACTATACCAATCGGATACGGGGATGGATACAGCCGCGGACTGAGCAACAATAGTGAAGTCTTGATAAATGGACGGCGCTTTCCGATTGTTGGGATTGTCTGCATGGATCAAATAATGGTCGATATAGGATTTGAAGCAAATGTGCATGTGGGTGACGATGTAATTCTGATTGGAAAAAGCGGCGAAGATGAAATATCGGTATGGGAACTCGCCGATAAAGTCGCCACAGTGCCATACGAAGTACTAACAAACATAGCGGCGCGTGTGCCGCGTATTTTTATTCATTAGGAAGGTAGATTAGTATATGCCAAATGTTTATGCGGTGATAATGGCAGGCGGAGTCGGTACAAGATTTTGGCCCCGGAGTCGTGAAAAGACCCCCAAACAGTTATTGGAGATCGTTGACAAAGGAACAATGATTCAGAATACGGTACAGAGAATCAGCGATCTCATCGAACCGAAAAATATTCTGATCGTTACGAATAAAGTTCAGAAGCAATCGATAAGTAAACAACTGCCGAACGTCCCGGACGAAAATATTATCGAAGAACCACTCGGTAGGAATACTGCGCCCTGTATAGGACTTGCAGGATTATTCGTCCGAAGGATGGATCCTGATGCGGTGATGGTTGTTCTCCCGGCAGATCATATCATGCATGATGAAGAAGAATTTAGGCGAGTTCTCAGACTTGCGATCTGGGTCGCGTACGAATCGGGCAAACTCATCACAGTCGGGATCCAGCCCACACGCCCCGAAACTGGTTACGGATATATTCAGGTAGTTGATGAGGATGACAAAACGAACCCGTATTTTTCGCGCGGTGTATATAAAGTTAAAACATTTGCCGAGAAACCGAACGCAACTACAGCCAAACAATTTCTACAGAGCGGAGATTTTCTCTGGAACAGCGGTATTTTCATCTGGCGCGTTGACACAATAATGACCGAGATCGGGAAACACTTGCCTGAAGTATATTCGGAATTATTAAAAATCGATGAAGCGGTTGGCGGTGAGAAATTTGACAATATCCTGGAAACAGCGTATCGTACTATCAGGGGAATCTCTATCGATTATGGAGTGATGGAGAAAGCGAAAGAAGTTTACGTCCTGAAAGGAAATTTCGGTTGGAGTGATGTCGGCTCGTGGGACGAAGTTTATAGAATATCGGGCAAGGATGATGATGGAAATTCGGTGACCGGACAAACATTTCTCCAGAATACTAAAAACACTCTGGTCTATGCCGGTGATAAATTCGTTGCTACAATCGGTGTCGATAATCTTATTGTCATAGCCACAGATGATGCGGTTCTTGTCTGCAAACAAGGTCAAACTCAGGATGTCAAAGAGATCGTTGATTATCTTAGACGGAAGCAAAAGGTAGATTTTCTCTGATGAGATTCATTACAAATTCATTAGGCGTAATATTGGTAAGCATGTTACTGGCTGGATGTACAGCTTCACCGCGTTTCACATCTGAAAAATTTTCAAATGAAACGAACGATACTCACCTATTGATGCAGGAAGGTGTCGCTTCTTATTATGCAGATGAATTTAACGGACGTCAGACATCGAACGGAGAAACATACGACATGAATGAAATGACGGCGGCGCATCAAACACTGCCGTTTAGCACTCGTGTCCGCGTAACAAATATTGAAAACGGTCGAACCGTTATTGTAAGAATCAACGATCGTGGTCCATTTAAAGACGACCGTATAATCGACCTGTCATTGGCGGCTGCGAAGTCGCTTGAGTTGATCGGGCCAGGAACAGCCAGAGTAAAGCTCGAAGTCGTCGAGCTTGGTAATTCATCAATCAAAAAACCATAACTTTTGGTGAAGCAATATGTCCAAGAAACTTATTTCCGAACAAATAATTCTCGAAGCGGTTCGAAGAGCAGACAGAATAGTATTCTATGAAGAAGGAACAATCATCACCGATGCGGCACGCGATAGAGCTAAGCAACTAAATCTCAAAATTGAGTTGAAGAAAGAAATAAAACAAGCGGCGACTGCTTCCGGAACACAGAAGGAAGCACTCACATCCGGTAAAGAGACGATTGTCATCGGCAGTGACCATGGAGGTTTCGTATTGAAAGAGATATTGAAACCGTTTCTGATGAATGCTGGTTATAATCTTACCGATGTAGGTACCAATAGTGAGGAAAGCTGTGATTACCCCGATTTTGCTTATGCAGTAGCTAAAATGGTTTCATCAGGCGGTGCCTCGCGCGGTATTATGATCGATAGCATAGGGCTGGCGTCTGCGATTGTGGCAAATAAAGTAATAGGCATCAGAGCGACTTGTTGTTTTGACGAATTCTCCTCAAGAAGCAGTCGAGAGCACAATAACGCGAATGTACTTACTCTCGGTGGCAAAATTCTTGGCAGCGAGTTGGCTAAGTCGATAGTAAAGGTGTGGTTAGAAACACCATTCGGCGGAGGCAGACATCAAAAACGAATAGATAAAATTGCCGATATAGAGAAACGTTCAACCAAGTAAACGTATTCCTGATTGTACAATATTTTGTGATGAAATAAAAAATAGTTAATTTAGAGTAGATTTAATATCAATTATTGAATGAATATCATATTTTTTAGAATAGTCGGATGGTTCGTTGGTGTAGTCTTTATTTCGCTGATTACAGTGAAGGGCTATACGCCGTTAGGATCGGAAGATTACTGGAAGTCGCCGAATGATCATTTGATCCGTCAGACTGGTTTATATGAAAAAGATAATTATTCAGTATCGGGTAAACTTTCGGTTGAGGATTTCGGATTGGTAAAAAAATATTCTTCTGAATATGGTATCGATCATCGTCTCATACTTGCTATCATCGCGCAGGAATCGCAGTTTGATGTTTCTGCATCGAGTCGGAGGGGAGCAGTCGGATTGATGCAACTGATGCCTCTGACAAGCGCCGAAATTGCAGAGGACCTCGAATTTAATGAGCCACATCCTGTAGCCGGAAATATACAAAGTGGTGTATATTATTTCGCGAAGCTGTTTCAGCTCTTTAATAATACACGGTCCGACGATCATTTACGATTGGCGCTTGCGGCTTATAATGCCGGACCTTCCCGCATCTACGATGCTCAGGAGCTTGCGGCATATATGGGAGAGAATCCGAACGACTGGAATTCCATTGAGAGAATACTTCCGCTGCTATCAAAAAGATATTATTCTTTACATCAGGCGGTGTGGAACGATGGGAGACCCCGCAGCGGTTATTTCGGAAGTTCACGCGAAACCGTATCTTATGTAGAAAATACGATGAAAATCTACAGAGATATCATTCAGACGAATAGTTAATTTTCTCTAAACCTTATCGAATTTCGCTGGAAATCACATACCTGTATAAAACTTCTAATGATTGCAAGATTTTTCTTGACAATATAAAATTGATTTTTTATATTTTCAGGAGTCAGTACACCGTGGATAAAATGGGTAGCTTATCATCGAGAGTTCCCCAGCGATTGTAACTATAATTACTCAATCATGATTAGTGTCTGATGAGAGGGATCGGTTTATTTTATGAGGTCGAGGGCGCCTCAGTAAAAGAATTGCCTGGGGGGCGGTTCACACACTGAAGGGCGCCTTCGACTTTTTTATTTGGTTATGGTAATAGGATAGCGCTTGCTACAACGGTTGTCCAAAGACCGTTCTTATCACCTTCTGCCGATTGTGTAATGTTAAACGTTTTAACAATTTTTCCGCTCATTTTATATTGCAGTTCACGTTCGTCCCACGCGATGTTCGGATCGAACTCAACACCTAATGTTGTTGCAAGCATTGTGGCGGCGAGGTCTTCAGCATATTCGCCGGCTTTCTCATCTGTTTCACCGAATGGATGATGTTCAGATAAATATCCGTACTGTGAATTGTCGGCGGGTTGAGCAACACCGATCGAAGATGCTATTAACCTGTTTGGTTCATTCGTTGCGTTGCGTGCCATGACTGCGAATGTAATTTGTCCGGCTTGAAGCATCTTTAATCCTTCGTCGGTTGGGATCCGTTTACAGCCGGGAGGGAAAATACTGGATACGGTTACGAGGTTACATTTCTCTATCTTTGCATCGCGCAGGGCAAGCTCGAATGATTGCAGATAATCTTTATGCCTGCCTACACCCTTGGTGAAAAAGATCTTCGTTGGTACGTACACTTCTTGTGCTCCTTAAGAAAAATAATGATAGTTGTTAAAAATAAATTGCTGAAACTGTATATAATTCAAAAGTAAAAATTTCCGCCAGAGGCGGATGCGCCTTAGGCGCAAAAACGTAAAAAACTCACAACTCATATCTCATAACTCACATCTGATATCTCACAACTCTACGCTCAAGTCTTATAATTTATCTTGCGTAATCTCTCTGGATCTGTCGCTTTGTTTCGCGCTCTTTAATCGCTTCTCGCTTGTCGTACGATTTCTTTCCTTGTGCTAAACCTAACTCGATCTTCACAATGTTGTTCTTGAAGTAAACACGCAAGGGCACTAGTGTCAACCCCTTTTCTGCAACTTTGCCGATGAGCCGGCGGATTTCCCGTTTGTGCATCAAGAGCTTCCGGTCGCGCTTAGGGTCGTGGTTGTTGATGTTGCCTTTCTCAAACGGGCCTATGTGCATACCGAGGAGCCAGACTTCGCCGTTTCTAAGTAATGCGTAGCCATCTTGCAGGTTCGCTAGTCCCTGTCTGAGAGATTTTACTTCGGTTCCTTTAAGTACAATTCCCGTTTCAAACCTATCTATGATGAAGTAATCATGAAGGGCTTTCCGGTTGGTAACAACGGATTTTTGTTCCGCGGGACTTTCTGTGGTCATCTCGGTTGTAGCATGATGGAGATAAAAATAACAATTTTGGCAAGTAAATGCAAGGAACAATTCAAAATTAAAAATTAAAAAATAAAAATAATCGGACAGAGTAGACGAGCGAACCGTCAGTTGTTCCCCCAGAGGCTATGAGAACAAAAAAGCCACGCCCGATTTACCGAGTAAAGTTTGTAAACTTCGAAGTAGTTGCCTTTTATTGTTATTGGCTTTATATTTATAATGTAACTAAATAGATAAGAAGGAGAAAAATGAAATATCCAGTTGTTGTTCATAAAAGTGAATATGGTTTTGATGTCCATTGCCCATTGCTGCAGGGATGCCATAGTCAAGGAGATACAATGGAAGAAGCGTTGGAAAATATTAAAGATGCCATTCGAACTTATCTCGAAATGGTCTCAGAGGGAAAGAAGGGATAATCTAATGAATCAGAAAACCAACCTCAATATTAAAGTTAGCGAGTTGACTACTGGAGAACTAAAGCTCCTGATTTCAGAAACTATGAAAGATACTCTCGAAGATATGCTTGAAAATGTTCAAGCGCTTTCGAGCAAATCTTACATCGAATCGATAAAAGAAGCAAGAGTTGATTATAAAGCCGGGAAGGTTAAAAAGCTCAAGGACTTAAGAAATGTTTGAGGTTGTTTTAACCAACCGTGCATTGAGAGATATTAAAAAGATTGATAGAGAAATTGCAAAATTTATTTTAGGAAAATTAGAGGAATATTCGCATAATCCTTTTCAACATGCGAAGAAATTGACGGATCCAAAACTTGGTACATATAAATTCAGGGTAGGAGATTACAGAATAATTTTTGACATTGACGGCTCGGACCTAATCGTTTTAAGAGTTGGACACAGAAAGGATATTTATAGATAAACAAAAGCCCCATCCGATTTCTCGGATAGGGCTTCAACCCTCCACTTAAACATAATTAGCTTTCTTCCATACAACTCAGATCTTATCTAAGGAGTAACATCTTCTTCGTTTCCACAAACCTGTTTACGGGATTGCTCATGTCCACAGCTTCAAGGCGGTAGAAAAAGTGAACCACCATTTGATTCTGTACTCATTTTCTCATACATTTACAACAGCTTGCTGAGATGAATTATAAATTTTGGGAATAATCCATTATTTAGACGGATAATTAAACCCGTTGGTGAAAGCCCTCAGCAAGCCAATCCACGGGGTTTAATTTAGTGATTAGAGTTCCACAACGCAGAGAAGTTATTATAGGAATATTTAGTTTTTCATGTCTAGAAAATTTAAACATTAGGAAATGAAACTTTCTGACCTTATAAATCTACGAACGAGGACACCGATATTACTTCTGCCAGAGCTAAGGGATGAAATTCTTATGGCAGTAAAAGAGGCATACCAATCTGAGGTCTCTCCATCACAATGGAAATCTATTTTAGAAGGAGACTTTGACGAGGGTGACCAAGAATTTCTTCATTTGACTAATTCGCTTGTTGAGGAAGTTCTTGACTCTTTTATATTAAAGGGCAAACTTGCAAGGTTAAGTGAAGGTGAGAAAGAAGATATTACTGAAAGAATATGGAATGATTCTCAAGTCTATTGGTGGGAGTTATCGAGTGAGGCGAAACCAATTATCAGTTTCGTTACAAAGCTCTTCAAGATATCAAAAGATGGAATAGAGCAAATCTTCCCATACAGCAAAGAGATTTTTGGAGAGAATGCAGAACAGCTTATTTTCGATTTAGTGAATCAAGCTCAACTCTGGCATTGGATGAGAACTGCAAGTCCAGGCGTTATTGATAGACGCAGGATGATAAACATCGGAGCACAGATAGTTGAAGCAATTTTCAGTGATAAAATGAACCTCTCATATCGAATAGGTGAGCTGAATAGGAAATTGTTTACTGAACCTGATTTAAGCGTAAGAAGTAAAATCTTAAACAAATGGAAGAAGTGCAGCAAGTTATTTGAAGAACCATTCCCTAAGAATTTTAATACGGTTACAAAGATAAGAAATGATTATTCACACGCCTCGACAAAGTACACTAAGTATGATAAGGATCTCGACAAGGACTATCAGCGTTACATTGATGCGCTCCTAATTTTGCCGGGTAGTGTTCTGACTGAGTTGTACGCTATGCTAAATAAGAAATCGGAAAATAATTAAAGGTAGTATGACTGAACTCATCTGGGATGTAAATCCAAAAACCTAAAGTAGGTTGGACCTATTAGAATTCCTTTTTTCTAATAATCTATTTATCCATCATTCCACTAGTCAATTATTCCTTCGTTCATATCTTCTTTGACTTTACCTCTCCCTTTTCCTATATTTTTTCATCAACATTAACAATTATTGAAGAAAACAATGCCAGAACGACAATTTGATGTAGTCATAATCGGAAGCGGACCCGGCGGTTACGTAGCTGCGATTCGAGCCGCACAGCTTGGTTTGAAAACTGCGGTCGTTGAACGCGACAAAATCGGCGGTGTTTGTCTGAATTGGGGATGCATACCGACCAAAGCGCTTCTAAAAAGCGCTGAGGTTTATCATCATCTTCACCGGGCGGAAGAGTTTGGAATATCGGCAAAAGATATTTCGTTCGACTTTCCGAAAATTATTAAACGAAGTCGGGATGTTGCCCTTAGAAACTCAAAAGGTGTTGAATATCTTTTCAAGAAGAATAAAGTTGAATTGATTTCCGGCTTTGGAAAGGTTGTTGGAAAAGGAAAGATTGAAGTCAGCAAAGACGGTAATCCCGTTGAAACAGTTTCAGCAAAGCACATCATCATCGCAACAGGTGCGCGAGCGCGGACACTTCCAAACGTGAAGATCGACGGCAAACAGATTATCTCAAGCACTGAAGCAATGATGTTGCAGCAGCCACCGAAGTCGATGATCATTATCGGTGCCGGAGCTATCGGTGTTGAGTTCGGGTATTTCTATAATGCATTTGGCACGAAGGTAACACTTGTTGAAATGATGCAGAATGTTTTACCGATTGAAGATAAGGAAATCTCAAAACTACTCGAAAGTAATTTAAAGAAGTCAGGAATAGAAATACTGACTGAAAGCAAAGTGGAAAGTGTTACAACCGGCAAAGAAGCGAAAGTAGTATTAACCGCAAAGGACGCAAAGAAAGAATTGAGTGCGGATATAGTGCTTGTTGCTATCGGCGTACAAGGAAATATTGAAAACATTGGCCTCGAAAGTATTGGAGTCAAGATTGAAAAGGGTTGGATACAAGTAGATGATTTCGGTAAGACGAATGTTGACAGCTTCTATGCTATTGGTGATGTAGCAGGTCCACCTTGGCTTGCTCATGTCGCTTCGAGAGAAGGAATTATTTGCGTTGAAAAGATTGCAGGTAAAAATCCACAGCCGATCGATTGGGATAATATACCCGGTTGCACTTATTGTCAGCCGCAGATGGCAAGTATTGGATTGACCGAGGAGAAAGCGATAGAGTTAGGACATAAACTGAAGATTGGAAGATTCCCCTTTACAGCGAGCGGCAAAGCACGCGCAATCGGTGAGACGGATGGTCTTGTTAAATTGATCTTCAATGAAAAGTATGGCGAGTTGTTAGGTGCACATATACTTGGTTCCGATGCAACAGAAATGATTGCGGAACTCGGACTGGCAAAAACGTTGGAAACAACTCCGGCAGGAATCGCGAATACAATACATGCTCACCCGACACTCTCAGAAGCGATTATGGAAGCGGCAGAAAATGCAGAAGGTCATGCGATTCATATTTAAGTGGCTAGTAAGAGCAGAGAGCCAAGGGCCAAGGGCATAGAGCTTAGAGTAAAGAGTACTGTTTACGAAGTACGAAGAACCAATGACTAATGACAAATTATTATAATGGAAGGAGATCAAAATGAAAGACGAAGCTATCAACACATCGAACGAAACTCTTGCCATTGAAGAGCTTTACATTCAGTTTCGCGCGATGATGAAAGTGTTGGAAGAAAAAGGTTTAATGAGTGATGATGATTTCAGAATTGCATATGCTCGCGAGATAGTCGTAAGTCCGGGTGCGGCGGCTGGAACGAAAATTGTAGATTATTTATCCGATCATCGGAAGAAGTTCTTGCGCTCATAAGTATAGTATTCGATTGTCACGTATGGATATTGATAAAATTAAAAAAGGGATAAAGAGTAAGCATTACTTTACCCATCATGCAATTGAAAAGATGGCAGAGCGAATGATATCGGAAATCGAAATTGTCGAGTCCGTGAGAGATGGTGAGATTATCGAAGAGTATCCGGAAGATAAATATGGTCCCACATGTTTAATCTATGGTGCGACGAAAAAGAACAGGGTACTGCATGTTTTGGTATCATACAGTATCCCATTGTGGATTATTACTGCATATGAGCCTAAAGATGCAGAATGGATTAATTATAAAATCAGGAGAAGAAAATGAATTGTAATGTCTGTAAACATACGATGTTGAAAAGACGAGGTGATGTTGAATTTTGGTATGATGGTAAGCTTTGTCTCCTTAAAAATATTGAGCATTATTATTGCGAAAACTGCGGTGAAAGAATTTATTCACAAGAATCTACATCAAAGATTTTAAGAAAGTTTAAAAAGAATTCCGTTACGAAATATAAACGAATTCCTGTGTACGCTTAGTGATGAATATCCAAGTTGTTGATCTTGACCTTACAGATTATAAGTATTGTTGGGAATTGCAGCAAAAGATTTTCAACCTTCGAGTTGGACAAAAAATTCCGGATGTTCTCTTGCTTACGGAACATCAGCACGTGTACACTCTCGGCAAAAGCACCGATGAAGCGCATTTACTCGCAGGTGAAAATGAATTAAAATCGACAGGCGCGGATGTATTTCATATTGATCGTGGGGGTGACATTACGTATCATGGTCCGGGCCAGCTTGTCGGATATCCGATTATCGATCTGAACAATTATTATCTTGATACTCATCGATATCTTCGGGATCTTGAGGAAGTTATAATTAGAACTTTAAAGGATTTCGGTATCAACGGACATCGTGAAGAAAATTACACAGGTGTTTGGGTTGGCAGTGATAAAATTGCCGCTATCGGCGTAAAGGTTAGTAGATGGGTTACGATGCACGGTTTCGCGCTCAATGTAAACACGGATCTTCCATATTTTGACCGCATCATACCTTGTGGAATTTTTCATAAAGGTGTTACTTCAATGAAACAAATCATCGGGAACGAGGTCCCTTTACAAAATGTTATCAATTCGATATCATCACGTTTCAGTGAAGTTTTTGGGATGCATACTATACCAGTTGACAATGATATATTTATTTCAACAATTAATACTTTATCTAATAAGAAAATAGAATGTCTTCAATGAAGAGATCAAACGATTTAAAAGAGAAGAAATCCAAGACAGTCGCTCTTTCAAAAGAACGTCTGTTAGAAGCATACAGGTTGATGTACACTGCGCGGAAAACTGATGACAAGATTTTACTCCTGTTAAAACAGGGAAAATTATTTTTTCATATCGGTGGATCGGGACATGAAGCGATACAAGTTGCTACTGCTTTCGCGATGAATAAAGGTGAAGACTGGTCATATCCATATTACCGCGATCTTGCATATGTTCTAAGCATGGGTTACACAGTAAAGGAAATTTTGGCAGAAGCGATGCATCGTGCCAGCGGACCGAGCAGCGGCGGTTTTGTAATGCCGTTCAATTACGGACATAAGAAATTGAGAATTCCTTCACAATCAAGTCCAACAGGGACACAATTTCTTCAGGCAGTCGGTACAGCGTTGGCGCAGTTGAAAGATGGCACAAAAGACATTGTCTATGTTTCTTCAGGTGAAGGAACAACAAGTCAGGGAGAGTTTCATGAAGCGATCAACTGGGCATCGCGTGAAAAACTTCCAGTGATTTTTGTTATTCAGGATAATAAGTATGCAATATCTGTAACCAAGAAGGAGCAAACAGCCGGTGAATCTATTTACGAAGTTGTTCAGGGATATCACGGACTGAGCCGGTATGAAGTTGATGGTTGCGATTTTATCGAATCTCATCGAGTCGCAGTCGAAGCGGCTGAACGTGCGCGAAGCGGCAAAGGACCAAGTTTGATACTTGCACACACAGTGCGTCTGCTGCCGCATTCTTCATCAGATGATCAAAGAAAATATCGTAGTGAAGATGATTTATCAAGAGACAAAGCTAAAGATCCGATTCCGAATTTTGAGAAATATCTTCTCTCAAATAAATTCGCAAACGAAGATGATATTAAAAAGATTCAAACAGAAGTTCAAAATCAAATCGAACAAGCGGTTGATGAAGTTGAAACGGAACTACAGCAGGATCCTGCTAATTTAATGAAGTATGTTTATTCTCCAAAGACAATTGTACCGATTGAAGGTTTTAAAGAACCGGAACATAAAGGCGAAAAAATTGTCATGGTCGATGCCATCAACCATGCAATGGCAGAGGAGATTGAACGCAATCCTAAAATTCTTGTATACGGCGAGGATGTTGGCGGCGATAAAGGAGGTGTTTTCACAGCGACGAAAGGTTTAACGAAGAAATTCGGATGGGAACGAGTTTTCAATTCTCCGCTTGCCGAGGCAAGCATAATCGGCACTGCTGTTGGATTATCGGTTGCGGGATATAAGCCGGTAGTCGAGATTCAATTCGGCGATTATATCTGGACTGCCTTTATGCAGTTACGCGACGAAGTTGCGATGATGCGTTTTCGCTCCAACAATGAATGGGCAAATCCGATGGTCGTTCGTGTTGCGGTTGGTGGTTATATTCATGGCGGATTATACCATAGCCAATCTATCGAAGGATTCTTCACGCATATTCCCGGTCTTCGAGTTATAATACCATCCAATGCCGCAGATGCAAAAGGTTTGTTGAAGACCGCGTGCCGTTCCGACGATCCTGTAATGTTTTTTGAACATAAGGGATTATATCGCGCAAGTTTCGCCGCTTCTCCGGAACCTGATGAGAATTATCTTGTTCCATTTGGATTAGCAAAAACCGTACGGCATGGAGATGATGTCACAGTTATAACTTGGGGAATGATGGTACAACGTTCACTCGAAGCTGCAAGGAAGTTAGAAGAATCGGGTGTCAGTGTTGAGGTGATAGATCTCCGCACACTTAATCCGCTCGATAAAGATGCGATACTTGATTCGGTTCGTAAGACAGGAAAAGTTTTAATCGTTCATGAAGATACATTGACAGGTGGATTTGGAGCAGAGATTACAGCTATCATTGCAAGCGAAGCATTCACACGACTCGATGCGCCGATCAAACGAGTTGCTGCGAAAGATTGTCCTATTCCATACGGACCGACACTTGAGAATGCAATGCTTCCTCAAACGGCTGATGTTGTTTTTGCGCTTCAAGAGTTATCAAATTTTTAAATTGAATATTAGAAGAGAGGTTATATGTCAAAAGTAGAAGTTGTGATGCCGCAATTGGGTGAGAGTCTCACCGAAGGTACGATTGTCAAATGGCACAAAAAGCCGGGAGATAAAATCAAGAAAGATGAAACACTTCTTGAGATCAGTACCGATAAGGTTGATTCTGAAATTCCATCACCTGCCTCTGGCGTTATCACAAAAATATTTTTTGAAGAACAAAAAACAGTGGAAGTCCGTACTGTAATTGCTGAGATCGAAACAGACGCATCGGCAGTATCAGTTGAATCGCCATCAAAATCTCCCGATGTACCCAAAGCCGCGCCTTTAAAAGGAGCAATCCAAATTCCATCCGCGCAAACTCCAGTTAGCGAAAAACCAATCGGCGGAAGATTTTATTCTCCTCTTGTTCTCAGCATAGCTCGCGAAGAAGGAATTTCGATGGGAGAACTTGAGCAACTACCCGGTTCAGGTGAAGGCGGACGTGTTACAAAGAAAGACATGCTTGCATATGTGAGCACAAGGCAAGTAAGTAAACCGTCTCTATCAACTACTCAACCAGCAACACCATCTCCGGTAGGTCATCTTGAAACAACTTTAAAACATATTGAGTCGGGAGATTTAGCTCAGAAATATCCATCACCTCAATATGAAATTTTGCAGATGAGTAATGTCATCGCTAAGATGGCGGAACATATGGTGAAAAGCGTAAACACATCACCACATGTCTGGGCTGTGCATGAATGCGATATGACGAATGTTGATAAGGCGAGAAGGAAGAATGCCGAGTCGTTTGAAAAACGTGAAGGATTCAAATTAACTTACACGCCGTTTGTCTGCGACGCGGTTATTAAAGCTTTGAAACAATTCCCGCTCGTCAACGCATCGGTTGATGGCGATAAGATTATTTTAAAGAAGTTCGTCAATTTAGGGATAGCGGTTGCGGCAGAAAACGGTTTGATTGTTCCTGTCATTAAAAATGCTGATGAAAAGAATTTTGTGGGACTTGCGCGTTCGCTAAACGATCTTGCAACAAGAGCGCGTATCAAACGTCTTGTACCATCTGAAATTGAAGGAGGGACATTTACTATAACCAACTTTGGCGTCTTCAATACTTTAATCGGAATTCCGATTATTAACCAACCACAAGTTGCTATACTCGGGACTGGTGCGGTCAAGAAACGTCCGGTTGTTATCAATGATGCAATTGCCATTCGATCAATTGCACATTTAACTCTCGCATTCGATCATCGCATTGTTGATGGTGCTTTAGGTGGAACGTTTTTGGAAACAGTTTGCAAGTTGCTTGAGAATTACGATTCGGAAAAAGTACTATAATTTAACCACGGATTTTCACAGATGCCACGGATTGAATCTGGGATGATCTGTGCTTTTTCCGTATCATCAGTGGTAAAATAAAATGAGAATTGACATAGAAGAAAATAAAACTCTCCGCCGTCCTGAGTGGCTGAAAGCGAAGATTCCGTCGGGCGAGACGTATGCTCATCTGAAAAAATTGATCGACGGTAAAAATCTTCACACGGTTTGCGAAGAGGCAAGATGTCCCAATATGGGAGAATGCTGGAACCACGGCACCGCGACGTTCATGATTCTCGGTGATGTTTGTACACGAAGTTGCGGGTTCTGCGCCGTGAAAACCGGCAAGCCGACTGAACTAGATGCACAGGAACCGCATAGGGTTGCTGAGGCAGTTAAGACAATGGGTGTCCGTCATGCCGTTATTACTTCGGTCAACCGTGATGAATTGTTCGATGGCGGTGCACAGATATTCGCTGAAACTATCAGACAAATTCGCGCAACAACTCCTAATACAAAAGTAGAAGTCCTTATCCCCGATTTCAAAGGAGACGAATTCGCGCTTAACATCGTGCTCGATGCTTTTCCCGATATTCTCAACCACAATATGGAAACAGTTCCGAGACTTTACCCTACCGTCAGACCGCAGGCAAATTACAACCGGTCTCTTGAACTTCTCGAGCGTGCAAAGCGAAGAGGGCTCAACACCAAAACCGGTTTGATGCTTGGTATCGGAGAGACAACAGAAGAAGTAATTGATGTGATGAATGATTTACGTAAGATCAATTGCGACATACTAACTCTAGGTCAATATCTCCAGCCGAGCAAAGAACATTTACCGATAGATCGTTTCGTTCATCCCGATGAATTCAAGATGCTGAAGGAATCCGGATTGAAGATGGGTTTCAGGCATGTAGAGTCGGGACCACTTGTGCGTAGCTCGTATCATGCGGAGGGGCAGGTGTAGTACTCTTCTCTATGCGCATTCGTGCAAGGATTTGAGGGGAGAGGTCGATGATGGAGGACTTGACTTTTTAATATTGATTTTGTTTATTTGGAGCATTCGCAAAATGGAGGCGAAGTTAGAACATATGAATGAACGGACGATTAAGTCACGGGATGGCGATCGTGAATCGTTTAATCCAGCCAGAAGTTATTCCAAATTTGAAAGAAGAAGCAGGTTCGCCGCCAGGGTATTGCCATTCCCGGAAAGAGAAATGCAGTTTTGTTGAGAACGAGGACGTTGCATTCTACGGTAATTGATACATGAGATTTGAGAAATAGAATAAAGGTGAAAAGAAATAGACTCACGTGATGAAGAAATGAGACCTCGGTTTAAAGAAATGGAATGTCCGGATGACGCAATGACATCTCCGGCTGACGCCGTGACATTTTAGGTTGAAGAAATGGAGTCACCGAGTGAAGAAATTGAATAACCGATTAAAGAAATGAGAGAACCTGTTGCAGAGATGAGATGTCCGAATGACGCGGTGGCATATACGGGTGACGCGGTGTCATGCGGGGACGGAGAAATGGAAGAAGCGAAAAAGGAAATGAGGAAAACGGAAGGAATTATGAATTATGGGTTATTAGTGCTTACCCTCACCCTGTAATCCCTCTCCCCAAGGGGGAGAGGGATGGAAGAGCAGAGGATTTTATTATCCCTCCTATGAGACTCCCCTTGGTAGGGGGAGGATTAAGTTGACGGGTATAATTTATATAGAAAGGAGAAAATAATGACGGATACAAGTTAGCAGTGCAGGAAATATCGGGAGATCCTATCGAGGGAGATCCAAAATAAAATAATTTATTCAACAACATAAAAAATTCAGGAGAAATTTATGAATAAAGAATTGGAAAATAAACTTACGATGTACGAAGCTGTATCGACACTGTTAGGCAATAATGAGAGTATCGTTACAACTGTACCGGCATTCGTAGCTTTGAAGAACGATTTTACTGCGCGGGTGCAGGAGATACATCGTAAAGCGATTGCTAAGCGTGATGCGACTGCAGGGAAAACCGAAACGAAGCAGGAAGCCAAAGACAGTCTTGTCAGCGCATTAATGGCAATAGCCGCACCGATGTATACGTATGCGAGGAAGGTAAAGAATAACGAGGTGAAAGATATTGCCGATGTAAGACAGAGCAAGTTAGAGAAGCTGAGGGATACAGAGTTAGTGAGCAGAGCGACGTCGATACATACACAGGCGAATACGATTGGTGCCGCACTTGAGCCGTATGGGGTGACGATTGCGATGATCACCGATCTGGATACGAAAATAAATAATTTCAACGCTGCGCTTGGCGAGCGGGAGAGCGGTATGGCGATACGCTCGGGTGCAACGACAGCGCTCATCGATTTGTTCAATGCGGCGGATGAATTATTGAATGAGGATATGGACAGGTTGATTGAGACGCTGAGAGTGAGCAACACGGATTTTTACAATGAGTATTTCGCGGCGAGGGTGATAAAGGATATAGGTGTACGGCATGAGCCGGTGACGCCCACACCACCGCCACCGACACCGTGAGACTGAGAGACCCACACCCTGACTTGGGTGACCCTCTCCCTATAATCCCTCTCCCCGTGGGGGAGAGGGATGGAATAACCCTCGCCCGTAACGGCTCAGAATGGGAGAGGGATGGATGGGCTGGGGATTTTATGACCCCTACTATAATCTCCCCCTTGGAAAAAAGGGGGAGATGTTTTTTGCTCATGTTACACACCCCTGTATCCCCTCTCGCTGGGGTTGAACTATGGTTAGAGGGGATTTTGGAATTTAACTTGACAATATGTTAAACTTTTAATAACTTGCCATAACATTAGATTAGAGGAACGAAAAGCGGGTACATTATTGGGAAGAACCTACAGATAAGAATGGATTTTGTAAGTGAGGACAGAGTTTGATCTTGTCCCGATTTTCTGGACAACAAGTTAAGACAAAAAATTATTTAATTCAAATTGCACCGGTGATTGATAACCGATAGCAGAATGTCTCCG